>JAVLCJ010000041.1:0-22519 GCA_031580875.1 Roseovarius sp.
CGTGCAGCCCTCGGCACTGCGCGAGATCATGGTCCAAGTCCCCGACGTCTCCTGGGAGGATATCGGCGGGCTCGAGAAGGCCAAGCAGGACCTGCGCGAGGGGGTCGAGATCGTCGAAGTTCGCGATCCGCGACAGGGCGAGGCAGACCACGTGCAGCCCGCCCGCCCGCTCCGGCGTGCCCATCTCCACGGCGTCCTCCGCCGGCAGGCGCCACGCAGTCGCGAACCACGGCAGCACCCCGAGGGCGGGCCAGCCGGTGCGCGCCACGATCTCGGCCAGCCCGTCATCGAACAGCCGCACGTCGCCGCGGAACTTGTTGATCGCAAAGGCCCGGATGCGCGCCGCATCCTCGGGCGGCAGGATCGCTTGCGTCCCCACGACCTGCGCGATGACACCGCCCCTGTCGATGTCGCCCACCAGCACGACCGGCACACCCGCCGCCTCGGCAAAGCCCATGTTGGCGATGTCGCCCGCGCGCAGGTTGATCTCGGCCGGGCTGCCAGCCCCCTCGACCAGCACCAGATCGGCGGTGCCGCACAGCCGGCGGAAACTGTCCAGCGCTGGCCCCAGAAGATCCGGCTTGGCCTTGGCATAATCCGCGGCGCGCAACGTCGCGAACCGTTGCCCCTGCACGATGACCTGCGCACCGGTATCGGTTTCGGGCTTCAGCAGGACAGGGTTCATGTCGGTGTGCGGCGCGCGCCCCGATGCCAGCGCCTGCAGCGCCTGTGCGCGCCCGATCTCGCCACCGTCCTCGGTGACGGCGGCGTTGTTCGACATGTTCTGCGGCTTGTACGGCGCGACGGCAAGGCCACGCCGCGTGAAAGCCCGGGCCAACCCGGCCACCAGCATGGATTTCCCCACGTTGGAGCCTGCCCCCTGAATCATCAATGCCCTAGCCATGGTCCCCGCGCGCCGTGGATGCTCGGCCCCCTGATACAGGGCAAACCACCCCGCGAAAAGACATCATGCACAGCATGACGGGCGCCGTGGCGACAGCCGGCATCAGGCCCAAAAGGAAAGCCCCGCCGGAACCGGCAGGGCCTTCGGCAAGGTCTGGTCGGGCCGTGGTCAGGCCGCTTCGGCCTGCGCGGCGGCGGCGTGGCGACGCTCGCTTTCCTCGCGGGACAGCGCGACCGAGGTGCGCACACCCTTGGCCACGAATTCCATCAGGCCCTCGACGACGCGCTCGTTGGGGTCGATGCCGGCGCAGGACAGCACCTCGCGCCCGTCGCGCGAACGGGCCCAGCGGGCGATCTGGTCAGGGCCGTTGCCGTATTTCTTGTCATCCGATATCGCATCGTCCAACGCGGCGAGAACGACGGCGGCAAACAGCTTGCGCGCACGGTTGCCCTGTTCGGCATTGAAGGCGGTGCCGTCAACGAAATCCTTCATGTTTCGTCCTTGATGTTATTGCTCTTGTGTTTCGGGCGTGGCGATGGTTATGGCTGACTTCGAACGATTCGGATAGGGCTCAAACGCATAGCTTACTTGCAAAATTTGCATGGCTTTCTGCGGCCGCAGCACGAGATATCGTCGTCTTGCCTGTCATCACCTCAAGGGATATAGGTGGCGGCGAATACCAATCAACCTTCTGACACGGTTATGCCACATGCCCAAGATCAACGGAAACGAGATCAAGCCCGGAAACGTGCTCGAGCACAACGGCGGGCTCTGGACGGCGGTCAAGGTGGAGCACGTCAAGCCCGGCAAGGGTGGCGCCTTCGCCCAGGTCGAGCTGCGCAACCTGCGAAACGGGTCCAAGCTGAACGAACGCTTCCGGAGCGCTGACAAGGTCGAGCGTGTGCGCCTCGAACAGAAGGACCAGCAGTTTCTCTACGAGGACGACGGCATGCTGCATTTCATGGACGCCGAGACCTTCGAACAGATCTCGCTGCCCGGCGACATCCTCGGCGAACGGCGGCCGTTCCTGCAGGACGGGATGACCATCACCGTGGAATTCTACGAAAGCGAGGCACTGAACGCCACGCTGCCCCAGAAAGTCACCTGCCGCGTGGCCGAGACCGAGCCGGTCGTGAAAGGCCAGACCGCGGCCAACAGCTTCAAGCCCGCCGTGCTGGAAAACGGCGTCAAGGTGATGGTGCCGCCCTTCGTCGGCCCGGACGAGGAAATCGTCGTCAACACCGAGACGATGGACTACGCCGAGCGGGCCTGACAAACCGATCTGTCCGCCCCGACCGCGGCCCATCGGCCGCGCTGCGGGGCTCACCTGCGCGCCAGGCGCCTTCCCGTGGTACCCGCGGCCGGACTCGAACCGGCACGGCCTGAAGCCTGGGGATTTTAAGTCCCCTGTGTCTACCATTCCACCACGCGGGCCACGGGCGCGGACAATATCCGGTTTGGGTGTGGTGTAAACCCGGACGCTTGGCTTGAAACACCGTTTTCGCTGTGCCATCCCGAGAGCGGGACAGGATAGGCATTGCCTTGGCGCAGAATCTCACGGACCTCGCGAACAGCACCGCGTTCGTCGACCTCTTCGACGGGATGCAGGACCCGGCCATCATCCTGAACGCGTCCGACGGCGCGATACGCGCGGCAAACGAGGCGGCAACGCGATTGCTCGGCTATCCGCGGGCGCAGCTTGTCGGCATGACCGCCGCCGACATCCACCCTCACGAACTTCCCCGGCTGCGGCAATTCCTCGACGAAGTGACGCAACGGGGTGCGTGGATGCGTGACGACCTGTCCTGTCGCACGCGCAACGGCGTTTTCGTGCCGGCCGAAATCCGCAGCACAGCTTTTCCGACCGACGGCGATGACCTGATCCTCGCGGTGATCCGCGACTTGCGGGGCGAACAACTGGCGGAAGTGGGCCAATCCGTCCGCAAGCTGGTCCATGATCTGAGAAACACGCTGACGACCGCGCAACTGCTTTCCGACAGGCTGCAAGGCCATGCCGACCCAAAGGTACAAGCGGGCGCCGACGTCATGTCACGGTCGCTGGAAAGAGCGCTTGGCCTGTGCCAGCAAACGCTGCTGGCGGGCCATGCCGAAGAGCAGAAGCCCGATGCCGCCCGTTTCCTGCTGCACGACGTTGTCGAAGAGATCATCGCGACGGCCGTCCTGCCGGGCGGGATGGACACGCAAGTGATTTTTGACGCCGGCGACGCAACGGTGCTGGACGCGGATTTCGACCAGGTTTACCGGATCCTGTTGAACCTTGTGCGCAATGCCAGCGATGCGGGCGCGCGCACCGTCACGATCCACGGCGACCGCATGGAAAAAGCAGCGGGGATCACTGTCGCCGACGACGGCCCCGGCCTGCCCGACGAGCTCGTGAAGCGCCTCGCAGAGGAAAAACAACGCCCGGGCGCAGGCGGCACCGGTCTCGGGCTGATGATCGCCTCCGAACTTGCACGGGGGCATGGCGGATATCTCAGGGTCGCGAGAGCCGATGACCGGGGCACGACCTTTGAAATCATGCTGCCGGATCAGGATTGATCGTCGGCGCGGTATTCCGGATCGATCCTCGTGCGTACAAGATTGTTGGCATGGGTCGCGATGGTGAATTCCCCGACGACGCCGATGACTTCCAGCAATGCCTCTTCATCCAGGTCGAACCGGGAAAAATAGGCGATTTCCGCTTTCGGCAAGCGACCATGCATTTCAAGGATCCGTTGCGTCGCCAGCACGAGGTTGCGGGCACGCATCTGGTGCGGCACCGCGTTCTGCAAGACCGCCGCCACCGCGGCCGCGTCCGCGCCGGCCTCCTTGGCTTCTTTCGAAAGGGCCGACTGACAATAGGCGCACTCGAAGTGCTGCGCGGTGATCAACCCCACCAGCAACCGCTCCGCCGGGGTCAGCGCACCCTCGGTTTCCAGGCAGCCATCCAGCGCCATGAACCCGGCAAGCACCGCGCGGTTGCCCGTCAAGGTGCGAAAAAGGTTGGGGATGCCGTCAGGATAGGCCTCGCGCATCTTTTCCAGCAGATCGTCGGCATTGCTCATGTTGGCGCCGTCCTTTCGTCGCGTGACGGCGACAATAGGAAATAGGGCTAAAGGGGTCCACCACCCCGGCGATCATGATCAATCACAACTTCATGACGATCCGTCAAGATGCCGCTCAGATATCCTCGCCGTCGGCCTCGAGCACGGGCAGCAGGTGCCGCTCGCCCAGCCACGGGTTCAGGTCCAGCGCCGCCCGCAGGGCCAGCACGGCCTCGGCGTTGCGCCCGAGGGCATGAAGCGTCAGCGCCTTGCCCGCCAAGGCTGCCACGTGGCGCGGCGCGCGCGCCAGCGTGCGGTCGAGATCCGGCAGCGCCGCCTCGAAATCACCGCGCAGGAAATGGATGTAGGCCCTTTGATTGTACCCTTCCGCGTAGTCCGGGCAGTAGGCGACAAGGGCCTCGAAGGCGTCCATCGCGCCGGCGTAGTCACGGGACTCGCGTCGCGACATCCCCTCGTCCAGCAATTCCTGCGCGCGGGTATCGGGCGCATCGGTCCACAATTCCCACATCGCGTCCGACAGGCGCCGGCCCTCCGCTTCGTCGGGGGCGGCGCGCGCGGCGCGGATCAGGTCGCCCAGCTCGGCCGCGTGATCGGGCGGTTCCGGGCATTCTTGCGCGGCGGCGGGGCCGAAGGCAGCAGCAGACAGGAGGAGCGGGGCCAGCAAAAGATGTCTCATGCCCGCACATGATGCGCCGACACGCGCGAAAATCAAATCACGTCCGACAGCGTGTCCTCTTTCACGGCCTGCATCGCGACATAGGTCGAGGTGTTGGCCACATGCGGCAGCGTCGAGATCTTCTCGGCCAGGACACGGCGATAATCCGCCATGTCCTGTGTCCGGATTTTCATGAGGTAGTCGAAATTCCCCGCGATCAGGTGCGCCTGCTCGATCTCGGGGATGGCGGCGACGGCGGCGTTGAACTCGGCCAGCGCGGCCTCGCGCGTGTCGTGCAGCCGTACCTCGACGAAACTCACGTGATCGAGCCCCAGCCGGATCGGATCGATGAGCGCGCGATACCCGGTGATGACGCCGGCCGCCTCCAGCCGGCGCAGGCGGGCCTGCGTGGGCGACTTCGACAGCCCGATCTCGCGCGCGAGCTCCGTTATCGAGATGCGCCCGTTGCCACCGAGGACGCGCAGAATCGCCCGGTCGAAACGGTCGATGTTGAACTGATCTTTTTGACCTTGTTCCGGCATTTTTTTGACCCGTAAAATCGGAAATTTTCGCATATTCAGGATAAATGACTTACAACCCGGTGGTATCATGGGTCAATCCACTTGCAGGGAGCAGACCATGCCGTATGACAGCGACTTCCGCCGCACCATCGACCTTGCGACTTATGCCGACGAGGGCGAAACGATTGCCCGGCTCACCGCCGAGGCCGCGCTGTCGGAAACGGATCGCGCCAGTATTTGCCAGCGCGGGGCGCAGCTTGTGCGCGATATCCGTGGCCAGTCCAGCCCCGGGCTGATGGAAGTGTTCCTCGCGGAATACGGCCTGTCAACCGAGGAGGGGATCGCGTTGATGTGCCTGGCCGAGGCGCTGCTGCGCGTGCCCGACGCCGACACGATCGACGCGCTGATCGAGGACAAGATCGCCCCCAGCGACTGGGGCAAGCACATGGGCCATTCCACCTCGCCGCTGGTCAACGCCTCGACATGGGCGCTGATGCTCACCGGCAAGGTGCTGGAGGAAGACAAGCCCGGCCCCGTCGGCCACCTGCGCGGCGCCATCCGCCGCCTGGGCGAGCCGGTGATCCGCACCGCCACGGCCCGCGCGATGAAGGAGATGGGCCGCCAGTTCGTGCTGGGCGAGACCATCGAATCGGCCATGAAACGCGCCGCCGAGATGGAAAGGAAGGGCTATTCCTATTCCTACGACATGCTGGGCGAGGCCGCCCGGACGGATGCCGATGCCGTGCGCTATCACCTCGGCTATTCGCGCGCGATCACGGCAATCGCCAATGCCTGCACCAACCCGGACATCCGCGACAACCCCGGGATTTCGGTCAAGCTCTCCGCCCTGCATCCCCGCTACGAGGTGGCGCAGCGCGATCAGGTCATGGACGTGCTGGTGCCCCGCCTCCGTTCGCTCGCATTGCTGGCGAAATCGGCCCGGATGGGGCTCAACATCGACGCGGAGGAGGCCGACCGCCTGTCCCTTTCGCTCGACGTGATCGAAACCGTCCTGAGCGAACCCGCATTGGCCGGCTGGGACGGGTTCGGCGTCGTGGTACAGGCTTACGGGCAGCGCGCGGGCCACGTGCTCGAATACCTGCACGACCTCGCCAACCGGCTGGACCGGCGGCTGATGGTGCGCCTCGTCAAGGGGGCCTACTGGGACACCGAGATCAAGCAGGCCCAGGTCGAGGGGGTCGACGGCTTCCCGGTCTTCACCTCCAAGGCGGCAACGGACATTTCCTATATCGCCAATGCCCGCAAACTGCTGTCGATGACCGACCGCATCTACCCGCAATTCGCCACGCACAACGCGCACACGGCGGCCGCCATCCTCGAAATGGCCGACGACAGGTCCGCCTTCGAATTCCAGCGCCTGCACGGCATGGGCGAGTCGCTGCACGGCCTGATCATGCAGGGCGAGGGCACGCGCTGCCGCATATACGCGCCCGTCGGCGCGCATCGCGACCTGCTGGCCTATCTGGTGCGCCGTCTTCTGGAAAACGGCGCGAATTCCAGCTTCGTCAACCAGATCGTGGACGAGGACGTGCCGCCCGAAACCGTCGCGGCCGACCCTTTCGAGACAATCAACGAACAGACGCCCGAGCTGCCGACCGGCCCCGAGCTGTTCCAGCCCGAACGGGTGAACTCCAAGGGGTTCGACCTGGCCCACCACCCCACGCTCGACGAGATCGACGCCGCCCGCGACCCGTATGCCACGCATCAGTGGCAGGCCGCGCCGCTGCTGGCGGGCAAGGCCGTACCCGAAGCGGCGCAGCCCGTCATCAACCCGGCCGATCCCGCCGACAGCCCCGGCACCGTGGCATGGGCCAGCGCCGCCGACATCGAAACGGCGCTGGATCACGCGCGGGCATGGGATGCCCCGGCCGAGGACCGCGCGGCGGTGCTGAACCGGGTGGCCGACCTTTACGAGGCCAATTACGGCGAACTTTTCGCGGCGATCCACCGCGAGGCCGGCAAATCGGTGCTCGACGCCGTCGCCGAACTGCGCGAGGCGGTCGATTTCCTGCGCTACTACGCGGCCAACGCCCCGACGGACGAGGCGGTGGGCACCTTCACCTGCATCAGCCCGTGGAACTTCCCGCTGGCGATCTTCACCGGCCAGATCAGCGCGGCCCTGGCCGCGGGGAACGCGGTGCTGTCGAAACCGGCCGAACAGACGCCGATCATTTCCTGCCTTGCCGTCAAGCTCATGCACGAGGCCGGCGTCCCCAAGACCGCGCTGCAGTTGCTGCCCGGCGCGGGCGAGGTGGGCGCGGCGCTCACCTCCGACCCGCGCGTGGGCGGGGTGGCCTTTACCGGGTCAACGGACACCGCCATGAAAATCCGCCGGGCAATGGCCGGGAACCTCGCGCCGGGCGCGCCGCTCATCGCCGAAACGGGCGGGCTCAACGCCATGATCGTCGATTCCACCGCGCTGCCGGAACAGGCCGTGCAGGCAATCGTCGAATCCGCCTTCCAGTCGGCGGGCCAGCGGTGCTCGGCCCTGCGCTGCCTTTACGTGCAGGAGGACATCGCCGACAGCTTCACCGAGATGCTGACCGGCGCGATGGACGCGCTGCGTATCGGCCAGCCGTGGGACTTGTCGACCGACGTCGGCCCGGTGATCGACGAGGACGCCCGCAGCGGCATCGCCGAGCATATCCAGCAGGCCCGCGCCGAAGGCCGGCTCCTGCACGAGATCAAAACGCCCAATGCCGGCACCTACATCGCGCCCACGCTGATCAAGGTGGGCGGCATCGAGGACATGGAGCGCGAGATCTTCGGCCCCGTCCTGCACCTCGCCACCTACAGGGCGCGGGATCTCGACCGCGTGATCGACCGGATCAACGCGACGGGCTACGGCCTGACCTTCGGGCTTCAGACCCGGATCGACGACCGCGTGCAGCACGTGACCGAGGCCGTCCATGCCGGCAACATCTACGTCAACCGCAACCAGATCGGCGCCATCGTCGGCTCCCAGCCGTTCGGGGGCGAGGGGCTGTCGGGCACCGGGCCCAAGGCGGGCGGGCCGCACTACCTTGCCCGCTTCACCCGCCACGCCGCGGCGCAGACGGGCGAGGACTGGCCGCGCGACATGGGCCGCGGCGATGCGCAGAAGGCGCTGGATGCCGCCGCCGCCGCCCGCGCCGAGGCGCCGCTGAAGGCGCATGTGCTGCCTGGCCCGACGGGCGAATCCAACCGCCTCTCGACCTTCCGGCGCCCGCCGCTGCTGTGCCTCGGGCCGGGCGCGGAAGCCGCCGCGGCACAGGCCCGCGCCGTCGAGGCCCTTGGCGGCATCGCGGTGCAGGCCACGGGCCACGTGGCCCCCGACGACCTGCGCGACCTTGCCAACATGTCCGGCGCGCTGTGGTGGGGCGACGCGGCGACGGGCCGCGCCTATGCCGCCGCGCTCGGTGAGCGCGACGGGCCCATCCTGCCGCTCATCACCGGGATGCCGGATACCGGCCATGCCTGCCACGAACGGCATGTCTGCGTGGATACCACCGCGGCGGGCGGCAACGCGGCGCTTCTGGGCGGCATGTCCTGATCCTGTCCACATCGACGCGGCCCCCTGCCCGGGGCCGCGCGGCCTTTCGGGACGGCACGCCGAATGGCGGCGCGATGCGCGCGCGAAACTCCCGCTTTCCGAACCCGCGGAACCGCGCTAGCTATGGCGCATGTTCCCGATCCGCGATCACAACCCGTCGAGCACGACGCCCTACGTCACCTACGCGCTCATCGCGATCAACATCGTGGTGTTCCTTGGCTACTGGCCGCTCTTCAACGACCCGCGCGCGCTGAACGCCTTCTTCTACGACTGGGCGATCGTGCCGGTGCTCGTCACGCGCGAAGGCGCCTATGGCGGGCTCTTCACGTCGATGTTCATGCATGGCGGGCTGCTCCATCTCGGGGGCAACATGTTGTTCCTGTGGATTTTCGGCGACAACCTGGAGGACGAGATGGGCCATCTCGGCTATGCGCTGTTCTACCTCGCCTGCGGGGTCGGGTCGGGGCTGGCCCACGTGCTGGCCGGGCCGCTGTCGCCGGTGCCGACCGTCGGCGCATCCGGGGCGATCGCCGGCGTGATGGGGGGCTACCTGCTGCTTTACCCACGGGCGCGGGTGGACATCCTCGTCATCATCATCTTTTTCATCCAGATCATCGCCTTGCCCGCCTGGATGATGCTGGGCCTGTGGTTCGCGGTGCAACTCGTCAGCGGGATCGGCGCCGACCCGACAGGCGGCGGCGTGGCCTACTGGGCCCATGCCGGTGGCTTCCTGATCGGCGTGGTGCTGACGGTACCGGTTTTCCTGCGCAAGGGCGGACCGGCCTACTGGCGCCGCAACGCGGGCACGCCGCCCTACCCCGAAGCCGAATACCGCTATGCCCGCAGCCATATTCCCAAGGTGAGACGCCGGAAATGACAGCCACCACCCGAACGGCCACCTGCCATTGCGGCGCGGTCGAACTCCGCATCACGCCGGCATGTTCCGACCTGTCCGACGCCCGCCGCTGCGATTGCAGCTTCTGCCGGCGCCGCGGGGCGGCGACAGTCAGCGTACCGCTGGAAAACCTCGATGTCACGCGCGGCGCCGGGAAACTGTCGCGCTATCAATGGGGCACGATGACCGCGCAGCATTATTTCTGCTCGATCTGCGGCATCTATACCCATCACCGGCGCCGCTCGGATCCGACAATGTACGGCGTGAACCTCGGCACCATCGCGGGCGTCGCCCCCCGCGAGGCCGAGCCTGTCCCGTGGACCGACGGCATCAACCATCCCGCCGACCGCTGACGGCGCCCGGCCGTTCAGGATTCCGTGCCCGCGTACAGCTCGGCCGCCGTCATCTCGCCGCGCTTGAACGCCAGCACCGGCAGGCGGGGGTACCAGTCATACCGCGTATCCTGCCCGGTGGGCAGCCATGTCAGCTCACCGCCCTCGCGCCACGGGTCCAGCACGATACCCTCGTACATGCTGTCCCCCCGGCGGCTGATGATCGCGGTGGAATGCTGCAGGCGGAAAGGCGTGTTGAAATTGGCGATCGCGCGGTGAATTTCCAAGGTGCGGAATCGCTCGCGGTCCAGCCTGTCCTCCATGTCCATCGCCCAGTGCCAGCACAGGCCGCGCGGCTTGAGCCCCATGTTGACCTTGGTGTTGTGAAGCAGCGGGCCGTCGGTGATCTGGTAGGCGCGCGCCAGTTCCCGCGTGTTGCGGTAGGCGCTGCGGGCGGCGCGCGCCGCCTCCTCAGGGTCCACGCCGGGGCCGAGCGCGAGAATGGCCTGCTCCAGCCGGGCAACCTGTCCGGCCTGCGCATCGCGATCACGCGATTGCGCGGCCAGCCCGACCGAGGCGTCGGCGCCGACGCCCTGCGTGACACCGGCGGGTTGCGTCGCGGGCCCTGCGCCCGGCCCCCCGGCGCAGCCGGCAAGGGCCAGCAGCCCCGAAAGCGGCAGGACGATCATCACCCGCAAGGCTGCATGGAACATGCGCATCCTTTACCCTTTCGCATCCACCGCGGAAGGGCTAGCCCGAGTTCTCCCGGCTGTCGAGATGGAAAATCCGCGCGCGCGGCCCGGCCTCAGCCGCGGATCACGTTGGCGAACTTGGAAAAGACGGCTTCGTTGGCGCAAATCACCTCGCCATCCGCGAGAATGTCCGCGCCCGCGTTGATCGGCTCCACCAGCGCGCCGGCCTCGCGCACGATCACCACGCCGGCCGCCAGATCCCACGCGTTGAGATTGCGCTCCCAGTACCCCTCGTATCGGCCCGCCGCCACGTAGGCCATGTCCAGCGACGCGCAGCCCCAGCGGCGGACCCCGGCGCAAACGGGCATGAGGCGGCCCAGGTCCTGCAGGACAAGCGGTAGGCCGGGGTGCCCGCCAAACGGCACGCCCGTCGCGAAGATCGACTCGATCATCCTTTTCCGGCCCGACACGCGCAGCCGGCCGTCGTTCATCCACGCGCCTTCGCCCTTCTCGGCAAAGAACATCTCGTCCTTGGCGGCATCGAATACCACGCCCGCCACCACCTGCCCCTTGTGCTCGAGCGCGATGGACACCGCCCAGTGCGGCAACCCGTGCAGGAAGTTGGTCGTGCCATCGAGCGGGTCCACGATCCAGCGCCGCGTCGGATCCTCGCCCGGCTCGCCGCCGCGCTCCTCGGCAAGCCAGCCGTAGGTGGGACGCGCGCCGCGCAACTCCTGCTTCAGGATCTCCTCGGCGGCGAGGTCCGCGCGGCTGACGAAATCACCGGCCCCCTTCATGCTGACCTGCAGGTTCTCCACCTCGCGGAAATCCTTGACCAGCGACCGGCCGGCCTTGCGCGCGGCCTTGATCATGATGTTGAGATTGGCACTGCCGGGCATGTGGCGCTCCTTCGATACAGGCCGCGCGTATACGCCGCGCGCGCGGCCCTTACAAGGGGCATCCGCGCCCGCCTCCGTGCGAATTCAGGGCCGCCGCCGGCGCACCGCCCGGGCACCGCCGGGGCCGGTCAGACGGCCACGGCCGGCGCGTCCCCGCGCTGCATCCGTACCGGGATTTCGCGCGCCAGCCGGATGAGCTGCGCCATGTAGGGCTTCTCGGAGTCGTCCTCGCGGATGGCGGCGTAAAGCCGCTTGGTCAGCCCGGTTTCGGTCAGGGGGCGGGTCACGTAATCGCTGCTGGTCTTGACCTCGCGCACCACCCAGTCGGGCAGAACGGCCACGCCCCTGTTCGAGGCCACGAGCAGCAGGATCACCGCCGTCAGCTCCACCTGCCGGGTCGCGCGCGGCTCGACCTTGGCCGGGGTCAGCAATTCCGAGAACACGTCGAGCCGCGACCGCTCCACCGGGTAGGTGATGAGCGTCTCGTCGCGGAAATCCTCGGCCTCGACAAACGATTTGTGCGCCAGCGGGTGCTGGCTGGAGGCCACGAAAACGGGCTCGTAATCGAAAAGCGGCTTGAAGATGACGCCGGGCAGGTCCTCGGGGTCGGAGGAAACGACAAGGTCCACCTCTTCCTTCTGGAGCGCGGGCAGCGCGTCGAAGGCAAGGCCGGGGCGAATGTCCACGTCCACGTCGGCCCATGTCTTGCGGAATTCCTCCAGCACCGGGAAAAGCCACTCGAAACAGGCGTGACACTCGATGGCGATGTGCAGCCGCCCCGCGCTGCCCTGCCGCAAGCCGCTGAATTCCGCTTCCAGCGCCTCGATTTCGGGCAGCACCTTCTCGGCCACGCGCAGCAGCCGCTTGCCCGCCGCCGACAGCCTCAGCGGCTTGGAGCGCCGCACGAACAGCTCCACCCCGGCCTGGTCCTCTATCCCCTTGATCTGGTGGGACAGGGCCGACTGCGTGATGTGCAGAAGCTCGGCGGCCTTGGCCAGACCGCCCGCCTGGTGGATGGCGCGGATGGTCTTGAGATGACGGAACTCGATATGCATATATTAGCCAGCCTCATTCAGACCTTGAATATTATGAAGTTGCCTAAAGCATGTGGCGCGGGCACATAAAGGTCAAGACCACGTAACAAGAAACCGCAGGATAGCCACCATGACCGCGCCGTCGATATCGTTCGAATTCTTCCCCCCGAAGTCACTCGAGGCGTCCTTCCGCCTCTGGGATACCGTCAACACGCTGTCGCCACTCGACCCGAAATTCGTGTCGGTGACCTACGGCGCGGGCGGCACCACCCGTGAACTGACGCGCGACGCGGTGGCCACCCTGCACAAGACCAGCGGCCTGAACGTCGCCGCGCACCTGACCTGCGTCAACGCCTCGCGCGAGGAAACGCTGGGGATCGCCAACGAGTTCGCCGATGCCGGCGTGTCCGAGATCGTGGCGTTGCGCGGCGATCCGCCCAAAGGGGCAGATGGCTTCACGCCCCACCCCGACGGCTTTGCCAACAGTTGCGAACTTATCGGCGCACTGGCCGAAACCGGCCGGTTCACGATCCGCGTGGGCGCCTATCCCGAGGTGCATCCCGAGGCCGCCGACATGGACGCCAACATCGACTGGCTCAAGCGCAAGTTCGAGGCCGGCGCGGACGAGGCGATCACCCAGTTCTTCTTCGAGAAGGAAAGTTTCTTCCGGTTCCGCGACGCCTGTGAAAAGGCCGGGATCGACAAGCCTATCATCCCCGGCGTCTTCCCCATCGAGAACTGGAAGGGCGCGCGCCGCTTCGCGGAAAGCTGCGGCACGCGCATCCCGGGCTGGCTCGACGATGCCTTCGCCAAGGCCGAGCGCGACAACCGCACCGACCTGCTGGCCACCGCGCTGGCCACCGAGATGTGCAGCGACCTGATCGAGGGCGGGGTGGAGCACCTGCATTTCTACACGCTCAACCGCCCCGAACTGACCCGTGACGTCTGCCACGCGTTGGGGATCACGCCCAAGGCGGAACTGCGCGACGTGGCCTGACCCCCCGGGCGCCGGTTCGCGCATCCAGAGGGAGCCGGGGGCGCTGCCCCCGCCGCCCGCCGGGCGGCTCCCCCGGGGTATTTCCACCGAGAAGAAGACATCATGACGGCACCCGGGATGGCGGCGGTCAGGCCACGATCGGGGGCGCCCGGCCCGTGATCAGGCCGTCCGCCGGGGCGTTGCCTCGGCCAGCATCGTCCAGACGCGGTGCGGCGTGAAGGGCATGTCGGCCTGCCGCACCCCGGCCGGCCACAGCGCGTCGGCCACCGCGTTGGCTGTCGCGGCCATCGCGCCCACGGTGCCCGCCTCGCCACAGCCTTTCATGCCCATGACGTTGGCGGTCGAGGGAACGGGTTCGGTTTCGAAGTCGATCATGGGCAGGTCATCGGCCCGCGGCATCGCGTAGTCCATGAAGCTTGCCGTCAGCAACTGGCCATCGGCGTCGTGGCCGACATGTTCGCACAAGGCCTGCCCGACACCCTGGGCCACGCCGCCATGCACCTGCCCCTCGGCCAGCATCGGGTTGATCAGGTTGCCGAAGTCGTCGACGACGGTGTAACGCGCGACCCGGACGACACCCGTTTCCGGGTCGACCTCCACCTCGCAGACATGGGCCCCGTTGGGATAGGACCGGCCCGGCAGCGTCGCCGTCTGCTCATGGATGAGCAGGTCGGTCCGCGCGTCGGCACGGGCCATCCCGGCGGCCTCGAGCAGCGTGGGCGACAGGTTGGAACCCGGCGCGCGGAACCTGTCCCCGTCGAATTCCACGGCCTCTGCCGCCACGCCCATTCTTTCGGCCAGGAAGGGGGTGAACCCCGCAACCATCCGGTCCACGGTGGCCAGCGTCGCGGTGTTCTGGGTGGTCACCGAGCGCGACCCGCCGGTGCCCCCGCCCTGCGCGATCAGGTCACTGTCGCCCTGCACGACGCGGACACGCTCGCGCGGAATGCCCGTCTGGTCCGACAGGAAAGCGGCATAGACCGTTTCGTGCCCCTGCCCGTTGCTTTGCGTGCCGACGTAGATCGTCACCGTCCCGTCCGCCTCGAAGGCGACACGTGCCGTCTCGGAGGGGTTTCCCAGGATGCTTTCGATGTAATAGCACAGCCCCATGCCGCGCAGCTTGCCACGCGCCGCGCTGGCCGCGCGCCGCGCTTCGAAACCCGCCCTGTCGCAGGCCGCCTCGGCGTGGTCCAGAACACGGTGGAAATCGCCCACGTCATAGGTTTCGCCCGTGACCGAGACGTAAGGAAAGCGCGCGGCAGGGATGAAATTGCGCCGGTGCAGATCCCACGTGTCGACGCCCAGTTCGCGCGCGGCGCGGTCCATGATCCGTTCCAGCGCGTAGATGGCCTCGGGCCGGCCGGCGCCGCGATAAGCGTCCACCTGCGTGGTGTTGGTATAAAAACCCTCGACATGCATGCAGGCCGCCTGCACGTCATAGACACCCATGAGCACCTTGGAAAACAGGGTCGTCTGGATGCCTTGGCCCATGAAGCTGTTGTAGGCCCCGAGATCGCAGCGCGTATCGACGCGGTAGCCGGTGATGCGCAGATCCGCGTCGAAGGACAGCGCGAGATCATGTTCCAGCCCGCGGCCCGAATTGTCGGTCAGCATCGCCTCGCCCCGGTCCGCCATCCAGCGCACGGGGCGGCCAAGCGTCCGGGCGGCATGGGCCGTCAGCAGGGTTTCGGGGTAATCGAACGCCTTGGTGCCGAATCCGCCGCCCACGTCCGGCGTCGTCACGTGCACGTCCTCCGGGGCCATATCCAGGACGCGCGCGATGGTGCGTATCGGGCCCCACACGCCCTGCCCGTTCACCGCGACGTGCAACCGCCCGTCCGCCGGTTCGGCGAGACAGCCGCGCGGCTCCATCGGGTTGGGGATGATGCGGTTGTCCGACAGGCGCAGGCGCACCACGTGCGCGGCCTGCTCGAAGGCGGCCGCCACGGCGGCCTCGTCCCCGATCGCCCAGTCGAAGGCGCGGTTGTCCGGCGCCTCGTCATGCAGGGCGACCGCCCCCGGTTCGAGGCCCATCTGCGCCGGCAGGTCGTCGTACTCGATCTCGACCAGGTCGGCGGCATCCCGCGCCTGCGCGCTTGTTTCGGCCACGACGAACGCCACGCCTTCGCCCACGAAACGCACCCGGTCTTCGGCAAGCAGCGGGCGGCGCGGGGCAGCGGCCTTGCTGCCGTCGCGATTCTCGACGGTCACGGCGGTCAGCCCCTCGGTGACGCCGGCGGCGGCGAGATCCGCGGCGCTCACCACCATGTGCACGCCCGGCGCCGCGCGCGCCGCGGCAAGATCCAGCCCGGTGATCCGCGCATGGGCGACGGGCGATCGCACCACGTGGGCAACCAGCGCGCCGTCGGGGGCGATATCATCCACGTAGCGGCCCTGCCCCGTCAGGAAGCGGACATCCTCGACGCGTTTCACCGGCTGGCTGCGTCCGAATTTTTCCATGGCTCTTGATCCCTTTTGCGCCTCGGCTGTCGGGCGCGAACCTAGGACATTTGCGCGGAATTGAAAGATGCCGCGGCCTGCCGGACCGTGCAGTGCATTCACGGCACGCGCCGGGGCCGGCGACACCGACGCGATACGGACGGGCCACGGCCGCGATGCCGCACCGCATTTTTCGGCGTTAACGCGGTGTTGGGCCCGATTCGCTTAAGCCGCGCGCAAAGCCGCCACCGTGACCGGATCGCCCAGCCCGTACCCGTTGAACCCTGTCGACAGGCTGCGCGAATAGGCGCCCATCCCGTCGAACAGCACGTAATCGCCCTCCACCATGTCGCAGGGAAGGTCCAGCGGGTCGGGCAGCCGGTCGATACTGTCGCAGGTCGGGCCGTAAACCACCCTTTTCACGGGATTTCCCCGCCGCCATGCTCCGTTCGGCGAAAGCACGCGCACCCGGTCGGTCATCACCATGTCGCGCGCCTCGGCCAAGCCGCCGTATATCCCGTCATTGAGGAAGATTGGCCCGCCCTGCCTGACCGCCTTCACACGGCTCGCCAGCGTGAAGGCCTCCGCCGTCATGGCCCGTCCGGGCTCGCATACCAGCGCCGGGGCCTCCGCCCCGAAGCATCGGATGACCTCACCCGAGATCGCTTTGAAAATTGTTTTCAGATCAGGGGCTTCACCCGTTCTGTGCGCGGCGAAACCGCCACCGACATTGAGCCGCGACGGCCCCACGCCCGCATCGGACGCCACCTTCGCGGCCGCCCGGATATAGGCCTGCCATGCGGCGGGGTCGGCGCATTGCGTGCCCGGGTGGAAGGTCAGCGACGGGGTGAAACCCCGCCGCGCCACCTGACGCAGCAATTCTGCCGCGTCTTCCGGGCCGACCCCGAACTTTTCGCCGAAATCATAGGCCGCGCCCTTGACCGGCAAGGCAAGCCGGACGCTCATTTCAGCCCCCGCGGGAACCTGCGCCAGCTTGTCCAGCTCACCCGGGCAATCGACCGAGAACGAACGCACGCCAAGCCCGATCGCCACCGCGATTTCCTCCTTTGATCGCACGGGGTTATTGTAATGCAACGCGGCGTCGGGACAGGCTGCGCGCACCGCGTACATCTCGCGCGGGCTGGCCACGTCAAAGGCGCGAATACCCGCCGCGACAAGGTTGGCAAGAACCTCGTCCCCGGGATTGGCCTTGACGGCGTATGTCACAAGCCCGGCAAACCCGGCCTGAAACCGGCGCGCCGTATGCTGCAGGGCCGAGGGCGCGAAATACAGCATCGCCGTATCGGGAACGTGCCGCGTCAGGTGGGCGACAGGGTCGGACCAGTTCGGAGTTTCACGCATGTCTCTGCCTTCTCTGCTTTTGTCCGCAGGATGGCGCAGTTCGCGGTTGAATTCACGTATCAGATCGACCGGTTTGACTCCTTGGAACGGCACCATTACCAAATTTTCATGCAAATCGACGAAACCGATCACGCCCTGATAGCGCTGCTGCAGGAAAACGCCCGACTGCCCGTTGCCATGCTGGCCCGTCGGCTCGGCCTCGCGCGTACAACGGTCCAGGCGCGGCTGGAACGGCTTGAACAGACAGGCGTTATCGCGGGCTACACCGTCCGGTTGACCGAAACGGCACGGCCCCTGCTGAACGCGACGGTGCTGGTGAGCATAGAACCCCGGAGCGGCCCGACCGTACTGTCACGCCTGAATTCCCTGCCAGGTGTCAAGCGCGTACACACCACCTCGGGCCGGTTCGATCTGATCGTCACGCTGGAAGCAGAAAGCACCAAGTCACTCGATGACACGCTCGACCGCATCGGTGACGCCAAAGGAGTGAAGGGATCGGAAAGCCTGATTCACCTTGCCACGAAGATCGATCGTGGCTGTTGAAACCCGTAATGCAGGCAGCGCGACCCAAGCAGCGCATAAATTTTGGAAATTATGACCAATGGGTTAGCCCCGATCCGGGCTCATGCCGGCTTGGACGGTCCGAAAGGACGGCCAGCCGACATGTCGAGGGCCACGGGTTCAGATTTGTTTCTCGGGCATCTGCACGACAAGGCCATCAAGCGCGTCCGTCACCTTGAGCTGGCAGGTCAAGCGCGACCGATCGGGGTCGGGTTCATAAGCGAAATCAAGCATGTCCTCTTCCATGTCATCCTTGGCGGGCAGTTTTTCGACCCATGCCGGATCGACATAGACATGGCAGGTGGAACAGGCGCAGGCGCCGCCGCAATCGGCCTCGATTCCCGGAATGTTGTTGTCGCGCGCACCTTCCATGACGGTCAGGCCGTTGGCGACCTCAACCTGGTGGCGGGTACCGTTATGCTCGATGTAGGTGATTTTCGCCATGAAATGCTGACTCCCCTCAGTGAATGTCGTCACGGTCTCTAGCCAAGCGATGTAAGTCCGGCCACCCCAATTTGCGACACCGATCGAAAAGAGTTGCGACAAAACCTGTATGTTCTATTTTTGTTCCATGAAGGTTCATGCCGATCTCCACAAGTCGCCGACGGGCTGGCCCCGCCCGCCCGCCGCGCTCGTATCCGCAAGGCTCGGGGAACCGCCCGAGGGCGCGCGCATTACTGTTGCAGGGCTCGTGATATTGCGCCAACGCCCGGGCAGCGCCAACGGCGTGATCTTCATGACGCTCGAGGATGAAACGGGCGTCGTGAACATCATCGTCTGGCGGAAACTCTACGAAGAATTCCGCCGGGCCATCATCTCGGGGCGTCTGCTCCGCGTTACGGGCCGACTTCAACGGCAATCTGGCGTCATTCACGTGATTGCGGAGCGGATCGAGGATATTTCCTGTCTCCTCGACACTCTGCCGCTGGCGGATCCGGCGCTTCCCCGTCCTGACGAAAATGGCTAGACTGGCGACAACGAGCAGCCTTCGAGGCCCGAGCACATGATCCGCCCCTTTCACGTTGTCTGCATGGCTTTCGTGATGACCGCATGCCAGAGCACGGTGCACGATGGTGTCACGCCGCAGGTCGTCCGCATCGGCGAGGACGCACCGCCCGGTGCCCCGCCGGGCACCTGCTGGAGCAAGAAGGTCACGCCCGCGATCATCGAAACGATCACGGAACAGGTCGTGGTCAAACCGGCGGAAAAAGCGGCTGACGGAACGGTTTCGGCCTCGGCCGTCTACGAGACACAAACGCGGCAGGCCATTCTGAGGGAGCGCGCGGAAAACTGGTTCCAAACCCCGTGCGCGGCACAGACGACACCCGACTTCGTCGCATCGGTGCAACGGGCGCTCAAGGCGCGCGATCTCTATGATGGTGCCGTGAACGGAAAGATGGACCGCGGCACGCGCGCCGCCATCCGTGACTACCAGGCAAAGCGCGGGCTCGACTCGGGCATTCTTTCGCTGCAAACCGCACGACAGTTCGGTCTCGCGCCCGTGAAGCGCGACGGGGCGGACTGAACCTCGAAGGGATCAAGCCTGGCCAAGCGCCCGACATTCCCGTCGAAGCTAACGCTCCTTTCGCCGCCATTGGCGCCAGATCGTCACCGGGAAAAGGATCACGCCGAGCAAGGCGCCCAGCACGGCGACAACCGCTGCCAGATCGGGCGCCATGCCCGCATCGACCCGGACATAAACCAGGTAAAAAGCGCCGGCGCCAAGATGCGGCACGACCAGCACGGTCACGACCCCGCATACCACGAGAGCCGCAGGTCCGGAAAAAATGCGCGCGGCTGCATACGCACAGCCCCAAATCGCAAGATAGACGACGGCAAGAGTAAAAAGCATACGAGAAGACCAGCACGAATCGTGGACGGGACCGACCTTATCGCGCACGTCAATCTCGCGACAATCGAGGTTTCAGCGGCATGCTGCACCGCCGCAATCGTTCGCTGAACGCCCAGCTTCTGAGCATCGCCGCCAGCTGGCTATGCAATCACGGAAATAAGAACGCTGAGATTTCATTTATGCATAAAAATCAGTCGCTTTACCTGACCCAAGGCCAGCGGATCATATGCATTTGCCGCATAGCAGCATTGAACGTTCGGGGGATTGTGCAGACGCAGCATCGAGATATGTTTGTTCCAACGAAACGATGGTGCAGCCACGGCAATTCAAGGAAGGCTTGAAATGGCATTCGCTCATGAAACGACACGCGTGTCATCCGGCCTCGGCGAGCAAGTCAGTATCGCCGCGTACGCCTTGACGCAACGGATCGCCGCCTACCGCAACTATCGGCAGACCGTGAAGGAATTGTCGAAGCTTTCGACGCAGGAGCTGGATGACCTCGGTCTTCACCGTGGGATCATACGCCGCGTCGCATACGAAACTGTCTACGGCGGATAAGCCGCAGACACCACAAATCGGGCGCCCTTCTCCTCCTCCCTAGGGCTCCTGATCCGGCGGCACCTCCGACCTCTCCTCCCCGGGGGTGCCGCCCAAAAAACCGGGCTTCGGCCCGATCCATTGCGAAAGGCCCCCTCCTCCTCCCTGGGGCTGGACGTACCAAAACGGCGGCGCCTTCTCCTCCTCCCTAGGCGTCGCCGTTTACCCTCCTGCAATCCCGCGTCACGCGAATCACGGCAGTCCAGCCGGGTGACGACCCTGCTTTTCGACCTGACGCGCCGTTCTGGCCCGGGCTGCTCATCTGGCTAGCTCATGCGCCGTGACCTGCCCCGCCGTCCATTCCGCGCGATGCCCGGGCCAGTCGCCTGTTCGAGATGCTTCACGAATGCCCGCGCCGCCGCGCTACAAGCGTTCTGCGCCGCCGGTTCCGCCAGTGCACGCCGGGCATCCTGCTGCGTTGTCGCGCGAGGATAGGCAAAGACCCATTCAAGAAACCCCACCCGCGCGATGGTGTCCGCCTCGTGTCCGGTCGCGGCGCTCGATTCGAGGCCGTCCAGTATCTGGGTCACGTTCATCCGGTTTCCTCCGCCGGCCGCACCCCGGGCCGGTCTGGGGCGGGAAAGGCATGAGAGGCGGGCCATCCACGCCGCTCCCCGCGGTTTGTCAATGTCCCGAGGCTGGTTTCCGGGCTCGGCGGTATCGGACGCGGCGCCTTCCCGGAAGTATATACTCCAGTGGCGTAGAGCCGCATCACCCGTCCTTACCGTTGCGGGGGCAGCGCCGGCATCGCACCGGCTTCCCATTTACCCGCGCGAAGCGCGGAACCTCGGGTCAGGACGGTATCAGCACGAAACCGGGATACAAGGGGCATTTGCCGGTCGCCCAGTCACGTCGGCCCATGGACGGGCAACACGCCATGCGACCACGGAATCCGCCATCGGCAACGCGGTGGCATCATGGCGGTATCACGGCGGTGTTGCCGCACGCTTTCCCGCGGGCGTGTCGCGATCGCGGATTCTCGCGAACGCTGCGCTTTGCCGTGGCTGGGGCCTTCCACGCTGTGGCATTTTGAGCAATCATGTTATGTCGTTGCAGGTCCGGTCGCGCGGGAGGCGCCGGGCAAGGGAGGAAAAAGGATGTGCCGAATATTTGCCGGGCAGGATCCGGAACGCTACACGCTCGAAACACGTCGCATGCGGCTCAACGGTCAGAGCACGAGCATACGGCTCGAAAAATCGTTCTGGGCCATTCTCGACGAGATTGCCGAGTCAGAAGGGTTGAGCACACCGGGTTTCGTATCGAAACTGCATGGCGAGGTTCTGGAACTGCGCGGTGAGCCGCAGAACTTCACGTCGCTGTTGCGGTGCACGTGTCTTGTCCATCGCGAGCGCGCGAACAGCACGGCCGAATCACCGATCGCGGCCGAATAGCACCCGCCGCGTGTAGTAACCGTTTACTACCCGCCATCATCGAGCTTTGGTAAAGCTTCCGGACCAAGCAAATTGATCCGGAGGACCATATGGCCAAAGCCATCCACAGCATGATCCGCGTGCTTGACGAGGCGCGTTCCATCGAATTCTACAAGAAGGCTTTCGAGCTCGAGATCGCCGACCGGCTGGATTTCGAGAACTTCACGCTCGTTTACCTGAGCAACGACGAAAGCCCGTTCGAACTGGAACTGACCGTCAACAAGGGCCGCGAGGCGCCCTACGACCTTGGCGACGGTTACGGACATTTCGCTGTCTTGGTCGAGGATCTGGAAGCCGAGCACGCGCGCTTCGAGGCCGAGGGCCTGAACCCCCGCAAGATCGTGGAATTCGCCCCCGACGGCGAACTCGTGGGCAAGTTCTTCTTCGTGGCCGATCCGGATGGCTACGAGATCGAGGTTCTGCAGCGCGGCGGGCGATTCAAGTAATCGAAAAGGTGCAAATGGGAGGAGAGACCATGAAAGACACCAGCCAGCAAAGGGGGCTGACGCGGCGTGAGCTGCTTTCGCGCAGCATGGCCGCCGGCGCCAGCCTTATTGTCGGTACCGGCTTCGTCGCCAGTGCCGACGCGGCATGGGCGATGGAGACCACGGCGTTGAAATCCCGGACAATGGCGACGCTGATCCAGATGGCGCGGGACATCTATCCGCACGACCATCTGGGCGACGAGTACTATGCCCGCGCGGTCAAGGGCTATGACACGGCCGAGGCCG
>JAVLCJ010000042.1:0-22090 GCA_031580875.1 Roseovarius sp.
GGCTGAGATGAAGCTCCTGCGCGGCGGCCGTCGCGCTGCCCAGCCGGTCAAGCGCTTCGAGCGCCTGCAGCGAGGCGGTCGAGGGCAAAAGACGGCGCGGGGCGGATATATGCGGTTTAGTCATGAATTCTTGCTGGTTTTTCGTTATACTGGGGTATAAAACACGTGTAATCTATCCAAAATGCGCAATTTCTGCATGAGGATACCGACATGAGCCTGGATACCCCGTCGCTGTGTGACAAGGACAAGCCCGATCTCGGGTCTTTCAACTGGGATGACCCGTTTCTCCTGCAGGACCAGCTGCACGAGGAAGAGCGCATGATCGCCGAGAGTGCCCGCAGCTTCGCGCAGGGAACGCTGCAACCGCGGGTCGTCGACGCCTATGCCGAGGAAAGGACCGACCCGGAGATTTTCGGCGAGATGGGCGAAATGGGCCTGCTTGGCACGACGATCCCCGAGGAATACGGCGGACTGTCGGCCGGTTACGTGAGCTACGGTCTTGTCGCGCGCGAGATCGAGCGCGTCGACTCGGGCTATCGCAGCATGATGAGCGTTCAATCCTCGCTGGTGATGTACCCGATCTATGCCTATGGCAGCGAGGAGCAGCGCCGCAAGTACCTGCCGGGCTTGGCAAAAGGCGATTTGATCGGGTGTTTCGGCCTGACCGAGCCAGATGCCGGCAGCGACCCGGCCGGGATGAAGACACGCGCCGAGAAGATTAACGGCGGCTACCGCCTGCGCGGCGCCAAGATGTGGATTTCCAACAGCCCGATCGCGGATGTCTTCGTCGTCTGGGCCAAGTCCGACGCCCATGACGGCAAGATCCGGGGGTTCGTTCTGAACAAGGGGGCAAAGGGGCTCAGCGCGCCCAAGATCGAGGGAAAACAAAGCCTTCGCGCCTCGATCACGGGTGAGATCGTGCTCGATAACGTCGAGGTGGGCGACGACGCGCTGCTGCCCAACGTGCAGGGCCTGAAGGGGCCTTTCGGATGTCTCAACCGGGCGCGCTATGGCATCGCGTGGGGCGTGATGGGGGCGGCCGAGTTCTGCTGGCACGCCGCGCGCAGCTACGGGCTCGAGCGGCACCAGTTCGGCAGGCCGCTGGCGCAGACCCAGCTTTTCCAGAAAAAACTTGCCGACATGCAGACCGAGATCGCGCTCGGCCTCCAGGCGGCCCTGCGCACCGGGCGGATGATGGACGAGGCGGGTGCCGCCCCGGAGCTGATTTCCCTCATAAAAAGAAATAATTGCGGCAAATCCCTCGACATCGCGCGGATGGCGCGGGACATGCATGGCGGCAACGGGATTTCCGGTGAATACCAGGTGATCCGGCACATGATGAACCTTGAAACGGTGAACACCTACGAGGGCACGCACGACGTTCACGCGCTGATCCTCGGGCGGGCGCAGACCGGGTTGCAGGCGTTTTTCTGAGTTCCGCATCACGCCGGTATCGCATCGGTATTGCACCGGCGCGGACGCGTGGCTAGGCAGGTGAAAACGCAAGCAAGCAGGGAGCGCATGGACCGCGCAGAGATCGTGCACGAAAACTTTCTTCGCCGGGTCGCGGAAGGCGACCTGCCCACGCTGCCCGAGGTCAGCGGGCAGGGGGCGGGGCGTGACGCGCTTGTCGCGATCTTTCGCGCCCAACTGGCCAGCCGCCATCTGGACCGCAAGGCGCGGCACATGCAAAAAGCCGGGCAGGGGTTCTACACCATCGGGTCCAGCGGGCACGAGGGAACGGCGGCCATCGCCGCGGCCCTGCGCCCGACCGACCCGGCATTTCTGCATTACCGCGACGGCGCCTTCCAGCTTTCCCGCGCCTCGCAAGTGCCCGGGCAGGACGCGATCACCGACATGGCGCTGAGCTTTGCCGCGTCCTCGGCGGATCCGATCAGCGGCGGCCGGCACAAGGTGCTGGGCTCGAAGGCGCTGAACATCCCGCCGCAGACCTCGACCATCGCCAGCCATCTGCCCAAGGCCGTCGGCGCGGCCTACGCGATCGGGTTGATGCGCCGCCATCCGCCGCCCGAGCCGGATTATGCCGCCGATGCCATCGCCTATTGCAGCTTCGGCGATGCGTCGCTGAACCATTCGACGGCGCAGGGCGCGCTGAACACGGCCGGCTGGACAAGCTGGCAAGGCGTCCCGCTGCCGCTGCTTTTTTGTTGTGAAGACAACGGGATAGGGATTTCCGTTAAATCGCCTGACGGCTGGATTGAGGCCGTGCTGCGTGCCCGCCCCGGCCTACGCTATTTCGCCTGTAATGGCCTCGACCCCGTGGAAACGCGGGCTGTGGCGGCGGAGGCCGCGAAATGGGTGCGCGACCGGCGCAAGCCGGCGGTCCTGCACATGCGCTGTGTGCGGCTTTATGGCCATGCGGGCGCGGACGTTGAATCGGCCTATCGCGCGGTGGCCGAGATCGAGGCGGACGAAGCGCGTGACCCGTTGCTGCACAGTGCCGCGCGGTTGCGGCAAGCGGGCCTGTCAAAAGAAGAAATAGCATACCTTTATCAAGATGTTTGGGAGGAAACTTCGCGCAAGTGCGATGCGGCCGTCACGCGACCGAGGTTGCGAACGGCCGACGAGGTGATGGCATCGCTTCTGCCGCCTGCAAGGTCGCGGCCGGCACCGAACACGCCGAGCCCCGAGGACCGCGCAGCCGCGTTCGGCCCGTCGGACATGCGCGCGCTGGACGCGCCGCAGCCGCTGAACAAGCTGATCAATCTCGGCCTTGGCGACCTGATGCTGCAATTCCCCGAGATCGTCATGGCGGGCGAGGATATCGGGCGCAAGGGGGGCGTTTACGGAATCACGAAGGGGCTTCAGGCGCGGTTCGGCGCGCGGCGCGTCATCGACAGCCTGCTGGACGAACAAAGCATCCTCGGCCTGTCACTGGGGCTGGCGCAGAACGGCTATGTCCCGATGCCCGAAATCCAGTTCCTGGCCTACCTGCACAACGCCGAGGACCAGCTGCGCGGCGAGGCGGCCACGCTGCCGTTCTTTTCCGACGGCCAGTTCGCCAACCCGATGGTTCTGCGGATCGCCGGGCTGGGGTATCAGCGGGGCTTTGGCGGGCATTTCCACAATGACAATTCGCTGGCCGTGCTGCGCGATATCCCGGGCATCGTTATCGGTTGTCCGTCAAACGGTTACGACGCGGTCTGCATGTACCGCGAGGCGGTCCGGCTGGCCCGCGAGGAAGGCCGCGTCGTGGTGATGGTGGAACCCATCGCGCTTTACCCCGTGCGCGACCTGCACGCCGAGGGCGACGGCGGCTGGATGCGGCGCTACCCGGCCGAGGGCGAGCGGCTGGCACCTGGGGACATGGGCGTGACGGGGCAGGGGCGTGAACTGGCCATCGTGAGCTACGGCAACGGCAGTTACCTGAGCCATCAGGCGCTGCCCGACATCCCGGCGGAGACGCGTATCGTGGACCTGCGATGGCTGGCGCCGCTGGACGAGGACGCGCTGCTGAAGGCGGTGGCGGGGTGTGCGCGCATCCTCGTGGTGGAGGAATGCCGCGCCACCGGATCGCAGTCCGAGGCGTTGATGACGATCCTGTCGCAGCGCACACGCGCGCGGTTGGCCCGCGAGGCGGCGCGCGACAGCTTCATCGCCACCGGGCCGGCCTATGGTGCGACCCTACCGTCACGCGACAGCATCATCGCGGCCGCGAAACGGGTACTGGCGCAATGAGCGGGCTTGGTATCCTGTGGCAGAGCACGGCCGCGGAGCATGTCGAGAGCCGCGTTTTCGAAGGTGAGTGCCATGTTGATCTGGCCATCGTCGGTGGCGGCTTCACCGGCTGTTCGGCGGCGCTGGAGGCCGCGGGGCAGGGAGCCGATGTGGTTCTGCTTGAGGCCGAGCGCGTGGGCCATGGCGGCTCGGGCCGGAATGTCGGGCTGGTCAATGCCGGGCTGTGGCTGCCGCCCGACGCCGTCTGCGACGAGATGGGACAGGAGGCCGGCGAGCGGTTGAACGCGGCGCTTGCGGCCGGCCCCGACCTGGTTTTCGGCCTGATCGAGCGGCACGGGATCGCGTGCGAGGCGGTGCGCAACGGCACGCTGCATCTGGCCCATGCACCGGGCGGTGCCGCGCAGCTGGAGGCACGGCGCGCCCAGATGGCGGCGCGCGGGGCGCCGATGAGCTGCCTTGATCCCGGCGAAACGCGCGCACGGACGGGCACGGACGGGTTTCACGGGGCGCTGCATGACGCGCGGGCGGGCACGGTGCAGCCGCTGGCCTATGCGCGCGGGCTGGCGCGGGCCGCGGCCGAGGCCGGGGCGCGGATCCATGAAAACAGCCCCGTGACGGGCGCGGAATTTCGCGGCGGGACATGGATCATTCGCACGCCGCGCGGCACGGTGCGGGCGCGCGCGCTGCTGGTGGCGACCAACGCCTATCACCGGCCGGTCCGGCAGGTCGCGGTGCCGCGCGTGCCAGTGGTACAGTTCTTCCAGTTGGCGACCGAACCGCTGGGCCACAACCTTGCCGGTGACATCCTGCCGGGCGGCGAAGGCTGCTGGGATACGGGGCTGATCATGTCCTCGGTCCGGCGCGACGCCGCCGGGCGGCTGATCCTTGGCGGCATGGGCGGTGACGCGGCGCTGCACGAAGGCTGGGCGCGGCGCAAGCTGACACGGCTTTTCCCGCAACTGGACGGCGCGGCGATCAGCCATGCCTGGGCCGGGCGTATCTCGATGACATCGGATCATCTGCCGCGCATCCTGCGCGTCGCGCCGCGCGCGGCCTATGCCGTGTTCGGCTATTCGGGCCGCGGCATCGCGCCGGGCACGGTTTTCGGACAAGCGGCGGCGCGCGCCTTGCTGAACGGGAACGAAGACGGGCTGCCCGTGATGCCGGTCGACAGCCATGGCGAGGTGCTCCCGGGCCTGAAGACGGCGGTCTACGAGGCAGGGGCCCGCATCATTCACGCGATCAGCGCACGGCGATGAAAAGCGGTTTACTCATTTAAGCGCATAATCAGTATTATGTTAAAGTTAAAATTGCCGAAAACCGCAACAAAAGGAAAGACATCAGCGGTTGCACGGCTTGGGCGTACTGCCCGCGACAGATGCACGTGACGCTCGACAGCGTCGCCCCTTGACGGTAAAAAAAGATATACACCGGAGTCCTGTCTGAATGTCATCTGTCCTGATCCTCAACGGTCCGAACCTCAACCTGCTCGGGCAGCGCCAGCCGGATGTCTACGGCCACACGACGCTTGCCGATATCGCGGCGCGTTGCCACGAGGTCGCGCGGGCGCGCGGCATGACCGTGGTGTTCGAGCAATCCAATCATGAAGGCGCCTTGCTGGACATGATCCATGCCGCGCGCGGTGTTCATGACGGGATCATCCTGAATGCCGGTGCCTACACGCATACCTCGGTCGCGCTGATGGATGCCATAAGCGCGGTGGAGCTGCCGGTCGTCGAGCTTCACCTGTCGAACATCCATGCGCGCGAGCCGTTCCGCCACACCTCGTATATCGCGCGGGTCGCGGTCGGGGTGATCTGCGGCTTTGGCGCGCACGGCTACGAACTGGCGATCGAGGCGCTGGCACCACATCTCGAGGAGCGCGCATGATCTCGACCGAGTACCTCAACCGGCTGCTGAACGCGCCCACCATCGAGGAACTGTGGGACATGCACGCGCGGTCGATGGCCGATTACGGGTTCGACCGGCTGATTTACGGGTACACCTGCTATCGCACGAAGAATTCGCTGGGCGACCCGGAGGATTTCGTCGTCCTGACGACGCATGACAGTGATTACATGGACGTGTTCCTGGGCGAAGGCTTCTACCACCGCGCGCCGATGGTTCGATGGGCGCTGGAGCATGACGGCGCATGTTCATGGCGCGTGCTGCAAGACATGGTGGCGTCGGGAACCCTGACCGAGGACGAACGCAAGGTCTATGAATTCAACCGGTCGCGCAATGTCGTTGCAGGCTACTCGATCAGTTTCAAATCCATTTCACCGCGCGCCAAGGGCGCGATCGCGCTGACCGCGCGCGAGGGGCTGAGCCAGAGCGATGTGGATTCGATCTGGGCGCGGCACGGCGACGACATCCAGGCGCTGAACAACGTGGCGCATTTGCGGATTCTCACCCTGCCCTACAATGCGCCGGGCCGCGCGCTGACCAAGCGCCAGCGCGAGGCGCTGGCATGGGTCGGTGACGGGAAGACGGTTCAGGACATCGCGATGCTGATGGGCCTGACCCGCCCGACCGTTGAAAAGCATCTGCGGCTCGCGCGGGACGCGCTGAATGTCGAAACGACGGCGCAGGCCGTCCTCAAGGCCGCTTTCCAGAACCAGATATTCATCGTTTGAAGAATGTTTTTTTCGCCAAAGGATACTTTTTTATTCGAATGGTACGGAATCCCGTACTTTCGTTACGCAACGTAAAAGTGCAACTTCCACGAGTTCCATGAGTGGTAGCTCTTTCGAGCTTGGGAACAACGGGTGCCAAGCGGCTTGAAAATTTTGCAGTGCCCGCTTGCATCTGCCGGCTGCGCCGGATGCCGGTCATCGGCCCCTTTCAGGGCCGTTGGCCGGCGCTCCTGACCGCCCGCTTCATCCCCATACGACGGGTGGTCGTCATCGGCGGTGTCGTCCCCGGACGGCACCGCCGAACAGGGCGCTTCCCTGCCCCTGCCGATCCCCGGCGCGCGATCCGGGCTTCAAGCCGGATGGAATTCCCCGCGTTACGTGACGATACGCGTCTGGCTTGGGCCATTCGGGCTGACGGCCCGCGCGTGATTAAAAAAACGGGGGCGCCTCTGCGCCCCCGTTTGCATCAATCAAGCTGTGGCCCGGGCTGTCAGCCCTGCGCGGCTTTGGCGACCTCTGCGGCGAAGTCCTCGTCTTTTTTCTCGATGCCCTCGCCCACTTCGAAGCGGACATAGCCGGTGATCTCGGCGCCCGCTTCTTTCGCGGCTTCCACGACCGTCAGGTCGGGATTGACGACGAAGGACTGGCCCATGAGCGTCACCTCGGACATGTATTTCTTCATGCGGCCCTCGATCATCTTCTCGATCACCTGTTCGGGCTTGCCCGACTCGCGCGCGATGTCGATCTGCACCTGACGCTCTTTCTCGACGATGGCGGGGTCCAGCGACGCTTCGTCCAGCGCGGCGGGATTGGTGGCGGCGATATGCATCGCGACCTGCTTGCCGAACGCGGCGTCGGCCCCATTGAGCGCGACCAGAACGCCGATCTTGCCCATCCCGTCGGTCATGGCGTTGTGGACGTAGGACACCACGGTTTCGCCCTCTAGCTTGGCCATGCGGCGCAGCGACATGTTCTCGCCGATGGTGGCGATCTTGTCGGTGATCGTGTCGGCCACCGATTTGCCGCCCAGATCGGCGGCGGCCAGTGCCTCCACGTCGTCGACGGACAGCGCGGTTTCGGCGATGTCGCGGACCATCGTCTGGAATTCGGCGTTCTTGGCGACGAAATCGGTTTCGGCATTCACCTCGACGGCGACGCCGGTGCCGCCGGCCACCTTGACGGCGACAAGCCCCTCGGCAGCGGTGCGGCCCGATTTCTTGGCCGCCTTGGCCAGCCCCTTGGTGCGCAGCCAGTCAACGGCGGCGTCCATGTCGCCATCCGTCTCCGTCAGCGCCTTCTTCGCGTCCATCATGCCTGCGCCCGTCTTGTCGCGCAGATCCTTTACCAGTGCAGCGGTGATCGCCATCTCGGCTCTCCTTCGGAAATACAAACTGGGTGACGGGGGCGGCATACCGCGCCCCCTGTGTCGGTTTCGTGAAAGCGGCTCAGCTTTCGGCGGTGGCGTCGGCCGCCGGGGCGTCCTCGGCGACGGCTTCCTCGGCCGGGGTCTCGGACAGTGCGCCGACATCGACGCCTGCCGCTCCCAGCTGGGCCGACATGCCGTCAAGCGCCGCGCGGCTGACGAGATCGCAGTAAAGCGCGATGGCGCGTGCCGCGTCATCGTTGCCGGGAATGATGTGATCCACGCCCGCCGGGCTGCAATTGGTGTCGACCACGGCCACGACCGGGATACCGAGTTTCCGGGCCTCGGCCACGGCAAGCGATTCCTTCTTGACGTCGATGACGAAAAGCATGTCCGGCAGGCCGCCCATTTCGCGGATGCCGCCCAGCGACGCTTGCAATTTCTCCTGGTCGCGTTCGAGGCCGAGCCGTTCCTTCTTGGTCAGGCCCTCGGCGCCCGCTTCGAGGATCTCGTCGATCTCGTTGAGGCGCTGGATCGACTTCGACACGGTCTTCCAGTTGGTCAGCGTCCCGCCGAGCCAACGGTGATTCATGTAGTATTGGGCGCACCTCTCGGCCGCGTCGGCGACGGGCTGCGCCGCCTGCCGCTTGGTGCCGACGAACAGCACGCGCCCGCCCTTGGCGACGGTTTCGCGGACAGCGTTCAGCGCCGCGTCCAGCATCGGCACCGTCTGCGTCAGGTCGAGGATGTGGATGCCATTGCGCGCGCCGTAGATGAACTCGCCCATGCGGGGGTTCCAGCGCTGCGTCTGGTGGCCGAAATGCACGCCGGCTTCGAGCAGCTGGCGCATGGAGAACTCGGGAAGAGCCATGGTCTTTTCCTTTCCGGTTTGTGCCTTGGCGCGGGATGAGAAGCGGGACGCTTCAACCGGTGGACAGCCGGGGATGTCTCCCCCGGACGGCCCGCCCGCGCCTGCGGATTGAGTGCCGCGCGTATATAGCGGGCCGGCGCGACGCGCAACCCCCTTGCCACCCCGTACCGGACCGGACCAGATGGGGCCATGACACCTGACACCGACACCCGCGGCGCGGGCGCCGCCCCGATCCTGCTGTCCGACGAGGCCGCCGCGGCCCGGGCGGCGGGCACGCCCGTCGTGGCGCTTGAAAGCACCATCATCACCCACGGGATGCCATGGCCCGAAAACCTGCAGACCGCACGGGCAGCCGAGGACACGATCCGGCAGCACGGCGCCGTGCCGGCCACCGTTGCCGTGCTGGACGGCCGCCTTCGCGCGGGGCTCGCGCCGGACGAGCTGGAGATGCTGGCGCGCGCGCCGAAACCGGCCAAGCTCAGCCGCGCGGATCTGGCCGTCTGCATGGCGCGCGGGGGCACGGGCGCGACCACCGTCGCCGCCACGATGATCGCCGCGCGCCTTGCCGGGATCGCGGTGTTCGCCACCGGCGGCATCGGTGGCGTGCATCGCGGGGCGGCCGAAAGTTTCGACATCTCCGCCGACTTGCGGGAACTGGCCCGGACATCGGTGACCGTGGTGGCGGCCGGCGCCAAGGCGATCCTCGACCTGCCCAAGACGCTGGAAATGCTGGAGACGCTGGGCGTACCGGTCATCGCGCACGGTCAGGACGCGTTCCCGGCCTTCTGGTCGCGCGATGCGGGGCTGGCCGCCCCCCTGCGCATGGACGATTCCGCCGAGATCGCCGCCGCCCACCGGCTGCGCGGCACGCTGGGCCTGTCGGGCGGTCAGCTCGTCGCCAACCCGGTGCCGGCGGACGCCGAGATCCCGGCCGGCGAGCTGGCCCCGCTGATCGCGCAGGCCCAGTCCGAGCTGCGAGCGCAGGGGCTCACGGGCAAGGCCGTCACGCCCGCCCTGCTCGACAGGCTCGGCGTGCTCACGGGCGGGCGGACCCTCGCCGCCAATATCGCGCTGGTGCTCAATAATGCGCAGCTGGCCGCCCGGATCGCCACCGAGTTGTGCAAAGAGCCCCCGCCCTGATCAAACGCCCATTGTCGGCGCCGGCATATCTGCTTAGATACCGCGAAATACATCGAATTCGGCCGCGACATGAACACGCCCTTCGACGAAGACCCGCCTCCGACCCGCAAGCCCGGCATGTTTTCCGGCCTGCGGGCCAGCTTCCTTACCGGGATCGTCGTGATCGCGCCGGTGGGCCTGACAGTGTGGCTGCTCTGGACACTGGTGGGCTGGGTCGACAGCTTCGTGCTGCCGCTCGTGCCCTATCACCTGCGCCCGGAACAGTATATCGGCATCAACCTGCGTGGCGTGGGCGTCATCATATTCCTCGTCTTCACGATCCTCGTGGGCTGGGTCGCGAAAGGGCTGATCGGCAAGTCCCTGATCGGCTTCGCAGAATCGCTGGTGAACCGTATGCCGGTCGTGCGGTCGATCTATTCGGGCGTCAAGCAGATCGCCGAAACCGTCTTCGCGCAAAGCGAACGCAGCTTCGAGAAGGCCTGCCTGATCCAGTACCCGCGCAAGGATGTCTGGGCCATCGGCTTCATCTCGACCACCGCCAAGGGCGAAGTCAACAGGCGCGCCGAATCCGGCAGCGACCTGCTGAGCGTCTTCGTACCGACAACGCCCAACCCGACCTCGGGATTCCTGCTGTTCTTCCCGCGCGAGGACGTGATCGAACTGGACATGTCGGTCGAGGACGCGGCCAAGCTGGTGATCTCGGCCGGGCTGGTCTATCCCGACGGGCGGGTGAAGCCCGATGGCGGCAAGGGGGGCCCCGCCGCCAAGGGCTGACACCGCGCGGCCGGTTCAGCCGTATGCGGCCCCAAGGTCCACCGTGCCGCGCCGGTTCAGGTCGCCGGCATGCGCGGTCAGGAACGCCCCGGCCGCGCGCCGCCCGGCCCGCTTGAGCCGCCCCAGCAGCCAGGGCGACGGCACCAGCTTGGTGGCCACCGACAATTCCCGCATCAGGACATCATCGGCGATCATGTGCACCAGCACGCGTTTCATCGCGCCCTCCGCCATCTGGCCACTGTCCAGCAGGCGCTGCGCGAAGGCGATGGCCCGCAGCTCGCGCAGCAGCGAGGAGTTGAAGCTGATCTCGTTGATCCGGTTCTGGATGTCCTGCGGGCGCCGCGGGACCTCGCGGCGCTCCAGCGGATTGATGTTGACGATCAGGATATCGGCGGGCAGGTCGCGCTCGAACAGCGGGAAAAGCGCCGGGTTGCCGGTATAACCGCCGTCCCAGTAATGCTCGCCGTCGATCTCCACTGCCTGGAACAGCGTCGGCAGGCAGGCGGAGGCCAGCAGGCTCGCGGTCGTGATCCCGTCGCCGCTGAAAACCCGTATCTTGCCCGTATGCACGTTCGTCGCGCCGACGAACAGGCGCGGCCCTGCCCCGGCGCAGACCCGCGCGTAATCGAACTGCTCGGCGATGGGCGTCAGCGGGTTGCGGTAGAACGGCCCGTAAAGGTAGGGTGAGACAAGCCCGCTCATCGCGTCCGCGGCCATCACCGGCGGGCTCAGTTCCAGCGCATCGCTCAGCAAGCCCGGGGCGGGCATCGCCCCCTGCATCCAGGCGGGCATCCGCATGTCGTGCAGCCCGCCGAGCCGCCCCCACAGCCAATCGAGCGCCGCCCGCGCGCCCTCGCGCCCGCCGGCCAGCCAGCCCGACTTGAAAGCCGCCCCGTTCAGCGCGCCCGCCGAGGTCCCCGAGATGGCGGCGACTTCGATGCCATCCTCGTCCAGCAGCCGGTCCAGCACGCCCCACGTGAAGGCGCCATGCGCCCCGCCGCCCTGCAGTGCCAGGTTGATGCGCGTTACCACGACGGCCTCCCGCCCGTTTCTTCTCGGTCGAAATACCCCGGGGGTGAATTGGCCCCGGACCGGGGCCAAGAGGGGGCAGCGCCCCCTGCCCCGGCCGGATCGCCCCGTCGATCCGGACGCCCGTTCACAGCGCCGTCCAGCCGCCGTCGACACTGATCGTCGTGCCGGTGACCTGCGCCGCCGCGTCCGAGCACAGGTAGAGCGCGGTGCCGCCCAGCTGCTCGACCGTCGCGAATTCCTTGGACGGCTGGCGCTGCAGCATGACGTTGCGGATCACCTCCTCGCGGGACATGTCGTATTCCCGCATCGTGTCGGGGATCTGCGCCTCGACCAGCGGCGTCAGCACGTAGCCCGGGCAGATGGCGTTGGCCGTGATCGGGTCCTCGGCCGTTTCCAGCGCCGTGACCTTGGTCAGCCCGACGACCCCGTGCTTGGCGGCGACGTAGGCCGATTTGTACGGGCTCGCCGTCAGGCCGTGGGCGCTGGCGATGTTGATGACCCGCCCCCAGCCCGCGGCGCGCATCAGCGGCAGCGCCGCGGCGGTGGTGTGGAACGCCGAGCCGAGATTGATGGCGATGATCGCGTCCCACTTGGCCGCCGGGAATTCGTCGATCGGCGCGACGTGCTGGATACCGGCATTGTTGACCAGGATGTCACACGCCCCGGCCGCGTCGATCAGCGCGCGGCACGCCGCGGGGTCCGACATGTCGGCCTTGATGTAGCGTGCGCGCACCCCGTGCTCTTGCGCGAGGCCTTCGGCAAGCGCGTGGTCGTCATCGCTGTCCGTGAAGGAGTTCAGCACGACATCCGCGCCGGCCTTCGCCAGTTCCGTTGCCACGCCCAGCCCGATTCCCGAATTGGACCCGGTGATGACGGCGGTCTTTCCGGTCACGCTCATTGCTCTTTTCCCCTTTTGCCGGTGGTTTTTCGCACCGGCAGCATACGGGCCCGGATCACGGATTGCACGGGGCAGCCGCCATCGCTGGGATCAAAAAGAGGCCGCGGCCGCGATATGCCGCATGTGCGACGACGGCGAAAAAAAACGCCGGCACAAGGCCGGCGTTCAGTTATTGAGGCAGGTTTCATACAGGCAAGAAACCTATCGAGCAGTGAGTCATGTATACGCAATCAGGCGGCGTGATCCAAGCTAAAAGTTTGAAAAGGCGTGAATCCGCCTCTACGGTCTGGGCCAGTATAACAAGGGCAGTCAGGGATTGTTGCCGAAATGGGACCGAATTATTTCCGCGCGATGCGCCTGTCGACACTGGCCCTTGGGCTGTCGGTCTTCTGTCAAGCGGCGATGTCGGAGCCGTCGCATGGCATAGCTATGTACGGGCAACCCGACCTGCCACCCGATTTTGTGTCGCTGCCCTATGCCGACCCCGACGCGCCGAAAGGCGGCCGCGTGGTGACGGGCAATGTCGGGCGGTTTGATTCGCTCAACCCGTTCACGCTCAAGGGTGATCCGCCCTGGCAGTTGCGGTTCTTCACGCACGAATCCCTCATGGGGCGATCATGGGATGAGCCGTTCTCGTTATACGGTCTTCTGGCCGAATCGGTCGAGACGGGCCCGGACCGTGGATGGGTCGAATTCACCCTGCGGGACGAGGCGCGATTCTCAGACGGCAGCCCGGTCACGGTGGCCGACGTGATCTGGTCCTACGAGACGCTGGGCACCGAGGGCCATCCCCGGTACCGCGCCTTCTGGGAAAAGGTCGAGACGATCGACCAGACGGGTCCGCGCAGCCTGCGCATGACCTTCGCGGAGGATGATCGCGAGCTCGCGATGATCGCCGGGATGCGCCCGATCCTGAAGAAGGCGCAATGGGACGGCCGCGATTTCGCCGCCGGCCGGCTGGAGGATATCCCCGTGGGCAGCGGGCCTTACGTGGTGGACAGCTACGAGGTGGGCCGCAACGTGGTGCTGCGGCGCAACCCGGATTACTGGGGCGCCGACCTGCCCTTCCGCCGCGGCACGCACAATTTCGACGAGATCCGCATCGACTTCTACGGCGATGCGGCCGTGCTGCGCGAAGCGCTCAAGGCTCAGGCGGTATCCTACCTGCGCGAATTCAACGCCGAGCGGTGGCAGACGCAATACGATTTCCCCGCCGTCACCCGCGGCGATGTCGTCAAGACCGAGATCCCGCATGACCGGCCGTCTGGAATCACCGGCTTCGTGATGAACACGCGGCGGGCGCCGCTGGATGACTGGCGGGTGCGCGATGCGCTGATCCATGCCTTCAATTTCGACTATATCAACGACACGCTGACCGGGGGGCGGCAACCCCGGATCACCTCCTATTTCTCGGGCTCCGAACTGGGCATGCGGGCAGGCCCGGCCAAGGGACGGGTGCGCGACCTGCTGGCCCCCTTCTCCGATACGCTCCTGCCCGGGGCGCTGGAGGGCTACACGCTGCCCGCGGGGGACGACACGCCGCGCAACCGTCAGGACATACGCCGGGCGATGCGCCTGCTGAACGAGGCGGGCTGGACGGTGCAGGACGGTGTTCTGCGAAACGCGGCGGGCACGCCGCTGGAATTGACGGTGCTGCTCAAGCAGGATGCGCTTCTGGGTCAGGCCACGGCGATCATGGACATCTATGCTCGCGCACTGGAAAGGCTGGGCATCACGCTGCGGATCCAGACCATCGACAAGGCCCAGTATGCCGAGCGGGAGCGGACCTACGATTTCGACATGACCTTCATGCGCCGGTCGCTGTCGCTGAGCCCCGGCAACGAGCAGTTTTTCTACTGGGGCTCGGTCGGCGTTGACCGTCCGGGCAGCCGCAACCTGATGGGCATGGAATCGCCCGCCGCCGAGGCGATGATCCGCACAATGTTGCGCGCCGAGAGCCGCGAGGAATTCGTCGCGGCGGTCAGGGCGCTGGACCGGGTGTTGATTTCGGGCCGCTATGTCATTCCGATTCATCAATATTCCGTCGGCCGGATTGCCCACGTGAAGGAATTGAAGTATCCCGAGGACAAGCTGCCGATCTACGGGGACAGCGTGGGCTTCCTCCCGACGGTATGGTGGCACGAGGCAGACGGCTCAGATTGACCTGAAAAGGCAAGCGAAACCAAGAGGCAACCGCCATGAAAACCCTGATCGCCATGGCCCTGATCGCCCTCGTGGCCGGCTGCGCCACGGTTGACGGCATCGGCCGGGACATCTCGGGCGCGGCGCGCGGCGTGCAAAGCTGGTTCTGATCACGCGCGCCTGACCGGCGCATCGCGCCGCCCCGCGACCGGGGCGGACCGCCCGGATTGCCGCTTTCAATCACCGATCATCCATGTCCCCTCGGGCCAGAAGGCGTGGAAGGCAAAGGCGAAAAGCACGTCATGGGGCACGTCGCGGCCCTGCCCGTCCCGGACCCGCACGCTGCCCACGTCGCGGCCCTTGGCGATATCGGCCGTGTCGAGCGCGGAGGCCTGACCGGCCTGCCAGCTTATGGTCACGCCGGCCTCGCGGATGCCGGCTTCGCGGCGGATACGGGTCAGCGGCCATGCGCGCCCGCCCACTCGCACGACACGTTCCAGCGGCGAGATGCCGTGCGGCGGGTTTTCGCCATCATAGAGGAACGGCCGCGGCGCGCTGTCATAGCCCCGATAGGGATTGCGACCATAATCGCGATTGAAGGCGGGCTGATCCATCACCAGCCCGTCGGGCTGGCGGGCCCGGTACTGGTCCCAGCTTTCCATCCAGCTTGACAGGTGGCGCAGCTCGGTGCCCGTCAGTTCGCCCACGATGGCGCTGCCGGTCGCCTGTTGCCACCAGCTTTCGGTCTGGCGGTCGTACATCACCATGTCCGAGTTGCGCAGTTTGCCCGAGACCCCGAAATCGAGCGTGCCAGACGCCGTGCGGCGGTCGAACACCATGCCGGAATTGCACAGCGGGCAGAACGTCACGGCGACGGGGACGCCGCCGATCCGGTCATTCACGATTTCATGCCATGTCAGGTAGCGCAAGGGATAGGCGCGCGGCGTCTCGCCGGGGATCTCGACGGTGACGACGGGTTCGGCGCCGCCAATCCGGGTTTCGGACGAAACGGGGCGGAATGACGGGTCGTCGATGGCCGGGATGCCGTCCTTGGGCGGGCCGCCCGAGCGGATCTCGTCCCAGCTTTGCACGGTCGTGACGGTGAAATCGGTTTCGGGCCATTCGCGCTGCCACTGCGCCGGGTCCGCGCGCGCCAGTTGGGCGAATGTCAGGAAAATCAGGCTCAGAACGGCAAGGTGGCGCATGGCAGGCTCCGGTGATATGCGATGATACCCTGATCCTGCGCAACCTGCGCGCGCCTGCCCAGCCCCCGGCACGCGAACGTGAGCAGATGTGTCCGCTACCCGCGCCTTTTCGCGTCGGTCAGCGCGCGATCCCACAGGCGGTCCCGCAGGATGCGGCGGAAGGCGCGTTCCAGTTCGCGCACCGCACCCCTGTCGTACCAGCGCCCGTGTGCAAGGATCAGGCGCCCCGGCCCCCAACCGATCATCCGTTCCACCGAATCGGCAAGTTTGCGCTTGTCCCGGAAGGAAAACGCCATGCCGGGCGGCATCTTGCCGTCGCTGTCGTCGATCCCGGCGATCCAGATGATCGGCCGCATCCAGACGGGCAGCTTGGCGGTTTCGAAATTCGCGATGAGAGCGGCAAGGATCAGGGTTTCGCTGGCGCGATGGAAAAAGACCGCCTCGCGGCGGGTCTTGCTGCCCTCGACGATCAACTGGTCGATCTGACCGGCCCAGGGCACCTCGGCTTCCGGGCCCAGCTCGTGATCGAAGCGCAGCGTCATCCCCTTTTTCGCGGCGTGTTCCGCGACGCCGGGCGCGGCCCAGGCCAGCGCCCCGGGGAAGGCCGCCTGCCAGTCGGTGATATGCGCGTGATGCAGCCGGGTGGGCGCGACAAGGTGGCGGACGGGCCCAAGCGCCGCAATCTGCGCTTGCAGCGCGTCCGTCAGCAGCGTGGGTGAATGTACCCACAGCCCGCCGTTTTCCAGCCGCACGACGGTGGCGCGCGTGGAAAACGGCATGCCGCGGACCGGCACGGCCGGGCCGTCGATCACCCAGATCCCCTCGGCCACGGGCTTGGGGGTATTGAGCGGCTCGTACCCGGTTGCGCCCATGACCTAGTCCGTCACCGTGACGGATGTCATCACGTCGGGCTTGCCCGTCACGGCGCCGTTCTGGCCACGGCCGCGCTTGATGGCGTCGATCACGTCCATCCCGTCCGTCACGCGGCCGACAACGGTGTATTGCCCGTTCAGGTGGCCAGCGGGCGCGAACATGATGAAGAACTGCGAATTCGCGCTGTCGGGGTGGCGTGCGCGGGCCATGCCGACCGTGCCGCGCTCGAAGGGTTCATCGGAAAATTCCGCCTTGAGGTCGGGCTTGTCGCTGCCGCCCATGCCGGCGCGCGCCATGTTGCCGCCCTCAAGCTTGCCGAATTCCACGTCGCCCGTCTGGGCCATGAACCCGTCTATGACGCGATGAAAGACCACGCCGTCATAGGCCCCTTCAGCGGCCAGCGTCGTGATCCGGTCCACGTGGCCCGGCGCCACGTCCTCCAGAAGGTCGATCGTGACGGTGCCGTTGGCCTCGCCCGCGACGTCGATCTGCAGCCCGGTCGCGAACGCGGGACCGGCCAGCAGGCTGAAAAGAACGGCCAGTTTACGCATCGGCGGCCACCTTAACGCTGATCATGCGGTCCGGGTTCGCCGGTGGCTCACCGCGGGTGATGGCATCCACGTGCTCCATCCCCGAGATCACGCGGCCGTAGACAGTGTATTGCCCGTTCAGGAAATGGTTGTCGGAAAAGCTGATGAAGAACTGGCTGTTGGCGCTGTCCGGGTTCTGGCTGCGGGCCGCGCCCAGCGTGCCTCGGTCATGGGGAATGCGGCTGAACTCGGCCTTGAGGTCGGGCAGCTCGCTGCCGCCGGTGCCGCACATGCGCGGGTTGTAGTCCTTTTCCATGTTGCCGTTGCGGACATCACCGGTCTGGGCCATGAAGCCGTCGATCACCCGGTGAAAGGCCACGTTGTCATAGTGTCCGGCCCGCGCGAGCTCCTTCATGCGCTCGCAATGGCCCGGCGCGACGTCGGGCATCAGCTCGATCGTCACGGTGCCGTTCTTGAGCTCCATCAGAATTGTGTTTTCCGGATCCTTGATTTCGGCCATCGGGCCCTCCTTTGCACTCGGTCGGCCTGAGTCCTAGGGCCTTCGCGCGGGATTGCCAAGCATCGGCGGTTGACGACCGCGCACCATCGCGCCATGCACAGCGCGACTTTCGCACACAGGAGGCACGGCATGGGCTGGAAAACGCTCGACGACATGGATCTGACGGGCAAGCGGGTACTGACGCGCGTGGATATCAACGTACCGGTCGAAAACGGCCACGTCACCGACCCGACCCGGATCGAAAGGATCGTCCCGACCATCAACGACATCCTTGCAAAGGGAGGCAAGCCGATCCTGATCGCGCATTTCGGCCGCCCCAAGGGGAAGGTCGTGCTGGACATGTCACTGCGCGTCACCCTGCCCGCGCTGAGCGCCGCGCTGGGCCGCGACGTGCGGCTGCTCGAAACGCTCGACGGCGCCGAAACCCTGACGGGCGAGGCCGAGGCCGCCGAGGTGCTGCTGCTGGAGAACATCCGGTTCCATCCCGGCGAGGAGGCCAACGACCCCGATTTCGCGAGGCGGCTGGCGGCGCTGGGCGATGTCTATTGCAACGACGCCTTTTCGGCGGCGCACCGCGCGCATGCCTCGACCGAGGGCGTGGCGCATCACCTGCCCAGCTGTGCCGGGCGCCTGATGCAGGCCGAGCTGGAGGCGCTGGAGGCCGCGCTGTCACAGCCGGCGCGCCCGCTCGTCGCCGTGGTGGGTGGGGCCAAGGTATCCACCAAGCTGGACCTGCTGTCCAACCTCGTCGAGAGGGTGGATCAGCTGGTCATCGGCGGGGGGATGGCCAACACCTTTCTCGCCGCGCAGGGGCTGAACGTGGGCACCTCGCTCTGTGAACACGACATGGGCGAGACGGCGCGCACGATCATGCAAAAGGCCGGCGCGTCGGGCTGCGAGCTGCTGCTGCCCGCCGACGTGGTCGTGGCACGCAAGTTCGAGGCCGACGCCCCGCACGAGACCGTGCCGGCCCATGCCTGCCCCGAGGACGCGATGATCCTTGATGCCGGCCCGCAATCGGTCGCGCGCATTACCACGGCGCTGGACAACGCGAAAACGCTGATCTGGAACGGCCCGCTCGGCGCGTTCGAGATCAGCCCCTTCGACGCGGCCACGAACGCCGCCGCCGGCCACGCCGCCAAGCTCAGCCGCGAGGGGCGCCTGATCTCGGTCGCGGGTGGTGGTGATACAGTGGCCGCGCTCAACAAGGCCGGCGCGGCGGACGATTTCACCTATGTCTCGACCGCCGGGGGCGCGTTCCTTGAGTGGATGGAGGGCAAGGACCTGCCCGGCGTCGCCGCGTTGAAGGGTTGAGCGGACACCGCGCGCGCCGTCATGCCCGGATGGCGCCCCCGTTAGCGCCATCACAATTGCAACGGCTTTCGTGGTCACATAGAACCTGACCGAACGGTGCGCCGGGCGCGCGACCTCCCTTTTCACCGCGGCGGAGAGACAAGACATGTCGAAGGAAAATCAGCGGCTTCGGATACTCAAGGGTGACGGCTTCATCGCGGCCCTGGATCAGTCGGGCGGCTCGACACCCAAGGCGCTGCGGCTGTACGGGATCGGCGAGGACGACTACGCGTCGGAGGCCGAGATGTTCGACCTCATCCACCGGATGCGCGCCCGGATCGCGCAATCGCCCGCCTTCAGCGGCGACCGGATAATCGGCGCGATACTGTTCGAGCGGACCATGGACAGCGAGATCGGCGGCAAGCCGTCGGCGACCTACCTTTGGGAGGACCGCGGGATCGTGCCGTTCCTCAAGATCGACAAGGGGCTCGCGGAGGCGGCGGACGGCGTCCGCCTGATGAAACCCATTCCCGACCTCGACGCGCTGCTGGAGCGCGCGCGGGACGCTGGCACCTTCGGCACCAAGATGCGCTCGGTCATCGACGCGGGCTCGGCCACCGGCATCGCGGCCAACGTGGCCCAGCAATTCGACCTGGGCAAGCGGATCCTCGCCCACGGGCTGGTGCCGATCATCGAACCCGAGGTGACCATCTCGATCGCCGACAAGGCAAGTGCCGAGGCGATGCTGCTGGACGAGATCACCAAGCACCTGGACAGCCTCGAGCCCGGCGCTGAGGTCATGCTGAAACTGACGCTGCCCGAGACGCCGAACCTGTACAAGCCGCTGGTCGATCACCCGAACGTGCTGCGGGTCGTGGCCCTGTCGGGCGGCTACAGCCGTGACGAGGCCAACGCGCGGCTGGCGCGCAACACCGGTGTCGTCGCGAGCTTCTCGCGCGCGCTGACAGAAGGGTTGTCGGCCAAGCAGAGCGATACGGAATTCGACGCCGCGCTCAAGGAGGCGATCGACAGCATCCGCGCGGCCTCGATCGCGGGGTGACCTGCCGCGGCACGTGCCGGATCTGATCCGGCGGTGCGCCTTTCAGGCGCGCGGCATGTCTCGTCGGCCGCCCCGGGCGTCCTCCTCGGGGCGGGTATTTCGACCGAGAAGAAGCGGTCCCGGCACCTGGTGTCGTCTTGGCGGCATGATGACCGTCGGGACGCCTGCCGTCGGCAGCGAAAGCCCCTGTCAGGACGGCGAGAGGCGGTAGAGCGCGCCGTTCGTTACCGACAGGAACCAGATGGCGCCGTCCGGGCCTTCGCGAATATCGCGCACGCGACCCGTCGATGGGCCGCTGATGCGTTCGACTTCCCGCAGCGGCGTCCCGCTCAGCCGCGAGATCATGTCGAATTTCAGGCTGCCGACGAAGATGTCGCCCTGCCATTCGGGCCACAGCGCACCGGAATAGATCATCATGCCCGAGGGCGCGATCGAGGGGTCCCAGTAATGCGCGGGCTGTTCCATGCCGGGCTTGCGCGTGCCCTCGCCGATCTTGGCCCCCGAATAATGGCGGCCGTAGGAAATGACGGGCCAGCCGTAATTGGCGCCCTCGTGCACGAGGTTGACCTCGTCACCGCCGCGCGCCCCGTGTTCGACGACCCAGAGCCGCCCCAACCCATCGAGCACGGCGCCCTGCGGGTTGCGGTGCCCGTAGGACCAGATGGCGGGCCGCGCCCCGGCGCGGCCGGTGAAGGGATTGCCGGGCGGGATCGCGCCGTCGCGCGCGATGCGGATGACCGAGCCGTTTTCGCGCGAGAGATCCTGCGCCGAGGGCCTGTCGCCGCGGTCGCCGATGGTGGCGTGGATGTAGCCATCGGCCCCCTCGACCAGCCGCGCGCCGAAATGCCGCCCGCCGGTGGAGCCCGGTGACAGCTCGAAAATCACCTGCCAGTCTGTCAGGCGGCGGCTGTCCGTGCTCAGCCGGGCGCGGGCCACCGCCGTGCCCGCGCCGCCCGATTGCGGCTTGGCATAAGTGAAGAACAGGGTGCGGGAGGTGGCGAAATCGCGCGGCACCAGCAGGTCGAGAAGCCCGCCCTGCCCGCCGTCATGGACGGGCGGGACACCGTCGATCACGTGCCGGGTGCCGTCCACCAGGCGCAGGACGCGGCCGTGGTCGCGCTCCGTCACCAGTACGGACCCGTCGGGCAAAAAGCCGATGGCCCAGGGCTGATCGAGGCCGCGGGCGATCTTTGTCACCCGCAGCGGGCCGGCGGAGGTATCGAGCGCGCGCCCGGGCGTTGAGGCCATGCCGATCAGAACCAGCAGGCAGAACAGGATTCGGACATGGCGCATCTATCAGACCCTCCCTGACGCCATGATACAGCGTCGGGTCCACCTGTCATCCCCCGTCAGGCCCTGCGGCTGTCGAGCCGCGCGAGGCCCAGCAGCTCGAGCACGCGGGATTCGATATGCGCGGCGTCAAGGCCCGCGACCGCGTACATGTCTTCCGGGCTGGCCTGGTCGATGAAGGTGTCGGGCAGCACCATTGACCGGAACTTGAACCCTGTATCGAACACTTCTGACTCGGCCAGCAACTGGCTGACATGGCTACCGAAACCGCCGATCGCGCCTTCCTCGATGGTGATCATGGCCTCGTGTTTCGCCGCGAGGTCCAGAACGAGATCCCGGTCGAGCGGCTTGGCAAAGCGCGCGTCGGCCACGGTGGGGGTGATCCCGCGGGCGCGCAGCGCCTCGGACGCCTTCATCACCTGACCCAGCCGCGTGCCGAACGAAAGGATCGCCACGCGCGCGCCCTCCTGCACGACGCGGCCCTTGCCGATCTCCAGTACGTCGCCGCGTTCGGGCATCTCCACGCCCTGCCCCTCGCCGCGCGGGTAGCGGAAGGCGACGGGCCCGTCGTCATGCGCGGCGGCCGTGGCGACCATGTGCTTGAGCTCGGCCTCGTCGGCGGCCGCCATCACGGTAAAGCCCGGCAGGTTCGACAAATAGGCGATGTCGAACGCCCCCGCATGGGTGGCGCCGTCGGCCCCCACCAGCCCGGCCCGGTCGATGGCGAACCGCACCGGCAGGCGCTGGATCGCCACGTCGTGCAC
>JAVLCJ010000043.1:0-21793 GCA_031580875.1 Roseovarius sp.
CGATCGTCAGATAGGAAATGCAGCGCCGCGCATCCAGTTGATAGGGCGCCGGAAACGCGTCCGTCGGGCAGACGTCAAGGCACGCCCGGCACGATCCGCAATGATCGCTTTCGGCCGGGTCGGTCTCCAGGTCCAGCGTCGTGAAAACCGACCCGATGAAGAACCAGCTGCCCAGCTCGCGGCTCACGAGGTTGGTGTGCTTGCCCTGCCAGCCAAGCCCGGCCGCCTGCGCCAGCGGCTTTTCCGGCACCGGCGCGGTATCGACGAAAACCTTCACCTCCCCGCCCGCTTCCGCGATCAGCCAGCGCGCCAGCCGCTTCAGCCGTTTCTTGACGATGTCGTGATAGTCCCGGTTGCGCGCATAGACCGACACGGTACCCGCGTCTGCCCGCGCCAGCGTCGCCATCGGGTCCTCGCGGGGGGTGTAGCTTTCACCCAGCATGATCACCGTGCGCGCCTCGGGCCACAGCCTCTGCGGCGCCCCGCGCCAGTGGCTGCGTTCCGCCAGCCAGCCCATCTGCCCGTGATAGCCGCGCTCAAGGAAAGCCGCCAGGCGCGCCGGCACCGCGGGCACGTCCCATGGCCGGCACAGCCGGCACGCGTCGAACCCCTCTGCCCGTGCCTGCGCCACCAGTCTCTGTTTCAGCGCGTCCATGTTTCTTCTCGGTCCAAGTACCCCGGGGTGAATTGGCCGCAGGCCAAGAGGGGCAGCGCCCCTCTAGAAATCCAGGTCGGCATAATGTACCGGCGGCGGGAAACCGGGCACGTGATCGGCAAGTATCCCGCGGAAGGACGGGCGCGACTTGATCTTGGCATACCAGTCCTTGACCACGTCCGAGCGGTTCCAGTCCACGTCCGAGATATAATCGAGGCTCGACAGGTGCGCCGCCGCCGCGAAGTCGGCCAGCGTCATGACATCGCCCGCCAGCCATCGCCGCCGGTCCAGCAACCACGCCATGTAATCGAGGTGATACTTGATCGCCTTCGCCCCCGCCTTGACGTTGCCGCTGTCCGGGAAACCCTGTTTCATCACCTTCTTGTTCACCCGCTCGTACAGCAGTTTCGACGTGACCTCGTGATGGAACTTGTCGTCGAACCACGCCACCAGCCGGCGGACCTCGTAGCGCGCCTCGGCCCCCTTGGGCATCAGCGGGGGCTCGGGGTATTTCTCCTCGATATACTCGCAGATCGCCGTGCTTTCCGGCATGGTCAGCCCGTCCAGCCGCAGGACCGGCACCTTGCCCGCCGGGTTGCGCCGCAGGAAATCGGTATCCTGCTCCCAGTAACGCTCCTCGGCCAGTTCGCACTCGATCTTCTTCTCGGCAAGGCTCAGGCGCACCTTGCGGCAGAAGGGCGACAACGGGACGTGGAACAGCTTGGCCATGGCGCGAACTCACCTTTTTCGGGGTACGCCCCTCAATGCACCCCAAGACGGCGCATTTCAATCCTCGAAACAGGCCGCGCGGCCATCGCGGCGGATGGTGGCCGCACCGTCCATGATCGCCGCGGCGCGCGTGCGCAGCCATGCGGACGGATTGGCGGCCGATCGCCCCTTGGGGTCGGGCAGCAGCGCCGCCAGCCGCGCCGCCTGCACGGCGGTCAACTGCGACGCGTCGACATCGAAATATTGCCGCGCCGCCGCCGCCACGCCAAAGACGCCCGTGTCGAATTCCGCCACGTTCAGGTAGACCTCGACGATCCGCCGCTTCGGCCACAGCGCCTCGACCACCGGGGTGATCAGGGCCTCCAGCGCCTTGCGCAGCCAGCTGCGCCCGTGCCACAGGTAGACGTTCTTGACCACCTGCTGGCTCAGGGTCGAGGCGCCGCGCACCGCCCCGTCCTCGATCGCGTTGCGGATCGCGGCCATGTCGAATCCCCAGTGGCGGCAGAAATTGGCGTCCTCGGCGGCCACGACCGCGCGGGCCATCACCGGCGCCACGGCATCCAGCGGCACCCATTCATGCGTGATCCCGTCGAGCCGGCGCGCTTCCTGCCGCATGTACAGCGTGTCCGGCGGGGGAAACTGCCGGTGCGCCGCGATCACGAGGATCGCCACCGCGACCACCGCAAGTAGCAGCCTGCCCCCCCACCGCCAGAGCCAGCGAAAGGGGCGGAAACGGAGTCGGCGCTTGCCGCCCTGCCGGGATTTGCCGCGTTTTGCCATCCCGACCAGCTATAGCGGCAAGGGAGGCCGGACAAAACCCGCGCCGCGGCCGCGCTGCCGGCGGAACCGCCCGGTACCGGTCGGCCCGCGTTCGGCCGCGGACATGCCTACTCGGCCGGGACGGCCTCCTGCTCCAGCCCGAGCGGATGGTCGAGCTTGTCGAGCATTTCCCTGGGGCAGACCTGCAGGAAGTTCGCCCGTTCCATATCCCAGTATTGCAGGATGTCCCGCGCCTTGCGGCTGCCCGTCTCCGCGACATGGCGTTCCACCAGCGATTTCAGTTCGCTTTCCCAGTGCGCCGTGCGTACCGGGCACGTCACCAGCGATTCCATGTTGATCAGCTTGGCGGCGATGCCGTCGGGATCATGCAGGTAGGCCATGCCACCGGTCATCCCGGCGCCGAAATTTGCCCCGATTCTGCCAAGGATCACGGCCACCCCGCCGGTCATGTATTCGCAGCCGTTGCTGCCGCAGCCCTCGATCACGACATGCGCCCCGGAATTGCGCACCGCGAACCGTTCGCCCGCGCGGCCCGCCGCGAACAGGTGACCGCCCGTCGCGCCGTATAGCACCGTGTTGCCGATGATCGTGTTGTCGGCCGCGGTCAGCGGGCTCATCTGCGGCGGTCGCACCACGACGGTGCCGCCCGACAGCCCCTTGCCCACGTAATCGTTGGCATCGCCCGACACCTCGATCTTCAGCCCCGGCGCGGCAAAGGCGCCCAGGCTCTGGCCCGCGCTGCCGGTCAGCTTCACCGTCAGGTGGTCGGGTTGCAGCGCGTTGCGCATCCCGAAATTGCGGACGATGTGGCTGGATACGCGCGTGCCCACGGTGCGGTCGGTATTCTGCACGGCGTAATGCAGCTGCATCTTCTCGCCGTCGTTCAGGAAACGCGCCGCGTCCCGCACGATCTCGGCGTCCAGCGTGTCGGGCACCTCGTTGCGCGGCTTGTCCCGGTCATAGGTGATGCGCTGCGCCCCGTCCACGGTGATCAGCATCGGGTTCAGGTCCAGATCGTCCAGATGGGCACTGCCCCGGCTGACCTGCGTCAGCAGGTCGGCCCGGCCGATCACCTCGTCAAGGCTGCGCGCCCCGATGCTCGCGAGGACCTCGCGGATTTCCTGCGCGTAGAAGGTGATCAGGTTCACCACCTTCTCGGCATTGCCCGTGAACTTGTCGCGCAGTTCAGGGTCCTGCGTGCAGACACCGACCGGGCAGGTGTTCGACTGGCACTGGCGCACCATGATGCAGCCCATCGAGATCAGCGCGGCGGTGCCGATGCCGTATTCCTCGGCCCCCATCATCGCGGCCATCACGACGTCGCGGCCGGTGCGCAGCCCGCCATCGGTGCGCAGCGTGATCCGGTCGCGCAGGTTGTTCATGGCCATCACCTGGTGCGCCTCGGTCACGCCCATTTCCCACGGCAGGCCGGCATACTTGATGCTGGTCGCCGGGCTGGCCCCGGTGCCCCCGTTGTGACCCGAGATCAGGATCACGTCGGCCTTGGCCTTGGCCACGCCCGCGGCGATGGTCCCCACCCCCGACTGCGCCACCAGCTTCACGCAGACCTTCACGCGCGGATTGATCTGCTTGAGGTCATAGATGAGCTGCGCGAGATCCTCGATCGAGTAGATGTCGTGGTGCGGCGGCGGCGAGATCAGCGTCACGCCCGGCGTCGAATGGCGCAGCCGCGCGATAAGCTCGGTCACCTTCATCCCCGGCAACTGGCCGCCCTCGCCGGGCTTGGCGCCCTGCGCGACCTTGATTTCCAGCTCCTCGCACCGGTTGAGGTATTCCGCCGTCACGCCGAACCGGCCCGACGCCACCTGCTTGATCTTGGCCGACGGGTTGTCGCCGTTGGCCTCGGGGTGGAAATGCGCCGGGTCCTCGCCGCCCTCGCCGCTGTCGCTGCGCGCGCCGATGCGGTTCATCGCGACGTTCAGGGTCTTGTGGGCCTCCGGGCTCAGCGCGCCAAGGCTCATGCCCGGCGTCACGAAACGCTTGCGGATGGCCGTCACGCTCTCGACCTCTTCCAGCGGGATCGCCGATCCCAGCGGCTTGATCGCCATCAGGTCCCGCAAGTGGATGGGCGGGCTGGCCTGCATCGCCTTGCTGTAGCGCTGCCAGAGCGCGTAGCTGGCATTGTTGCAGGCCATCTGCATCATGTGCATCGTCTGCGCGCCCCAGGCGTGGCTTTCACCGCTGGTACGCGCCTTGTAGAAGCCGCCGATCGGCAGGATATCCGCCCCGCCGCCGCTGCCGAAGGCCCGGGCATGCACCTCTTCCAGCTTGGTCTGGATGCCGCTCACCCCGATCCCCGAGATGCGGCTCGTCAGGCCGGGGAAATACTCCGCGCACATGGCCCGGCTCAGGCCCACCGCCTCGAAGTTCAGCCCCCCGCGATAGGACGAGATCACGCTGATCCCCATCTTGGACATGATCTTGAGCAGGCCCTGGTCGATCGCCAGACGGTACCGCGCCATGTTCTCGGTCAGGCTGCCGTCAAGCAGGCCGCGCCGGATACGGTCGGCCAGCGAATCCTCGGCAAGGTAGGCATTGACCACCGTGGCGCCCGCGCCGATCAGCACGGCGAAGTAATGCGGGTCGATGCATTCGGCACTGCGCACGTCGAGGCTGCAGAAGGTCCGCAGTCCCTTGCGCGTCAGGTGGCTGTGCACCGCGCTGGTGGCAAGGATCATCGGCATGCCGACACGCGCCTCCCCGAGGTGCTGATCAGTCAGCACCAGATGCCCCGAGCCCGAGCGCACGGCGTCCTCGGCCTCGGCGCGGATACGCTCCAGCCCCCGCTGCAGGGCGCCCGGCCCGGACTCGAAGGTGCAGTCGATCTCGGTCACGGCATCCTTGAAATGCCGGATCAGCTCCTGCCACTGGGCGTTGCCCACGAAGGGGCTTTCCAGCACGAGGATCGCGGTCTGCGTGCTGCTTTCGTCCAGCACGTTCTTGAGGTTGCCGAACCGCGTCTTGAGGCTCATGACCCGGAATTCGCGCAGCGAATCGATGGGCGGGTTCGTGACCTGGCTGAAATTCTGCCGGAAATAATGGCTCAGCGGGCGATACTTCTTGGACAGGACCGCGCTCGGCGTGTCGTCGCCCATGCTGGCCACCGCTTCCTTGCCGTCCTCCGCCATCGGCGCAAGGATGCTTTCCAGCTCTTCCATGCTGTAGCCGGCGGCGATCTGGCGGCGGCGCAGTTCCTCGCCCTCGAACATGGGCGCTTCCGTCACGCCGGCCAGCTTCTCGTCAAGGTCGTTGATCTTGCCGACCCAATCCCCGAAGGGCAGCGCGCGCGCCAGCTTGTCCTTGATCTCGGTGTCGTGGAAAAGCAGCCCCTTGCGCATGTCCACCGCCAGCATCTGGCCCGGGCCCAGCGCGCCCTTTTCCTTCACGCTCGTCTCGTCAATCGGGACCATGCCGGTTTCCGACCCGCAGATCACCAGCCCGTCGCCGGTCACGACATAGCGCATCGGGCGCAGCCCGTTGCGATCCATCCCGGCACAGACCCAGCGACCATCGGTCATCGCCAGCGCGGCGGGGCCGTCCCACGGCTCCATCACCGAATTGCAGTAGGAATACATGTCGCGCCACGCCTTGGGCAGTTCCTCGGCCTGCTTCGACCAGCTTTCGGGCACCAGCATCGTCTTGGCCATCGGCGCGCTGCGGCCCGCGCGCACCAGCACCTCGAACACGGCGTCCAGCGCCGCGCTGTCACTCGACCCGCCGGCGATGATCGGCTTGATGTCGTCGGCCATGTCCCCGAAGGCCGAGCTGGCCATGCGGATCTCGTGACTCTTGAGCCAGTTGATGTTGCCCTTGAGCGTGTTGATCTCGCCGTTATGGGCCAGCATCCGGAACGGCTGCGCCAGCCACCACTGCGGGAAGGTATTGGTCGAATACCGCTGGTGATAGATCGCGAAGGCGCTCTTGAACCGTTCATCCTGCAGGTCGGGATAGAATTCCGCGACCTGTTCGGCCAGCATCATCCCCTTGTAGATGATGCTTCGGCACGAGAGGCTGGCGATGTAGAGCCCGGCGATCCCGGCGGCCTGCGCGGCTTTCTCGATACGGCGCCGGATCACGTAAAGCTCACGCTCGAAATCCTCTTCCGCTATTCCCTTGTCGTTGGAAATAAGGATTTGCTCGATCTCGGGGCGCGTGGCGTTCGCCTTCTCGCCAAGGCAGGTGATATCCACCGGCACGTGGCGCCAGCCATAGATCGTGTGGCCCATCCGCAGCACTTCGGTTTCCACGATGGTCCGGCAGGTTTCCTGCGCGCCGAAATCGGTGCGCGGCAGAAAAACCTGCCCCACCGCGACAAGCTGGTCCTGCCGCGGTTCGTGCCCGGTCCGGCGAATCTGGTCATAGAAGAACGGGACGGGGATCTGCACATGGATGCCCGCCCCGTCGCCCGTCTTGCCATCGGCATCCACCGCGCCCCGGTGCCAGATCGCCTTGAGCGCGTCGATACCCGCCTCGACAACCTTGCGCGATGCCTTGCCATCCACCGAGACGACCAGCCCGACACCACAGGACGAATGTTCATCCTCGTGCGCATACATGCCGTTCTCGGACATCCAGTTGCGCTTGGCCTCTTCCGCGGCGGCCCAGTCACGATCCAGTTTCGTCATGTCGGTTTACCCTTCCTTTACCCGGTGGGTCAGTGATTCTGTCATTTGGCGCCCTGCGGGGCGGAATCGCCACGGCCGCGATACCGTCGTGATACCGACGCGCTGCCGATCCCTGCTTTCATTCGGCCGCCAAGGCCGGCGCCCCGTTCAGGTAGTCAAGGATCGCCGCGGCGGAATCGCGCCCGTCGCGGATCGCCCAGACGACAAGCGACGCGCCGCGCACGATGTCCCCGACCGCGAAAACACCCTCCATCGCGGTCTGGCCCGTCGTGAACTCGGCCTTGACCGTGCCCCACCGCGTCACTTCCAGATCCTTCTGGTTCCACAGCGTGGGCAGGTCTTCGGCCTCGAACCCGAGCGCCTTGATCACCATGTCGGCGGGCTCGTCATGCTCCGCGTCCTCGATGGGTTCAGGGCTCTGGCGGCCGGTCGCATCGGGCGCGCCAAGGCGCATCTGCTGTACCCGGACACTGCTCACCGGGTCGCCCGCGAACCCCTTGGGCGCGCTGAGCCACTGGAAAGTCACGCCTTCCTCCTCGGCATTGGCGACCTCGCGCTGGCTGCCCGGCATGTTGTCGCGGTCCCGCCTGTACAGGCACGTGACCGACGTCGCGCCCTGCCGCACGGCGGTACGCACGCAATCCATCGCGGTGTCGCCGCCACCGACGACCACGACGCGCTTGCCCTCGGCGCTCAGCTCCCCGCTGTCGAATTCCGGCACATCGTCGCCAAAGCTCTTGCGGTTCGACGCGGTCAGGAAGTCGATGGCGCGCACGATCCCCTGCGCGCCCGCGCCGGGGCCGGGCAGGTCGCGGCTCTTGTACACGCCCGTGGCGATCAGCACCGCGTCGTGCTTTGCGCGGATCTCGTCAAAGGTGATGTCGTGGCCCACGTCGCAATTCAACACGAATTCGACGCCGCCCTCTTCAAGCTGCTTGTTGCGGCGCATGACCACGTCCTTTTCCAGCTTGAAGCCCGGAATCCCGTAGGTCATCAGCCCGCCACCCCGGTCATACCGGTCATAGACGGTCACCTGCACGCCCGCGCGCCGCAAAACGTCCGCCGCCGACAGCCCGCCGGGACCGGCGCCGATGATGCCCACCGATTCGGGCCGGTCCCGCGCCGGGGTCAGCGGCGCGACCCAGCCCTTTTCCCACGCGGTGTCGGTGATGTACTTCTCGACCGCGCCGATCGTGACCGTGCCGTGGCTCGACTGCTCGATGACGCAGTTGCCCTCGCACAGCCGGTCCTGCGGGCATATGCGCCCACAGATTTCCGGGAAGGTGTTGGTCGCCTGGCTCAGCTCGTAGGCTTCCTGCAACCGTCCCTCGGCCGTCAGCCGTAGCCAGTCGGGAATGTTGTTGTGAAGCGGGCAATGGGTCTGGCAATATGGCACGCCGCACTGGCTGCACCGGCTGGCCTGTTCCTTTGCTTTTTCGTCAGCAAATTCGGCGTAGATCTCGTGAAAATCCTTGTTGCGCAAATCGGCTTCCCGCTTGTCGGGCATGTCGCGCTGGACGGTGACGAAATTCAACATCGATTGTTTGGCCACGGCAGACCTCCGCTTTCTGAGTCCCCGATTCCTTAAACGAAGCGCTCTCTGAATTAAAGTCAGTAATTATGACTTAATACGAAATTATCTTCGCGACTACACGGCGCTTCGGTTGAAAGGCTCGCGTTTTTAGGTCCGATCCGGATTTAAATACATTCTTTCCACAGAATCTCAGTGATTTATAGCTGTTAAAAAGCATCTCGGGATGTCGTCCATGCCGCTTCTCCATCTGATTCTGGTTGCCATCGTCCAGGGCATCACCGAATTCCTGCCGATCTCCTCCTCGGGCCACCTTATTCTTCTGCCCAGGCTGAGCGGGCTGGCAGACCAGGGGCAGGCGATCGATGTCGCCGTCCATGTCGGCACGCTCGCCGCCGTGCTGCTCTATTTCAGGGCCGATATGGCACAGGCTTTCGCCGGGCTTCCGCGGCTAATCCTCGGACGCGCCGACACGCCGGGGGCGCGCCTGGCATTGCTCTTGCTCGTCGCCTCGGTGCCGGTTATCGCATTGGGCGTGCTTCTGGAACTCACCGGCCTGGACGAGTCGATGCGCTCGCTCACGGTCATCGGCTGGGCCACGCTTGTTTTCGGTATCCTGCTGTACTGGGCAGACCAGATGGGCAGATCGCGCAAGACGGCCGACGAGTGGAACATGCAGGATGCCATGGTCATCGGCGTCTGGCAGGCCATCGCCCTGATCCCGGGGACATCCCGCTCGGGCATCACGATCACCGGCGCGCGCTTCCTGGGCTACGGGCGCAGCGACGCAGCGCACGTCTCGATGCTGATGTCGGTCCCAACGATCATCGCCAGCGGTGTGTTCCTCGGAGGCGAGGCCGCGCTCGACGCCAAACTCGCACTCCTGCGTGACGGCGCCATTGCCGCCGTCTTCGCGTTCGTCGCCGCGCTTGTTGCGCTGAGCGTCATGATGCGGCTGTTGCGCACCATCAGCTTTACGCCCTACGTGCTCTACCGGATCGCTCTCGGGCTGGCCCTGCTGGCGATCGCGTATCTTTAACAGGCTGCTGAAAAACATCGGCTGGGAGGATGTTTTCCCGTTTGCCGTGGCTTGAAGGCGGGTCATCCGCGGGTACGGAACCCTGGCTCAGGGTTGCTGCCGTGGTCAGGCTGCCAAGAGCTTCGGTGATGGTTGTGTCTTGGGCGTGGTGGAAATCTTATGGCGGCGTAATCGCCGGGTGAACTTGCAACCCACCCAACCGACGGCGGTCACCGCCAGGGAGAGTGAGGGCCGCAAGCCGCCATCGGTTCGAGGCGCGGCCCGAACACCATGACCGAGATTACCGAAGGCAGCGCACTGGCGCTATTGGCGAATGAGGAAGGCTATGATCCCATCGAGGATCGACTGCGCGCGATGATGCGCCAGATCGTCGAGGCCATGGTCGAGGAAGAACTGGCCGAGGCCCTGGGCCGGGAGCGCTATGCCCGCGGCGGCAAGGCCAAGGGACACCGCAACGGGCACCGCGACCGCGAGCTGGTGGGCACGTTCGGCACCGAGACAGTGCAGGTGCCCCGGGCCCGGATCGAGGGCGAGGATGCTGGGACGCGCGAATGGCGGTCGAAGGCGCTGCCCCGGTATCGTCGGCTGACTAAGAAGGCCGAGGCGCTGATCGCCTCGGTTTACCTGTCGGGCACGACCACGCGCCGGTTCAAACGCGCGCTTTTCGCGCTGTTCAAGGGCGCCGCCTCCAAGGACGAGGTCAGCCCGGCGTGGCGCAAGGTGACGGTGGCCTGGGCCGCGTGGTGCGCACGCTCCTTCGCCGATGAGGACATCGGCCGGTTCGCCCGCTCTCTCGGACGGATCGCGTTCGCGGGCTCACTCCTGTACGGTACCGTCTTGCGCACGCGCATCGACAAGCGCGCCACGCACGTGCCGGTCTTGCCCGCTATCGGTGTGCGCCGGGACGGGAGGTGATGAGGCGGCGCTTGGCCTTCCTGCGGCAATGGCGCCTGCGGTGTCGAGCGGTCGCAGACAGCCTCTTCGCGTTCACTCGCCTGGCCCCTACCCAATGGAAGGCGGCCAGGACAACGAACGCCATCAAGCGCCTGAACGAAGAATTCCGACGTCACATCAAAACGCAGACCGTGCTGCCTGCGACCGAGACCGTGCCAATGCTGCTTTGGGCGCTGCTCGCATCAGACCAGATCCAGATGCGAAAGGTGGATGGCAGGGAAACCCTGCATCAACCGCTCGAAACTGCCCTCCTTGACGTCGCGGCCTGAGCCGCGGCATGTGAAACCTGCCCGGTCGCGCCGCTCGGGAATTTCCACACTCTTCGCGACACGACCCGTCCACCAAACCGGGGGAACTCCAACTCCACCGGCCCGCTGCATGCAACGGCCGCACCCGACCACATGCTCAAAGCGTTGCAAAAACCCCTGCATCGCAAGGGGTTTCCAAACGAGCAGGCCGTTTACCCCGATACCGGGGTCCATCTTCCACGCCGTTTCAAAACGTGACGGGATTCCGTACCGATTCAACCTTGCAGGGCGACGCCTGAACGTTTAGACGATCGCTCTGCGTGGCCCCAGTAGCTTAGTGGTAAAGCAGCGCTTTCGTAAAGCGAAGACCGGCGGTTCAAATCCGTCCTGGGGCACGCGAGATCCGGGACTTGCCAACGCACCGATTCGTCGAGACTTCCCTGGGAACAGGACAAGAATGCGGAGGCGACGCGAATAAGACGATGGCCTACGATCCGCAGGCGATAGCAAACGTCATGGCGGGCGAAGCGGATCGGCGCGCCATCAGGGTCGCCAGCCTTGCCTCCGGACACCATTCTACTTCGCGCATGAATCGACGTGAAACATGGCGAGGGGCCGCTTGTCGGGCTAACTCGACGCATGGCAGAACGGGCCAGTGCACCTCGCCGTCTATCGCTGATTCAAGAGCAACGGTGGACAACCGATTGCTGCTCGGGCGGTGAAGCGAGACCCGGCGACAGGGCAGAAAAGAAACTGCCGCTGTACGAAGATATGGCGGTCGTTGACCCCGTCACAGGTTCTGTAAGCCACTTCGACCCCGTGTTCTCGGGGCGCCTGGTGGACCTGCCGCACGTCAAGGCTCTCCGTTGACCGTGACGGCGGCCAAAGCGAGTACGCTTTTCAGTGAGCCGCGGCGTTTGCGGAGCCTGACCGCCCAAGGTCGCCGGTTCGCGGTTTCTACGATGCACGGGCGCATCCGACGGGCAGACAAGGACTTTTCAGACGTCCACTTGGCCATCGCGTGATTTCGCGATCCCTCGGGCCGGGTCGGGCCGTCAGTCCCGCACGGATGACGGCGTCGATCTCTGCCCTCATGCCGAACTTGAACGCGTGGTCACCTCTTCCAACGGAATGCAGCCCGAGATGCTTGAGCAACGGGAAAGCGGGGAACGTCGCGGTGCAACGAGCATACGCCCCTCTGATCTGAATCAGACCTGCAAATGCCCGTACCATTCTCCAAAAAGGATCCGGGGAAGCCTACAGAATTTAATATGTAGGCAAAACTCGTTTTGACCCCTCATTAGGAATGACGCGCTCTACCAGCTGAACAACATCAGCGCATCGAATACGGGCTTCAGAATCTGATTACACGGGGGAAATGCTCACTTATCGCCTTCCCGCGCTTCCACATCCTCGATGATTTCCGCATCCGGCACGGCGTCCTCATCCGTATCGGACGCCGGCACGCTATCATTCGATTTGTCCTCGAGCGCCCCGACGATCAGCGGCAGCATCTCCAGCCCGGTTGAAGTGCTCAACTCCGCCTGCGGCGGGCTTGTCCAGCTTAGCGAATCGAACGCGTGACAGTTCTCGCAGGTGGGGACCCATTCGGTGTGGATATGGTGACACTTGTCACACACCCATTGCGGGCCGCGCGGCGCTGACAGGGCACGCGCCAGCCATCCCTTGACCACGGCATCCGACGATCCCTCGCCGCGTTCCACCGCGGCCATGATCGTCAAAGCGCGCGCATCCGGATCATTCTCAACCAGATCGCCCAGCGACCGCCGCGCCGCCGGGAAGTCCTCGGCGGCCAGATGAAGCTCGGCCTCCAGCAATTTGGTCTCGCGGTGATCGGGATGCATCTTGAGCAGCTTCAGGAACCGCTTAAGACGCTGTTGCGGTGTCTCGTCCGGTTCGATCTCGGCAAAGGCGGCGGCCAGATCGGGATGCGGCTGCGCCTGCCATGCCTTGTGGATCACCCGCGCGGCATACCGCTTGGAGCCCTGCGCGATATAGCTGCGCGCGGCCAGAACGGCGGCCGGCACAAGGTCGGGTGACAGGCGGTTTGCCTCGATAGCGGCTTCACGCGCCTTGATATCATTGCCTTCTTCCAACACATCGCGCGCCTCCGACAGCGCCAGAACGGCATCCCGGCGTTTGTGCACATCGCGCGGCAGGGCCCCGTATTTCAGCTTGGCTTTCAGTGTCTCCCGCGCGCCCTTCCAGTCTTCCGACCGGGCCTGAAGCTGCAACAGCGTGTCCTGCACTTCCTCGTGCCGGGGCTTCAGCGCAAAGGCGGTTTCGGCCAGTTTCATGGCGGTTTCCGTGTCGCCATCGGCCAGCTTCTGTTTCATGATTCCACGGACCCCGACGAAGCGGGTTTTCTCGTTCTTCAGAAGCCGCTTGTAGACCTGTTCGGCCTTGCGCCGATTGCCGGACATTTCCGCAGCCTGCGCGGTAATGAGGTTCGTCAGCGCCGGTTTGCGCAAAAACCTGTTGGCACGCTCGGCCTTGGCCATCGCCACGTCGCCCTCGCCCGAGGCCAGCGCCATCAGCCCGTCGGCCAGCGCCTGGTACCCCTTTTCCTGCCGGTTCTTGTCGAAATACCGCGAAATCGCGGTCTCGTCGCCGTTGATGAAGCGCAGAACCGCGACCAGCAACGACGTGAGCTTGAGCAGGACCCAGATCACCAGAACCAGCAGGATCAGCACGATCACCGCCTTGAGCGGTGTCAGGCTGATCTCGTACCCTGCCATGGCGATCCGTACGCCGCCCTCGATTTCCAGCAGGTGTGCCGTCGCGAAGCTCGCGCCGGCAACAAGGGCGATGAAGACAACAATCTTTATGATGGACCAAAGCATTCGAGTCGCCCTTTCGGTATCAGTTCACTGTCTCGGCGAGTTTCTGCGCCGCCGAGATTGCCTCAAGCCGTTCGGACACCCGGGTCGTCCAATCCGCCAGTTCGGCGCGGCCCGGCTCGGGCAGCGCCTCGATCTCGGCCAACGCGTCGTTCAATCGCCCTTCGGCCAATGCCGCCTCGGCCCGCGACAGCACGGCGTCCGGGTCGTTGCCCTCCCGGGGCGCCAGCGATCGCACGCCCAATTGCGTCTTGAGGAAACTGCCGAACCCGCCGGCGCCCCCGTCCGCCCCGGCTACCGCGCGTGATGCCGCCAAGGCCGCTCGTGCAGCGTCGGGGAAAGTCTCGCGCAGCACATCGAGCGACACCACGCCGCCGTCAGCTTTCCGCGACAGGATCGCGGGCGGTTCGACGCCGGCACCTTGCAGATCCGACAATGCCCCGGCAAAGGACGTTCCGTTCTCCAGCGCGGTCTGGATGCGCGTCAGCGCCGCGCGCCGCATCGTGGCCTGCGCCGTTTCCTCGGCGCTCTCTTCCATGGCGCGGGCCTCTTCGGCCATCGCCTCGATCTCGGCGCGTTGCTCGGCCATGGCGTCTTGCAGGGCCTGCAACTCCCGTTCATAGGCGGCGACCGCCGCGTCGGAGGCGCCTTCGGCCACCGGGCGCTTCTCCAGTCCGGTCAAACGCTCGTCCAATTGGCCCAGCCGCGAGTCGAGCGCGTCAACACGGCCCGACAGGGCGTTGACGCTGCCTTCCACGTCCTCAAGCGCGGTTTCGAGCCCGCCAAGATCCGGTGACTGCGCCGCCGCGTCCACGCGCGACGACATACTGTCGAGGGTTTCCGCCTGATCGGACAGACGCTCACGCATCTCTTGCTCGAAGGCGTCTCGTCCAGCGTCATCCTGCTGCGGTACACCAAGATAGATCGCCGCGCCATAACCGATGGCAGCGGCGGCAACACCGCCCAGAAGCATCGGGAAAAAACCACCCTTGCGTTCAATCACCTTTTCGGGTGGGGGGGCCATCTGCGCGGTTTCCGCCACGCCTGGGCCATCACCGCTGTCCAGCCTGTCAGAGGCCGCTGGCGCTTCCGGCGTCTCGTCGTCGGCGTGATCCGCGATGTCGTCAGCCGTCTCTTTGTCACGCGTCAGCGTGTCCTCTTCGCCCAGGCTGTCGTCATCCGCCTGGGCTCCACTTTCGGTATCCACGCTGGTGTCGGACGCCGCATCGACGGTTTCGGTCAGATCAAGATCCGGTGTATCTTCAGCGGCTGCGTCAGGGTCATCAGGCTGCGCCTCTGGCAAGGGCTTTTCCGGCATCGCATCGACGGTATCGCTGCCTTGCGCGGCTTCGGCGCCGGTTTCCTCCGTGGTTTCTACCGCCTCGGTCCCGCCATCCGTATCGGACGGGCCATCCACGTCTTTTCCCGGTTTGTCCTTATCCGCCAATGTCCATCACCTTTTCGAATCCTGACGCGTCGTGCGTATCAATTGACCTTACTGCGCCCGTTTTCCACCCTCAAGGCGCTTGGCCCTGTCGAGCAACCGTCCGGTCGTATCAAGCACGGCCTCGGCGTCAGGACGCTCGGCGACCATGCACTCGCTGACGGCACCCGCCGGAATGACCTCGGCCACCGGATCACTTATCGCCGCGACAAAGGCAGTCGCGTTGAATGGCCCACGGGAGAAGAATACACGCGCGCTGCGCTGCGAGAAAAGGGGAAGAATGACCGCACCCTCTTTTGCCAGAAGCGCATCCGCTTGCGGCCCGCAGGGTTGTTCGACCTGACGATAGATCACGACTTCGGCCGCCGTCAGCCCGGCCAGCCGCAATTCCCCGGAAATATCGGCAGCCGCATGTTCTCCGCGCAGGTGCAGAAATGGCCCCTCGTGCCCGCTTTCCCGGATCAGCCTTACAAGATCGCCGGCCGCCCCGCCGGCCGAAATCGCATCGAGCCCGATCGCTCGCGCGGCATCGGCCGTGGCATCGCCCACGGTGAAACAGGGCAGATCCCGCCCCGTGGTTTGCGCCGCGAAGGCCGCCACACCGTTCCGCGAGGTGAATATCAGCGCGGCAAATCCTGCGAGGTCGGGCAGCTCGCCGTAGGGCTCGATCCGCATCACGGGCGCGACCACCGCCGCCACCCCGGCCCCGAATCGCCTGCGAACCGCGTCTGCGAATTCCTGTGCAGCCGGCTCGGGCCGTGTGATGAGTACCGTGGGGGCCATTTCCTGTCCGGAGTTGTTTCGGCTGACAACCGGTGTTACCTGCCATGGGATATTCCCGCAATGGGCGGCGCGATGACACGAGCCTTCACCATCCTCGGCCTTGAAAGCAGCTGCGACGACACGGCGGCAGCCGTGGTACGCAGCGAGCCGGGGTCGCCGCCGGAAATCCTGGCTTCGGTCATTCATGGACAGACGGCCCTGCACGCCGATTACGGCGGTATCGTTCCGGAAATCGCGGCCCGCGCCCATGCCGAAAAGCTCGATGCTTGCGTTGCCGCCGCCCTCGACCGCGCGGCCTTGCCGCTCTCGGCCATGGATGCCATCGCCGTCACGGCCGGGCCCGGGCTGATCGGGGGGGTAATCTCGGGCGTTATGTGCGCCAAGGGCCTTGCCGTCGGCGCAGGCCTGCCGCTTGTCGGGGTCAATCACCTCGCGGGTCACGCTCTGACCCCGCGCCTGACAGACAGCATCGCCTACCCCTACCTGATGCTGCTTGTCTCGGGCGGGCATTGCCAGTTCGTGATCGTTCGTGGCTGTGATGATTTCACCCGCCTCGGCGGCACGATCGACGACGCCCCGGGCGAGGCATTCGACAAGTCCGCCCGCCTGCTCGGCCTGCCTCAGCCCGGTGGTCCCGCCGTGGAGGCCGCGGCGGCACAGGGCGACCCCGCGCGCGTCGACTTTCCAAGGCCCCTGCTCGACAGGCCGGGCTGCGACATGTCGTTTTCCGGGCTCAAGACGGCACTGCTGCGCGCCCGCGATACCATCGTCGCCGAGAAAACGGGCCTGACCCGGCAGGATCGCGCTGACCTCTGCGCCGGGTTTCAGGCGGCCATGCGCGATGTCCTGGCGGAAAAAACCAGCCGCGCGCTTTCGCTTTATCTCGCCGAACAACCCGCGCAGCCGGTTCTTGCCGTTGCCGGCGGCGTGGCCGCCAACACCGCCATACGGGCCGGGCTGGAAAGGATCGCCGACGCGCAGGGCGCGCGCTTTGTCGCGCCACCGTTGGCACTGTGCACCGACAACGCGGCGATGATCGCCTATGCGGGCGCCGAACTCTTCGCGGCGGGCCGTCGCGATGACATGAGCATGGTCGCGCGGCCGCGCTGGCCGCTCGACCGGGGGGCCGCGCCGCTCGTCGGCGGTGGCCGGAAGGGGGCAAAGGCATGACGGCCATCATTGGCGCCGGGGCCTTTGGCACGTCGCTGGCGATTTCGCTGGCCGGCAACGGCCCGGTCACGCTCTGGTGTCGCGATGCCGAACACGCCGCGGAAACGCGGGCCTTGCGTGAAAACCGCCGCCGGCTTCCCGGCGCACCTCTGCCCGACACTGTCACGGTGACGGCCGACATGGCAGACATCGCCGCGGACGGCCCTTGCCTGCTCAGCGTGCCGACCCAGAAACTGCGCGGGCTTCTTGGCGATCATCGCGCGGTACTGGCGAAACGCCCCTTGGTCGCGTGCTGCAAGGGGATCGAGCTGTCGACAGGCCACAGCCCCACCCGCGTGATCGGCGCAACCGTCCCGTCGGCCACCGCCGCCATCCTGACCGGCCCCAGCTTTGCCGGCGATATCGCGCAAGGCTTGCCCACGGCGCTCACGCTCGCGTGCGCCGACGCTCCGACGGGCAAGCGCCTGCAACACGCGCTGACGACGCGCAACCTGCGCCTTTACCGGACCACCGACGTGACCGGCGCCGAACAGGGCGGCGCGCTCAAGAACGTGATGGCCATCGCCTGCGGGGCGGTCATGGGCGCGGGCCTTGGCGAAAGCGCGCGCGCCGCGCTGATGACCCGCGGCTTCGCCGAGATGACGCGCATGGCCGTGGCCCGCGGCGCCCGCGCCGAAACACTGTCGGGCCTGTCGGGGTTCGGCGACCTGACGCTGACCTGTACCTCGCCGCAATCGCGCAACTACCGCTTCGGCGTCAGCCTTGGCCGACAGGAGCGTTTCGACCCGTCGGTCACCGTCGAGGGCGTGGCCACCACCCATGCCGTCGCCGCCGAGGCCGACCGGCTCGGCGTGGACATGCCCGTGACGCGCGCGATCCTCGCCCTGATCGACGGCAAATTGCATGTGGGCGAAGCCATCGATATGCTTCTGTCCAGACCACTGAAGGAAGAATGATGCTCATCGCCCTGATCGCCCGCGACAAGCCGGGGGCTCTCGACATCCGCAAGGAAAACCGTGACGCGCACCTCGCCTACATCGAGGAAACCGGCGTGGTCAGCCAGGCCGGCCCGTTGCTCGACGATGCGGGCGACATGATCGGCTCACTTGTCATCCTCGACGTGGCCGACATGCAGGCCGCCCGGGACTGGGCCGATAGCGACCCGTATGCCAAGGCCGGGCTGTTCACCGATGTCGAGCTCATCCCGTGGAACAAGCTGATCTGACCCGTGCGTTACTGGCTTTTCAAATCCGAACCCGCGACATGGAGCTGGCAGGACCAGGTGGCCAAGGGCGATGTAGGCGAGGAATGGGACGGTGTGCGCAACTACCAGGCCCGCAATTTCATGCGCGAGATGACGCGCGGCGACCGGGGGTTCTTCTACCATAGCCAGAAGGAAAAAGCCGTTGTCGGGATTGTCGAGGTAAGTGCCGAATCCCATTCCGACAGCACGACCGACGACGATAGGTGGGACTGTGTCGACATAAAAGCGGTGTGCCCGGTCAAGACACCCGTCACCCTGGACATGATCAAGGCAGAACCGCGGCTTGCCGACATGATGCTTGTCAGGAATCCCCGCCTTTCCGTTCAGCCTGTGACCGACGAGGAATGGCGCATCGTTTGTGACATGGCGGGCCTACCCGCGTAACCCTGTCTGCGTGTGAACGGAGGGCGAAGGCCCGTGCCGACACCCTCCGTTCCCCCACGTGCTCCCGTCTCACCACACGCGTCTCTGGAAAGGTCGGCCATCCTGGCCCTCGGGAACAAAGGTACGAAAAAGCCGGGGTCGGGGCAAAGGCGAAATACGTAAAACTTGTATGTCTTCATCCGGCCTTGTCAGCCGTACACGGATTCCCTGCCGAAATGCTTGGTCAGCATGTAATAGACAACGGGACGGTACTTGTTGCGCTCCGACCGGCCGTAGGTCTCGATCACCTGCTCGATCGCCTCCATCAGCTGCGGTCCGTCCGCCAGCCCCAGCTTCTTGACAAGGAAATTGTCCTTCACGGTTTCCAGCTCTGCGGGCTGACCCGCCGCGACGGTCGCCGCGTCCGCGTCGTAAATCGCGGGGCCGCACCCGATCGTGACCTTGGTCAGCAGGTCCATATCGGGCTCGATCCCGCACTTGTTCCGCAAATCATCCGCGTAGGTTGCAATCAGATCATCGCGACGTCCCATCGGAATATACCCCCCTTTTTCGTCCGCCTGCCGTTGGCCTTTTCACCCGGGATTTCCCGGACTGAAGGCCGCTTTTGGAACGATACCCAAGGATCGCGGGGGCACAAAGCGAAATCTGTCCTCGTTGCCGTGGCAGCGACTGGCTGACGGCTGGCTGAAATTCCAGCCCTATTACTCAATATGAGTAGGCTAGTATTCATCTCAGGCTGGACGTCAAGGCGCGTATCAGGATGGACAGGCCTAGAGGGTGTGCACGTTCTCGCGCAGTTATGGCGAAACTCAAACATGTGGTGCCCAGGAGAGGACTCGAACCTCCACGTCCGTACGGACACTAGCACCTGAAGCTAGCGCGTCTACCAATTCCGCCACCTGGGCTGGTGTCGTGAGGCTGGCATTTAGCCTTGCCGTTCGGCGGTGTCAACGGCGAAATCCGCTCTGCTTCGGAATCCTCATATTACCTTGTCCAGCACGACCCGGACCGCTAGTTGTAAAGGGAGACTGAACAGCCCGGAGGCCAGCGCATGTCGAAACTCGTCACCATCTACGGCGGATCGGGATTCGTCGGGCGGTATATCGCCCGACGCCTTGCCAAGCAGGGATGGCGCGTGCGGGTCGCCGTGCGGCGCCCGAACGAAGCGATGTACGTGCGCACTTACGGCGCAGTCGGTCAGGTTGAACCCGTCCTTTGCAATATCCGCGATGACGCGAGCGTGCGGTCTGTGATGCACGGCGCTGATGCTGTCGTGAACTGTGTCGGCACATTCGACAGTCGCGGGCGCAACAATTTCCACGCGGTGCAGCATGACGGCGCGGCGCGAATTGCCCGCATTGCCGCCGATGAGGGCGTGTCACACATCGTCCACATCTCGGCCATCGGTGCCGACCCGGACGCCGACAGCATCTATGCGCGGACAAAAGCGATGGGCGAGAAGGCGATGCAGGAATATTTCCCCTCGGCGGTGATCCTGCGCCCGTCGGTCATCTTCGGGCCCGAGGACGCGTTTTTCAACCGTTTCGCGTCGATGACACGGTTCGGTCCGGTTCTTCCCGTTGTCGGGGGGAACACGCGGTTCCAGACTGTGTATGTCGACGACGTGGCCGCCGCCGCCGTGATGGGTGTCGAAGGTCAGGCTGAGCCCGGAATCTACGAACTGGGCGGCCCGGACGTGAACACGTTCCGCGAGTTGATGCAGCAGATGCTGGGCGTGATCCGCCGGCGCCGGCTGATCGTGAACATCCCGTTCTGGCTGGCCTCGATCATGGGGTGGGTTTTCGACATGATAGAAGCGGTGACGCTTGGCCTCGTGCCGCCGCAGATCACCCGCGACCAAGTCAAGAGCCTGAAGGTCGACAACGTCGTGTCGGAGGGCGCCAAGAGCTTTGCCGACCTCGGGATCGAGCCCGTGGCGTGCGAGGCCGTGCTGCCCGATTACTTATGGCGTTTCCGCCCCGGCGGACAGTATGACGCGATCAAGGAATCGGCGGGGAACCTGCGCACCCCTTAGAGCGTGTCGATCTTGATCGGAATCGCGGTCCCCAAGATGTATACTTTGTGCATCCCTGTCTTTGAGGCAAATATGGGGGTCACAGACGGCCAGACCACAGTATGTTGAGCTACTGGAGCGCGCCGTTGCATTCGTTGACCAGGGAAACACGCAAAGCGAAGCAGCCCGGCGGCTTTGCGTTTCGATCAAGTTCGTCAACGACATGGTGCGTCTCAAGCGCGCGACCGGGGCGCTTGAACAGAAGCGCCAAGATGTGGCCGACTTGCGCCGCATCTGGACCGGCAGGCGCCAGCCCTTCATGGCCAGGCATCTTGAAAGACTGGCTTTCATCGACGAAACCTCGGTGAAGACCAACATGGCCAAGATCGCCGGCTGGGCGCCGCGCGGACAACGACTGGTCGATCACGCCCCGTTCGGGCACTGGCGCACGCCGACGTTCATCGGTGCCCTTCGGCACGACAGGCTTGACGCGCCGTGGGTCATCTACGGGGCGATGAACAACGAGACGTTCGACCTCTATGTAGAGACGCAACTGGTGCCGACGCTGCGCGAGGTTGACGTCGTTATCCTCGACAACCTGTCCCGTCACAAAAGTCCCGGCGCGGCCCGCGCCATGCAGGACATCGGTGACGGGTTCCTGTTCCTGCCGCCCTACTGAGCTACCCCCTGAAATTCGGACACTGACATAAGCTACGAATTGCAGTCTGCTGATCTTCGACGAGAAGGAGATCAGAGATGTCGAAACGCAAGCAACACGCGCCCGAGTTCAAGGCGAAGGTCGCGCTGGAGGCCCTGAAGGGCGAAGAGACCGCCGCCGAGCTGGCGAGCCGGTTCGGGGTGCATCCGACGATGATCCATCAATGGAAACGTGCTCTGCTCGAAGGTGCGTCCGGCGTGTTTGAACGCGGCGGCCGGAAGAAGCCCGAGATTGATGAGGAGCAGGTGAAGGAACTGCACGCCAAGATCGGGGAGCTGGCGGTGGCCAACTCTTTTTTGGAACGAAAGCTCAAGCCCTGGGGCGGGAATTGAGGCGGGGCATGATCGCGCCTGATCATCCCAAACTGTCGATCGGCCAGCAATGCAAGCTGCTGTCGATCGCGCGCTCGTCCTTCTACTACACGCCGAAGGGCGAGACCGAGCAGAACCTTGGCCTGATGCGTCAGATCGACGAGCAGTTCCTGGAAACGCCGTTCTTCGGTGTCCGCCAGATGACCTGGCACCTGCGCAACGACGGCCATCTGGTGAACGAGAAGCGCATCCGCCGGCTGAT
>JAVLCJ010000043.1:21803-22084 GCA_031580875.1 Roseovarius sp.
CCAGCAGGCCAGCGAAAGGACACAAGACCTATCCCTACCTGCTGAGAGGTCTGAGGGTGGATCGTCCCAACCAGGTCTGGTGCTCGGACATCACCTACCTGCCGATGCGGCGCGGATTCCTGTATCTGGTCGCCATCATGGACTGGCACACCCGCAAGGTCCTGGCCTGGCGCATCTCGAACACACTGGAAGCCGAGTTCTGCATCGAAGCATTGAACGAGGCCATTCACAAGTTCGGCTCGCCCGAGATCATGAACACCGATCAGGGCAGCCAGTTCACG
>JAVLCJ010000044.1:0-20595 GCA_031580875.1 Roseovarius sp.
GGCTTCGGCGAGCGTCAGTTCCCGGCTGTCGGGTTCCAGACGGCAAAGCACCTGCCCCTCCTCGACGAAGGCCCCCTTGCGCAGCGGATCGGAGATGACCTGGCCGGAGGTTTCGGCGCGCAGCTCGACCTGCCGGTCGGCCTCGGTCGCGCCGCGCAGGGTGACGGCGCTCTCGATGGTGCGGGCGCGCGACCGGACGGCCACCACGCGCATCACGTCGTCCTGCTGGCCCGTATCGGCGGTTTCCGCGGGCGTGGCCTCGGTGGCGGTGTCGACGCCGGACGTGTCGGGCAGGAGGGCGATGATGCGATCGCGTTCGAAAACGAGGGCATAAACGAGCGCCGCCACCACGAAGGTGGCGAAAATCGAGAATACGCGCATGTCCTACCCTTTCCGCTACCGTTTAACCCGTCTGCAGATACGCGGTGGCGGGCATACGACAGCCCGCCGAAAACTGTGCTGAACCACGTGGTTCAGATTATACCTTTCGCTGCCGCGGCGCAACCTGCGTCGGACGCCGCTCAACGGCGGTCAGGTGCGGCAAAAGTTCTTCAGGGCCGTGCCACATGCGGGCTGAGCGATGCCTGTACTCGGCAAATGGAGATCGACAGAGCGAAACGTATCATGTGCCTTGTCTCGCCGTTACGGCGCCGTCTCACGCGGCCTCGGCCGCCACGTTCCGCACCCGCTCGATCATCGCGCGCAGCCCGTTGGAGCGCTGTGCCGAGAGGTGATCATTGAGGCCGATGCGGGCAAGCTCGGCCTGCGCGTCCACCTTGGGCACCTCGGAAACCGGCGTGCCGTTGTAGAGCGCGCGCAGAACGGCGATCAGACCGCGCACGATCATGGCGTCGCTGTCGCCCTCGAATGTGAACACCCCGTCCTTGATCGTGGGGTGCAGCCAGACCTGGCTGGCGCAGCCGTCGACCTTCGTTGCCGGCACCTTCAGCGCGTCATCGAGCGGCGTCATCGACTTGCCCTGCTCGATCACGTACCTGTAGCGGTCTTCCCAATCGTCGAGAAACTCAAAATCGCTGACAATGTCCTCGAAGTCTTCCGCGGCCATGGTGGTCTCCATCCTTTTGTTCCGTGATCTAGGCGCCCCGTGCAGGAGCGTCCACCCCTGCTTGCATCTTTTCAAGGGCGGCCGGATGGGTTAAGCGGGGTCAAACGGACGAGGGCGGTGCGCATGAGGACGCTTCTGACACTCACGGTTATTTCGTCGCTGCTGCTGAGCGGATGCAGCGGCTGGCGGGATTCCCGGGCGAACCCGGCGAACTGGTTCGGCAACAGCCGGTCCACGCCCATCGAGGAAACGGCACCGGGAAACACGAATCCGCTGATCCCGGAGCGGACAAGCATCCTGCGGCGCAACCGCGAAGAGGTCTATGACGGCACGCCGGTGGATCAGGTGACAGGCCTAACCATCGAGCGCAAGCCCGGTGGCGCGATCGTCCGGGCCAGCGGTCTTTCCGCGCGGCAGGGCGCGCATGATGTCCGGCTCACCTCAGAGACCGACGGCGACCCTGTCGATGGCGTGCTGACCTTCACGCTCAAGGCGATCCAGCCGGCGGACACGCCGCGCGGGTCGCGGGTATCGCGCAGTTTCAACGCCGCACGTTTCGTCAGTCGCGCCGTGCTGGAACGGGTCGACACCATCCGGGTGGTCGGGGGCCGCAACGTGCAGACGACCCGCCGGTGACGCCGACGGCGCGCGAATAGCGGCGCGCCTATCGCTCGACCACGCGTACCGCGTTCCCGTCGACGGTCAGCGCAACGTCGCCATCGCACAGCCGCAGGGCATCCGCGCCGAAGATTTCCTTGCGCCAGCCCTTGAGCGCGGGCACGTCGCGTTCACCGCCCGATATCGCGTCGAGATCGGCGGCCGACGCGATCAGTTTGGAGGCGACGCCGGTATTCTCGGCCTTTGCCTTGAGCAGAACGCGGAGCAGGTCCGCCAGCGCGGGGTTGACCTGCAACTTCTCGCGGCTGCGGTCGGGGCGCGGGACATCGTCGGCCGGGCAGTCCAGCCCGTCCTGAACCGCCTTGAGGATCCCGTCGGCGATTTCGCCGCGTCGGGCTTCGCGCAGCAACAGGCGCGACCGGCCCAGATCCTTGTGCGTGGCGGGTTTCGTTGCGGCCAGTTCCACAAGCGCGTCATCCTTGAATACTCGGCTCCGTGGGATGTCGCGGGATTGGGCGTAACTTTCTCGGAAGCGCGCCAACTCGCGCACGATCGCAAGGAAACGCCCCGAGGTGTTGCGGGTCTTGATGCGTTTCCAGGCGTCTTCGGGGCGGACCTTGTACGTTTCCGGGGCGGTAAGCGCCTGCATTTCCTCGTGAACCCATTGGGCCCGACCGGATTTGTCGATCTCGGCTGCGAGGTGCTCGTAGATGCCGCGCAGGTGCGTGACATCGGCCAGCGCGTATTTCTTTTGCGCCTCGCTCAGGGGGCGGCGCGACCAGTCGGTAAAGCGCGAGGTCTTGTCGAGCTGTTGTTTCGCGACACGCTTGACCAGCGTTTCATACCCGACCTGTTCGCCGAACCCGCAGACCATCGCGGCGATCTGCGTATCAAAAAGCGGTGCCGGAATGATCCCGGCGTCACAGAAGAAGATTTCGAGATCCTGCCGGGCGGCGTGGAAGACCTTGGTCACCGACGCATCGTTGAAGAGCTCGTAAAGCGGATCGAGCGACAGGTCCCCCGTCAGCGGATCCACGAGCACCGCGTCGTCGTCGCCCGGCCCGGGCACGGCCAACTGCACGAGGCACAGTTTCGAATAATACGTGCGTTCGCGCAGGAACTCGGTATCGACGGTCACATAATCGAATTCTTTCGCCCGGTTGCAGAACTCGGCAAGGGCGTCGGTGGTCGTGATGGTTTTCATACGGGAGTTTACTTCTGATTCATGGTGCGTGGTCGGACCCGCCTGCGCCCTGTATAGGGAAGCCAGCCGGCAAAGGGAATGCCCCCCGCGCCTCAGGGCAGATGGTACAGCTCGCGCCGGCCCTCGGCGACCCGGCGCAGCACGGCCGGGTACAGCACGTGTTCGCGTTCCAGCACGCGCTCCGCCAGCGTCTCGGGCGTGTCGCCGGGCAGGATCGGCACGCGGGCCTGTCCCAGCACGGGACCCGCATCAAGGTCCGCCGTGACTTCGTGCACCGTGCAGCCCGCCTCGCTGTCGCCGGCCGCGATGGCGCGGGCATGGGTGTCGAGCCCCGGATATTTCGGCAGCAGTGAGGGATGGATGTTGAGGATCCGCCCGCGCCAGTGGCGGACGAACTCCCATGTCAGGATGCGCATGAACCCGGCAAGGCAGATGATATCGGGTGAGCTTGCCGCCAGCACCTCGTGCAGCGCGGCCTCGAATGCCCGGCGATCGCCCCGGTAGGCGCGGTGATCGACCACCTCGGTCGGGATGTCGCGTGCGCGCGCCTTGGCCAGCCCGCCCGCGTCCGGGGCGTTCGACAGGACCAGAACCGGCCGGGCAGGGTGGTCGCCCGTCATGCTGTCGGCGAGGGCCACCATGTTCGAGCCGCCCCCGGAAATCAGGATCGCCACCCGTTTCGTCAAAGCAGCGATCCGTGATAGCGCACGCCCTCACCCTCGGTCACGACACCGATGCGCGTGACATGCTCGCCTTCGTGGGTCAGCAGGTCGGCGACAGCATCCGCGCGGTCGGGGGCCACGGCAAGGATCATGCCGGCACCGCAGTTGAACGTCTTGAGCATCTCGTCCTGCGCCATGCCGCCTTGTTCAGTCAACCATTTGAAAACGGGCGGTAAATCCCACGATGACAGGTCGATGCTGGCGCCCGTGCCCGCGGGCAGGACGCGCGGCAGGTTCTCGGTCAGGCCGCCGCCGGTGACATGGGCCAGCGCGTGGACGCCCCCGGCGCGGAGCGCGGCAAGCGCCGGCCGCACGTACAGCCGGGTTGGCGTCAGCAGCGCGGCACCCAGCGTCGTTTCAGGCTCCCACGGGCAGGGGGCCTGCCAGTCAAGGCCCGAGAGGTCCACCAGTTTGCGCACGAGGCTGTAACCGTTGGAGTGCACACCGTCGCTGGCCAGCGCGAGCAGCACGTCACCGCTGGCCACGTCCGCGGGCAGGTGCGCGCCGCGTTCCATCGCGCCCACGGCAAAGCCGGCAAGATCGAAATCACCATCGGCATACATGCCCGGCATCTCGGCCGTTTCCCCGCCGATCAGCGCGCAACGGGCTGTTTCACAGCCCTTGGCGATGCCTTCGACGACGCGCGCGGCACTGTCGGTGTCGAGCTTGCCTGTCGCGAAATAGTCGAGGAAAAACAGAGGCTCAGCCCCTTGGCAGACAAGGTCGTTGACGCACATCGCCACAAGGTCGATCCCCACGCCCGCCACCTCGCCCGTGTCGATGGCAATGCGCAGCTTGGTTCCGACGCCATCGGTCGCGGCCACCAGCACCGGGTCGGTGTACCCGGCCGCCTTGAGGTCGAAAAGGGCACCGAACCCGCCGAGCCCGGCCATCACGCCGGGGCGCGCGGTGCGCTTGGCCGCCGGCTTGATCCGGTCCACGAGCGCGTTGCCCGCGTCGATGTCGACGCCCGCGTCGGCATAGGTGATCCCGTTCTTGCCCTTGGTCATGCGATGGCCCCTTTCCCGCGACTTTCGCCACGCGGATTACCGCATGCGGCGGGTGAAGGAAAGCGCCTTGCACGGGAAAGCGGGCCGCGCAGCGGGGGCCGGGATGGTCTGCGATATCGTGTCGGTATCGCGTCCGTATCGCGTCGGCCCGCCGGAACGTGCGCGATATTGGCGGCACCGGGCCCTGCAGCATGTAAAAAGCCTGCCGAACAGCATTCGGCAGGCTTCGGGTGCGGTAGACGGAACGCGGTGCGCGTTATTCGCGGGCGCCCAGCAGGTTCAGCAGCATGATGAACATGTTGATGAAGTCGAGGTACAGCCGCAGCGCGCCCATGATGGCGGACTTGCCCAACCACTCGCTGTCGCCGTGCTGGGCGTGAGCAAGATACTCGTTCTTGATGTCCTGCGTATCATACGCGGTCAACCCGGCAAAGATGAGAACCCCGATTACCGAGATCGCGAACATGATCGCAGAGCTGGCGATGAAGATGTTGATGATCGAGGCCACGATCAGCCCGATCAGCCCCATCACGAGGAAGCTGCCCCAGCCCGAGATGTCCTTTTTCGTCGTGTAGCCCCACAGCGACAGGCCGGCAAAGGAGATCGCCGTGATCAGGAACACCTGCGCGATCGAGAAGTCGGTGAACACCACGAAGATGTAGCTGATGGAAACGCCCATAAGGGCCGCGAAGGCATAGAAGAACAGTTGCGCCCCGGCGGCCGACAGCTTGTTGATGACAGCGCCGAAGGCGAAGACCATGATGAGCGGCGCGAACATCACGAGGTATTTCGTGAAGCCGCTGAAAAGCACGTTCATCATCGCCGCATTGTTGCCCACGGCCCACGCTGCCGCGAAGGTGAGCAGCATGCCCACCGACATCGTGCCGTAGACCTTGTTCATGTGGGCGCGCAGACCCTCGTCAATCTGGGCGGTACGGGCACCCGCCGCCGTCCGGATTGTGTCAAATTCAGCCATTCATGCCTCCGATCATGTGAATTGCCCCACCCCTGTCTTGGGGTTTGGTGGCAATATCGGGTCAAACAGGCCGCATTTCAAGGTTTTCCGGCGGGGCGGCCGGCGTTTTCGACCGATTGCTCAGAAGCTGCGCGCAACCGGCACGTCCCAGAAGTCGCGGCGGGCTTCGGCGCGAGCCTCGGCGCGGGTCAGCCCGAGATCACGCAGGGCCGAGTCCGGCAGACGGGCGAGCGCGCGCCGTTCGCGGCGGACCTGCAGCGCGGCGCGCAACGGAAAGTCGAAAAGGGCGCCCGACCGGGGCACGGCCTGTGTTTGCGATAGAAAGGTCATGACGTTTTCCTTTCGCGATGGTGATGTGGTGGCGTTTTCGCATTTCTATTGTTGATGTATCTGGCAGGTTATGCTCCATTTGTGAAATGAATGTTTTTTAGGTTTACCATCAGGGAGTGTGATGCATGAGGAACCTGGACATGACGACGCTGCGCTCTTTCCTGGCCGTGGCCGAACAGGGCGGGGTGACGCGGGCGGCGGCAGCGCTGAACCTGACGCAATCGGCCGTGTCGATGCAGCTCAAGCGGCTGGAGGACATGCTGGACATCGAGCTGCTGGACCGGAGCAATCGCCGCGTCACCCTGACGGCGCCCGGCGAGCAATTGCTGAGCTATGCGCGCCGGATGGTGCAGCTGAACGACGAGGCGGTGGGGCGGCTGACCGACAAGGTCTACGAGGGCGAGATCGTGCTGGGCGTGCCGCACGACATCGTCTATCCGGTCATCCCGCGCGTGCTCAAGACGTTCAACTCGGTCTATCCGCGGGTCAAGGTGCATCTGCGGTCGCGCGGCACGGTGAAACTGCACGAGGCGCTGGCCCGCAACGAACTGGACCTGATCCTGACGACCGAGGAGGACGTGAAGCCCGGCGGCGAGACCCTGACCCAGATGCCGCTGCGCTGGACGGGGGCGGTCGCGGGGCAGGCATGGCGCAAGCGGCCGTTGCGGCTGGGGTTCTGCCGCTTCTGCATTTTCCGCCCCATCGTGCTGCGCAAGGTGCAGGAAGCCGGTATCGACTGGGAGCTGGCGGTGGATTCCGAGGATGACCGCGCCGTCGAGGCGCTGGTCAGCAGTGATCTGGCCGTGGGCGCCATGCTGGAGGACAGCATTCCGCCGCATCTCGAGGCGATCGCGCCCGGCGACGACCTGCCGGAGCTGGGGTTCCAGAACGTGAACATGTACGGATCGGACCGGGCCACCGGCGAGGTGGCCGAGCAGCTGGCCGCGATGCTGCGCAACGGCTATGCCGCCACGCGCCGCCCGGTGCTGAGCAGCTGCGCCGGCTGAGCATGGCGGGCGTCAGCGCGGCGTGACAACGACCTTGCCGGTTGATTTCCGCCGGCGCAGCAGGTCGAGCGCCGAATCGGCCTCGGACAGGGGCAGGACGGTGCTGACATGCGGGTGCAACCGGCCTTGCGCGTACCAGTCCAGCAGGCGCGCCATGCTGTCGGTGATGACCTCGGGGCGGAACTTCAGGTAGCCGCCCCAATAAAGGCCCAGCACGCTGAGATTCTTGACCAGAAGGTAATTGGCCGGGATCTGCGGCACGTCGCCGCTGGCAAAGCCGATCGGGATCAGCCGCGCCTCGGGGTTGCAGGCGCGCATGGCGGCCCTGAACTGGTCACCGCCCACCGGGTCGTAGACCACGTCGACCCCGCCGAGCGCCTTGCACACGGCGCGGATGTCGTCGGATTCGGCGTCGAGCAGGTGATCGGCGCCGGCCGCTTCGGCGGCGGCGAGCTTCCCGCGGCCGCGCGCGCAGGCGATGACCCGGGCGCCCATCAGCTTGCCGATCTCGACCGCCGTCAGCCCGACGCCGCCGGCCGCCCCCAGCACGAGCAGCGTCTCGCCCGGTTGCAGGCGCGCCCGATGATCGAGCGCAACGTGGCTTGTGCCATAGGCGATCTGGAAGGCCGCGGCGTCGGTGAAGCTCATGGTTTCGGGCAGGGGGACGGCGCGGTCGGCCGGAAAACACCCCGCCTCGGCCAGCCCGCCCTGACCGGCAAAGACGGCGACGCGGCTGCCGGGGGCGGGGCCGTCGGTGCCGGGGCCGAGCGCCTCGACCACGCCGGCCACCTCCATCCCGAGGGTGAAGGGCGGTTCGGGCGTATCCTGGTAGCGGCCCTCCACCATCAGCAGGTCGGCGAAGTTCAGGCCGCAGGCATGTATCGCCAGCTTGAGTTCCCCGGCCGCGGGGGCGGGGCAGGCGATATCGGCCAGGTGCGGGACATGCCCGGCGGCAGGTAGCTGGTAGGCGCGCATGGAAGACCTCGCCACGTCGGAAGGGACGCCGCCGAGGTAGGCAAAACGCGCGCGGCCTGTCAATCGGCGCGGCCCGGCCTCGCGCGAGGATTGAACCGGGTTTCACCATGGCACGTTTTTGACGAGCGAAATTGCTTGTATTTTACCGCCAGACTGCTACGATTTTGATGCGTCGGCGGCAGCCGTGACGTTTGTGTATCGCAGTCGATTTTAACTGCACCGTTGTGTGTGTTATCTGCCGAAGCAGGCGAAAAGTAGAAAGGGTTGGAGTATGGTGCACCCCGTGGATGTGCATGTTGGCAAGCGGATTCGCCACCGCCGCTGGTTGGTAGGAATGACGCAACAGCAGCTTGCGGAAAACGTTGGTATTAAATTTCAGCAAATTCAGAAATACGAGACAGGGGCCAACAGGGTCAGCGCGTCGCGGCTCTGGGACATCGCCGACGCGCTCGATGTGGACGTGAGCTTCTTCTTCGCGGGCATCGACGATGGCGGGAAGGAACCGCAGGAAGATGTTGCGGACATGCCGGCGGACCTGCTGGGAAACAAGGAAGCGCTGGAACTGGTGCGATCCTATTATGCCATCCCTGAAAACCAGCGTCGGCGTCTCTTCGATCTGGCCCGGGTGCTCAGCGACGTGGCTTGAGCCCCGGTCCGAACCGGTCTAATCACGCGGCCAAAGTGATTTCACGGGGCCGCGAAATGGACAGGGCAGAGGTTGTCGAAACGGCGCACGCGCTGGCGGAGTCCGCGCGCAACGCGATTTTGCCGCATTTCCGCACGGACGGGATGCGCGCGGACAACAAGGAAGCGGGAAGCCATTTCGACCCCGTTACTGAAGCTGATCGCGCCGCCGAACGTGCCATGCGTGACATGCTTGCAACCCGGCGCCCGGATGATGCGATCCTTGGCGAGGAATTCGGCCACCGCGCGGGCACGAGCGGCCTGACTTGGGTACTGGACCCGATTGACGGCACCCGGTCGTTCATGTCCGGCGCGCCGACTTGGGGGGTCCTCATCGCGCTGTCGGATGCCGACGGCCCGGTATACGGCCTCATCGACCAGCCCTATATCGGCGAGCGTTTCGAAGGCGGGTTCGGTCGCGCCGCGCTGGCCGGGCCGCACGGCGACCGCGCCCTTGAAACCCTCGGCGATCGTCCACTGGACGATGCCGTTGTTTTCACCACCTATCCGAACCTCGGTAGCCCGGCAGAGACCGCCGCCTTCGACAGCGTCGCGGCGGCCGCGCGGCTGACGCGGTACGGCATGGATTGCTATGCCTACGCGTTGCTGGCGGCGGGGCAGATCGACCTCGTGATCGAGGCGGGGCTGAAACCGTACGACATCCACGCGCCCATCGCGGTGATCGAGGCCGCGGGCGGGATCGTGACCGACTGGCGCGGCGGTCCCGCACATGGCGGCGGCCGCGTGATCGCCGCGGCCGGGGCGCAGCAGCACGCCGCGGCGCTGGAAATTCTCGCCGCCTGTCCTGGTTGAGGCGATACTCCAATAAAGGGATGCAAGGCGTTGAAATATAATCGTATTGATTGCGGTGAGCCTTCACCGGAAATATCCGTCATGCGGGGCGCCGTGTCGGGTTTAGCCGTCCGGCTCACGGCGGCGCGCGCGGGCAGTCAGCACCGGGATGATTGACATGAAAAACATCGTCATGGCCGCCATCGCGGTTTTCAGCCTGTCGGGATGTCTTTTTGTCGTGCCCGTCCCGCCCGGCGTCCTGTCCGGGCAGGATGCGTCGGCGGTGCCCATGCGCGCGGCCCCGGCCGGCTCGGCGGCGGCGCGGATCGGGACCCTCGTTAACCGGGAGCGTCGCGCGCGCGGAATCGACCCGCTTTCGCACAACCGCCTGCTGGACGGTGTGGCCGCGCGCCACGCCGCTGACATGGCGCGCAACGGGCTGACGGGGCATGTCGGATCGGACGGGCGCAGCGCGCATGACCGTCTGAAACGCGCAGGCTATGGGCCTTGCAGGTCGGGCGAAAACGTGGCGAGCGGTTTCGAGGCGCCCGAGCGTGTCGTTCGCGAATGGATGGCATCGCCGGGGCACCGGCGCATCAACCTGAAACGCGACGCGCTGGAATACGGGGTTGGCCATGCACCCGCCGGCGACCGTTGGGTCCTGCTGGTGGCGGCACCCGGGTGCTGACGGGCAGCGAAAAAGGCATTCATTCAATATCTTACGCGGGAAAAGTCACCTCGGACCCGCCGATCCAGACCGCGCGGACGGCGCGGTCATCGCCCATCATGATCGTCGGGAAAAGCGCCTGCCAGATATCGTCGGCCCGGGCCGCGCGCTGCGCGATGGCCGGGGTCGCGGCGAGGTCCAGCGCGATCAGGTCGGCTTCCATTCCCGGGGCGACATTGCCGATCAGATGGTCCATGTGCAGCGCCTGCGCCCCGCCCGTCGTGGCCAGCCAGTAGAGCTGCGCCGGGTGCAGCGGGGTCCCGCTGAGCTGGCCGATTTCATAGGCCGCGGCCATCGTCCTGAGCATCGAGAAGGAGGATCCGCCGCCGGTATCGGTGGCCAGCGCGACGCGCTGCCCCTCGGCCTGCCGTGCGCCCATGTCGAACAGCCCCGAGCCGATGAAGGTATTGGATGTCGGGCAGTGGACCAGCGCCGCGCCGGTTTCGCGCAGCCTGTCGCGTTCGCGTGGCTCAAGATGGATGGCGTGGCCATACAGCCCGCGCGCGCCCAGAAGCCCGTGCGATTCGTAGACGTCGAGATAGTCACGCGCGGCCGGGAACAATGATTTCACCCAGTCGATTTCCTCGACCTGTTCGCTCAGGTGGGTCTGCATCAGGCAATCGGGATGCTCGGCCCAGAGCTGGCCGAGCGCGTCGAGCTGGGCCGGCGTCGAGGTCGGCGCGAACCGGGGCGTGATGACATAGGCGAGCCGGCCCGCCCCGTGCCAGCGCGCGATGAGGCGCTTGCCGTCGTCATAGGCCGACTGCGCGATGTCCAGCAGGCCGGCGGGCGCGTTGCGATCCATGCTGGTCTTGCCCGCCAGCGCGCGGAGGCCGCGGTGGCGGGCCTCGGTAAAGAACGCCCCGACGCTTTCGGGATGGATGGTGCAGAAACTGGCGACGGTGGTGGTGCCCGCGGCCAGCGTCAGGTCGAAATAACGCGCGGCGATCCGCGCCGCGTGGGCCGGATCGGCGAATCGCGTCTCCTCGGGGAAGGTATAGGTTTCCAGCCAGTCGATGAGGCGCTTGCCCCAGCTGGCGATGATGGCTGTCTGCGGGTAATGTGCGTGCGCATCGATGAACCCGGCCGTTACCAGCGCATCCCCCATGTCACGGATCGGGGCATGCGGGGCCAGTCGCCGCATTTCGGCGCGCTCACCCGTCGCCGCGACCCGGCCGTCGCGCAGCAGGACGGCCCCGTCAAGCCGCGCGGCGCTGTCCGGCGGGCCGTCGAACGGCGAGCGGGTGAAACGCAGAACGCGCCCGGTGATGATCGTTTCGTCTGTCATCTGCTTTTCCGATGGTCGCGGCACAGGGTAGAGGGTCGCGACGACGGGGTAAATCGCGTCATGTGCATTGTCTTTGGCCGGGGGGTTGATTACTGCTGAGAACTGTAGCGATCCGGCGGCGAGAAGGGGGTTGAGATGTCCGACACCGATGACGACACCACGTCCCCGGATCCCGAACGCGAGGATGATGCCTACGCGCTGGATCGCCAAGCGGTGGCGCGTATCATCTACGCGGTCGATACCGACGATCATGCGCTGCTCATGGACGAGATGGCGCCGTTGCACGCCGCCGATATCGCGGACCTGCTGGAACAGGTCAACGCCTTCGACCGCCGCCGCCTGATCGAGCTTTACGGCAAGGATTTCGACGGGGACATCCTGTCGGAGCTTGACGAGGGCCTGCGCGAGGAGGTGATCGGCCTGCTGCACCCCGAGGTTCTGGCCGACGCCGTGCGCGACCTCGAATCGGATGATGTCGTCGATCTGGTCGAGGATCTGGACGACCCGCAACAGGAGGCCATCCTCGGCATCCTGGAAGACAGTGACAGGGTCGCCGTCCAGCAATCGCTGACCTACCCGGAATATTCGGCCGGGCGCCTGATGCAGCGCGAGGTGGTGATGGCGCCGGAGCACTGGAACGTGGGCGAGGCGATCGACTACCTGCGCAATCAGGACGACCTGCCGGGGCAGTTCTATCATGTCGTGCTGGTCGATCCCCGGCTGCGGCCCGTGGGGAACGTCACGCTGGGCAAGCTGATGGGATCGCGCCGCGAGGTGCTCCTGAAATCGCTGGTCGAGGATACGTTTCACGTCATTCCCGTTACGCAGGACGAGGGCGACGTGGCCTATGCCTTCAACCAGTATCACCTGATCTCGGCGCCCGTGGTGGACGAGAACGAGCGGCTGGTCGGGATCATCACCATTGACGACGCCATGGGCGTGCTGGACGAGGAGCACGAGGAGGACATCCTGAGGCTGGCCGGTGTGAGCGAGGAAGGCAGCCTTGCCGACCGGGTGATCGACACGGCCAAGCGCCGGTTCCCGTGGCTGGCGGTCAACCTTGTCACGGCGATCTTCGCGTCGCTGGTCATCGCGCAGTTCGAGGACGCGATCGCGCAGCTTGTCGCGCTGGCCGTGCTGATGCCGATCGTGGCCTCGATGGGTGGCAACGCGGGCACGCAATCGCTGACCGTGGCGGTGCGCGCGCTGGCCACGCGGGACCTGACGGGATCGAACATGTGGCGGTTCATCCGTCGCGAGGTTGCTGTCGGCTTGCTCAACGGCCTCGTTTTCGCGGTGACGATGGGGGTGGTCGGCGTGCTGTGGTTCGGCGGGCCGGAACTGGGATACGTGATCGCTGCCGCAATGGTGATCAATCTTGTCGTGGCCGGCTTGGCGGGCACGGTGATTCCCGTGCTACTGGATCGTATCGGGATTGACCCGGCGCTCGCGTCGGGCGCTTTCGTGACGACGGTGACGGACGTGGTGGGCTTCTTCGCCTTCCTCGGCCTTGCAGTGGTGGTGTTGCTATGACGGATCTCGCGGATGTGAAGGCGGCGGCGCGCAAGGCGGCATTCGCACGCCGCAAGCAGGCGCACGAGGCGCAGCGCGGGCCGGCGGCGGGCCACCTGTCGGCTGTGCTTGCGGGCTACAAGGGGGTCCCGTTGTCGGGCTTCCTGCCAATCCGGACCGAGATCGACCCGCGCCCCGCGATGGCCGAGGCCGCCGCGCATGGCCCTGTGGGCGTGCCGGTCATCCAGGGCAAGGGGCAGCCGCTGAAGTTCGCGCGCTGGACGCCGGACTGCGCCCTGCAGGACGGTCCGTTCGGTGCGCAGGTCCCCGAAACGCTTGATTATTTCGACCCTGAGATCCTGATCGTTCCGCTTGTCGCCTTTGACAGGCGCGGGGGCCGGCTGGGATATGGCGGCGGTTTCTATGACCGGACGCTGGAAATGCTCAGGGGCCGGCGGCCGACACTGGCCATCGGTTTCGCCTATGCCGCGCAGGAGGACCGGAACCTGCCGCTGGAGCCCACGGACCAGCCGCTGGACATGGTCGTGACCGAGGCGGGCGTGATCGAGCCGGGCTGACCGGGGCCCCGCGTGGTGGTGTGCCGCGGGGGATGCCGGGGGTTACCTGAAGTTGCGGCTTTCCTTGATCTGGTCCCAGGCCCAGACGACTTCCTGCAATTGCTCTTCCTGCGAGCGGTCGCCGCCGTTCATGTCAGGATGCAGGACCTTGATGAGTTTCTTGTAGGCCTTGCGCACCTCGGCCTTCGACCAGTGGTCCTTGGCCTCCAATATCTCGACGGCCCGACGCTCGGTCGGGGGCAGGCGGCGCGTATGGCCGTTATTCGACGATTTGCCCGGGTTCTGGGTGGCGTTCTCGCCCAGAACCTGATGCGGATCCTCGATCCCCAGCCGTGCCCATGCACGCGTTTCGGGGTCCACGAAGCTCTTGGTTTCGCGCTGCCACACCTTGTCCTTCGACATCTGGGCGTTCATTTCCGCCTCGGTCGTGCCGTCGAAGAAGTTCCATTTCAGGTTGTACTCGCGCACGTGGTCCCTGCAGAACCAGTAGTAATCATCGAGCACGTCGGGTGCCTTGGGCGCGCGGTATTTGCCCGGCTGGTTGCAGCCGTCCTTCTCGCAGACGCGGGTCGAGGTTTCGGACGCCCCCGACATCCCGCGTCGGCCGCGGGGTTTTTTCTTTTTCGCCGATGAAACGGACATATCGAAACCGAACGGATCTGATTTGGACATGGGACACCCTCTGCGACTCGGAGACGTAAGTTTAGGCTAAAAAGCCATGAATTGAAGGGGGCGCTTCATAAAAATTGGCGCGGGGCCGCCGCGGCAACGCGCATTGCAGGTGCACCCTTTTTGCGCACGACCTCCTGCAATTAGCGGTCAAATCAGCCCTTTCAACCGCGCGCGGTCAGCCGCGCGGACCCGGCGGATCGTTGGTAGTGTCCTCGTCCGAAGATGGCGCCGCCCTCGTTTCGGTGGCGTCGGCCGCATCGGCCGGCGCCGGGGGCTCGTCGGTTCCCTCCGCGGGCGTCCCGGGGGCCGCCGTGGCGGTTGGCGCCGCATCCGCTGGCCCCGGCCCGCCGGCCGGACGCCGGAACACGAGCACGCTGCGGTACACGGTATGCGTCGATGCCAGCCCCTGCCGTTCCTCGCTGGGCAGGATGTCGGCGCGCAGGTATTCCCAGCCATCGCGGGCCATCTCGTTCATGACCTCCTGCAGGCCGTGCGCGAACCGCGCTTCCGCGCCCTTGACACCGGGGGCCTTTCGCCCCTTGGCGGGCGCGGGGATGACCTTGTATTCGAATGCCGCCATGATTGCCCCTGTGCCTGACATGCTGACCGCCGGGCACCCTAACGCGTCGGCCCGGCAGTGCAAGGCGCATTCGGCGGCTTCGACGCTACTCCGCCGGCGTCAGCCGTGGCTGCGCCGCGCCCGCCCGAAGCAGCCGGTCAGTCATGAGCGCGCCGGCGCCCATCGCCACAAGGGCAAGGATCGCGGCCAGCGACAGGGTCGGTACACCGGACAACCCCGCGCCCACGGTGCAGCCGCCCGCGAGCACGCCGCCCGTGCCCATCAGCACCGCGCCGGCAAGGTAACGGCCCGTCTGGCCGGGGGTTTCGAAACTCTGCCAGCGGAAGCGCCGCGTCAGGGCCGCGGCCACGAAGGAGCCGCCGATAACACCGCCGACAAGCCCGACGCCGAAGCCGGGGGTCAACGCCGTGGCGGCCAGCGTGTAGAAGATCGCATCGGTTGCCGGCCGGGTGAAGGATAGCGATTCCATCGCGATCGGGTCGAAATCGTCGTAGAGCACGAAACCGGTACCCGCCCAGCCAAGCGGCACCAGCAGGCCGATCAGGCCCGCCATGACCAGCGTTCCGGCCCGGTTGCCCGAGCGCAGCGCGAAAACAAGCGCGGGGCCACCGATCAGAGCGGCCCAGAGCAGCGGGGCGCCGGGCAGGGCCGGGTCGAGCGGTACGGTGACGGCGCCGACCGCGCTGCGCAGCGGTGCCAGCACGCCCTTCATCATGGCATGGGCGGTGATGGCAAAGACGATCAGGACAAGCACGGCGCGCAGATTGCCCGCGCCGCTCAGCACCGTCAGCCGCGAGATGCAGCCCCGCGTCAGCACCATCCCGGCCCCGAACATCAGCCCGCCCAGCACGATGGCGAGCAGCGGCATGGCGCCTGTCATGAACCGGTGATCGGCAAAGGTGATCCAGCCCTGCGCGACGGCGGCCTGCGTGCCGGCCACGGCCACGGCCAGCGCCATCAGCCAGACACCGGCGGCCTGTCGCCGGTCCTCGCCGACCAAGGCGCGGCGCAGGCAGAAGCGGGTGATCTGCGCGAGCGCGCCGAAAACCAGCCCGAGGCCAAGCGCGAACCAGAGCGCCGCCTGCGGCGCGGTGAGCGTGTCGAATCCGAATGTCGCGAACATCTTTCGCATCCCCCGATATTGGAACGCGGTTCATCTGGCGGGGAATTTTCTGTCAATCAAGTATCTGACTTTGTGAATATCAGGTCCGTCGAGGAACAAAATTCCGGCCGGTGCCGGTTTGCGTATTCGGTGTTCCGCGCAGGCGGCCGCGTGCGCGGCCAGTGGACCATCGCGGCCGGGCGCGACGGTCCGGGGTTCTTTTTGGCGCGGCTCACGTCGTCAGCGGCCCCGGATGCGCGGATCGAGCGCATCGCGCAACCCGTTGCCGAGGTAATTCACGCTCAGGACCGTGAGCGAGATCGCGAGCCCCGGCCAGAACACCCGTTCGGGGTAATCCTGCAGGTATTGCGTGGCATCGTTGAGCAGCCGGCCCCATGTGGGGAAATCCGGCGGGAAGCCGAGCCCGAGAAAGCTCAGCGCGGATTCCGTGATGATCGCGTTGGCAATGCCGAGCGTGGCCGACACGAGGATCGGCGAAAGCACGTTGGGCAGGATGTGGCGCGAGATCAGGTTGAAATTGGTCGTCCCGATGGACCGCGCCGCGAGGATGAATTCCCGCTCCTTGAGCGCCAGAACGTCCCCGCGCACGATCCGCGCGGTGGGCATCCAGCTTGTCACGCCGATGGCCACGACGATCAGGATGAAGATCCCGGTTTCCGGCCCGAAGGCCGCGTTCAGCGGTTCGCGGAACAGCAGCACCATGACCAGCAGCAATGGCAGAAGGGGCAGGGACAGGAACAGGTCGGTGAGCCGCATCAGCGGCCCGTCGAACCATCTGAAAAATCCGGCGACGACCCCGATGAACGACCCCAGCACCAGCGCCAGCAGCATCGCCGTCAGCCCGACCGCGATCGAGGTCTGCCCGCCGGCCATCATGCGGGCCAGCGTGTCACGGCCCAGCTGGTCGGTGCCGAAGGGATGCGCCAGCGTCGGGCCCTGGTTGCGGGCGCGGATGTCGATATAGGTCGGGTCGATCTGCCACAGGACCGGCCCGATGAACACCGTCACCGCGATCAGGACGAAGATCAGGCCGCCGATCAGCGCGCCGCGGTGCTGCCGGAACTGCAGCCAGACCTCGCGCAGTTGGCTGCGCGGCGGGGCTGTCGGGGTCGGCTCGGTCAAGGGCTCGGTCAGCGGGTCAGTCATAGCGGATCCTCGGGTCGAGAAGGCCGTAGAGCAGATCGGCCACGATGTTGAACAGCACGATGAGAACGGCCAGCATGAAGGTCACGGTCTGCACCATCGGCAGGTCGTTGGCCTGGATGGCGGTGATCAGCAACTGGCCCAGCCCGTTCACCTTGAAGATCTGCTCGGTGATGATGGCGCCGCCGAAGATGTGCGGCACGCCGAGCGCGATGACCGTGACGACCGGGATCATGGAATTGCGCAGCACGTGCACCATCACGACCACGCTTTCCGACAGCCCCTTGGCACGGGCGGTGCGCACGTAATCCTGGTTGAGGTTGTCTAGCATCGAGGCCCGCATGAAACGGCTGATCTGCGCCGTCGTCTGCAAGGCCAGCACCATCACCGGCATGACCATCTGTCGAAGCTGGGTGACGAAGGTGTCCCAGTCCACGACCTCCAGCGTGGTGTCGTAGATGGAGGGCAGCCAGCCCAGCTGCACCGAGAAGATGACGATCACCAGCACGCCCGAGAAAAAGGGCGGGACGGAATAGCCGACCATCGTCACGAAGGTGCCGACCTGGTCGAATACGGAATATTGCCGGTAGGCGGAATAGATGCCGATCGGCAGCGCGATGAGGATGCCCACGACATAGGACATCGCCACCACCCACGGCGTCTGCGGCATGCGTTGCGCGACGATATCCATCACGGGCGACCGTGTCTGCCAGCTGATGACCCGGCTTTCGCCCGCGGCCAGCGTGGTGCCCAGCATGCCGTCGATGAAATGCATCGGCTCGACCACCATGAACTGCCAGATCCACTTGCCGAACCGCACATGCGTCGGTTCGCCGAGGCCGAGCGCCTCGCGCATCTGTTGCTTGACGTCGGGTGGCACGGTCAGCGGGACCTGCGCCATCGGATCGCCCGGCGCCAGTTCGAGCAGCAGGAAGATGACGAGGCTAATGAACAGCAGGGTTGGAATGGCCGTGATCAGCCGGCGGATCGTGAAGGTCAGCATGCGCGGGATCCGGTATTTGGCAGGGGCGCCGGGGGCGGGCAAACCGCCCGCCCGGCGGTCAGGCCGGGCGGGCGCCGTATCGGTGCGGAGTCAGGCCCGGGTCAGCCGTCCTTGCGGTACCAGTCGGCGACGTTCCACAGTTCGGTATCCCAGACGTTTAGCGTGACACCGCCGAGCGAATTGGACTTCGCCGACAGGCGGCCACGGTGGACCAGCGGGATGATCGCGACTTCCTCGATCAGGATATCGTTGAGCTGCCTGGCGATCCGCGCGCGCTCCTCGATGCCGGCGGTCTGGCGCAGCTCGGCATGCAGGGCGTCGTACTCCTCGTTGCAGAAGCGCGTGACGTTCTCGCCCTGCCACTGCGTTTACGGCCGCGGGGCCTTGTCGCACAGGTAGTTGCCCAGATAGGCCTGCGGGTCCGTACCGGGGAAGAGGTTGGCGTACATCTCGACATCGGCATAGAACTTCTGGAAGGTGTCCGGGCTGCCCGGATCGCCGCCGAAGAAGACCGAGGCGTCAATGTTGCGCAGTTCCGTCTCGACGCCGATCTCGCTTCACCATTGCTTGATGAGCGCCTGGAAATCCTGCCGGACCGCGTTGGTCGAGGTCTGGTAGAGCAGGCTCAGCTCCACGCCGTCCTTGTCGCGGATACCGTTGCCGTTGCTGTCCACCCAGCCGGCCTCGTCAAGCAGGGCGCGCGCGCCGTCGAGGTCCTGCGTCGAGCAGTCGAACGTGTCGGAATCGAACGCTTCGGGCGCGGGCACGAGGTTGCAGGTGACCTGCCCGGCCTGCCCGTAGCCGATCTCGACCAGCAGGGGCCGGTCGATGGCGAGGCTCAGCGCCTTGCGCACCGCCTTGTCCTTGAGGACGGGATGCGGCTTGACCACCGCGCGTTCCTCGGGCGGCAGGCCGGAATCCGGGTTGGTGAAGTTGACCATGATGCGCTCCACCAGCGTGCCGAAGCCCGAGATCGGCTCACCCGTGCCGCCCTTGGCCATCTCCTCGATCACCTCGGGGGCCAGTTGCAGGTTCCAGGCGTAGTCGTATTCGCCCGTTTCCATCACAGCGCGCGCCGCCGACGTGGCATCGCCGCCGCCCTTGAAGGTGACGGTGGCGAAGGCCGGCTTGTCAGGGTCGCGATAGTTCTCGTTCGCGGCGAAGCGGATCACGTCGTTCGGCCGGAAATCGGTTACGACGAAGGGCCCGGTGCCCACCGGGTTGAAGTTCTGCTCGGTGCATTCAGGGGCGCGCGCGCCGGTTCAATCGGCGAACTGCGCCTTCTGGATGATCGGGCTCTCGGCGCCGACGAAGGGCAGGTAGGGGACGGGCGTGGGGCTGTCGAAATTCACCACGACGGTTTGCGCGTCCGGGGTCTCGACGCTTTCGACGCCCTCGAACTTGGTGACCTGCGCGCAGCCCATGTCGGGGTTCATGCAATACTCGGCGGTGGACTGCACGTCGGCCGACGTGAAGGGCGTGCCGTCGGACCACGTGATGTCGTCACGCAGCGTCCACGTGATCGAGGTGAGGTCCTCGGCCACGCCGCCATTCTCGACCGTCGGGATTTCCTCGACCAGCCACGGGACCATCTGGCCCGTTTCGTCATACCGCGCCAGCGGTTCGATCACGAGGCTGGACGCCTGCACATCCTTGGTGCCGCCCGACAGGAACGGGTTGAGGATCGACGGCGCCTGCCAGTAGATGATCTTGACGTCGCCGTCACTCGCGCGCTCGGCAAGTGCGGCGGCTGATGAACAGGCAAGCGCCGCGGCTGCCCCCAGCATCAGTGCTTTGGTTTTCATGAAAATTCTGGTTCCTCAGTTGTTGGACACCACCCGTTTGAGAAGATGGCCTTCGGGCTCTGACGGCCCGTTGCCCGGACACGTCCGGTTGACCGGTTTCCCGGCCCGGCGTTGTCCTTGCACGGATCATGACAGACCGGATCATTGCAAAATGCAACCCCTGACTTGGCGGCGGGGCGCGCGGCGGGCCCTCGGCGGGCGGCGGGGTTTGACAGGTGCCGCGCGCTCTGTCTAGCTACCCTTTCAGGATGGCCGCCGGCCGCCCCCGGAAACGAGCGTCCAGCCCATGCTCGACCAGTCACCGATTGCCCGCATCGAGAACCTGCGGGTCGAGTTCGAAACCCGCGACGGCCCGGTCACGGGGGTCGCGGACGTTTCGCTGCAGGTGTTCCCGGGCGAGACCGTGTGCATCGTCGGGGAAACCGGCTCGGGCAAGTCCGTGTCGTCGCTGTCGCTGATGCGGCTCGTGGAATACGGCGGGGGGCACATTTCGGGCGGCCGGCTGCTGTTCGATCGCCGCGAGGGCGGCGAGATCGACCTTGCCACCGCGGACCAAGGCCTGATGCGCACCATCCGGGGCAACGAGATCGGCATGGTCTTCCAGGAGCCGATGACGGCGCTCAATCCCGTTTTCACCATCGGCCGGCAACTGACCGAGGGGCTGCGCCTGCACAAGGGCATGGGCAAGGTGCAGGCGCGGGCGCGGGTGCTCGACCTGCTGCAGGAGGTGCGCATCCCCGAGCCCGAGCGCCGGCTGACGCAATACCCGCACGAGTTGTC
>JAVLCJ010000045.1:0-20030 GCA_031580875.1 Roseovarius sp.
GGTAACTCTCACGTCTCGAAAGGCCTAAAATCGATGACAGCACCATGGGGCGTGTGGCCCATTTTGTCTCACACCCGACCGTTCAGCCGCTAACCCTATGATTTAGAATGAAATGGAGGCGAGTACCGGAATCGAACCGGTGTAGACGGATTTGCAATCCGCTGCGTCACCACTCCGCCAACTCGCCGTCCGAATGGTCAATCGTGGATATCCCATCGCCCTGGCCGGTGCAAGGGCCCGTGAGCGGTTTTCGCCGCCATAGACGTTGCCCAATGGGGGCTTCTGTGTCACAACGACCCCAAGGAATCCGAACGCGAGAGTTTAGCAGATGACCGATTACGCTGCCCGTCGCACGATGATGGTGGACACACAGGTCCGTCCGTCGGACGTCACCAAGTTCCCGATCATCGACGCGATGCTGGCTGTCCCGCGCGAGGCGTTCGTGCCACGTCACCTGCGCGAGGCCGCCTACATGGGCGAAAACCTCGACCTGGGCGCCGGGCGGGTCATGCTGGACCCGCGGACGCTGGCCAAGATGCTCGATGCGCTCGAGATCGACAATGACGACCTCGTGCTGGACGTGGGCTGCGCGCTTGGCTATTCGGCGGCCGTCGAGGCGCGCATGGCGCAGGCCGTGGTCGCGGTCGAGGAAGACGCCGAGATGGCCGCCGAGGCGCAGACCCTTCTGGCCGAGACCGGCGCCGACAACGTCATCGTGCACGAGGCGCCGCTGGCCGAGGGCGCAGCGCCGCACGGCCCCTATGACGTGATCCTCGTACAGGGCGGGGTCGAGGAATTGCCGGACACGATCACCGCGCAGCTCAAGGAAGAGGGGCGCCTTGCCTGCCTCTTCATGGAGGGCGTGCTCGGCGTGGTGAGGATCGCGCACAAGATCGACGGGCGGTTGCACTGGCGCTACGCTTTCAACGCGTCGGCGCCTGTTCTGCCGGGCTTCCACAAGGCGCCGGCCTTCGCCCTCTGAATCCCGGACTGGCACAATGGAGACTGCGATGCTCATGCTTGCGAAACTCAGATCCTGGGGCGCGGCCCTGGCGGTGGGCATGGCACTGGTGGTGCCGGCGGGCGCCAAGGGCGAGACACTGGCCGACACGCTCGTCGATGCCTACGAATTCAGCGGCCTGCTGGAGCAGAATCGCGCGCTTCTCCGCGCGGCCGACGAGGACGTCGCGCAAACCGTCGCGGGCCTGCGACCGATCATCAACTGGACCGGCGATTTCACGCGGAATTTCGGCCGCAGCAACAGTTTCGGACGCACCAGCGGGACCGCGTCGACGACGGCCAACCTCGGGATCACCGCCAGCCTGCTGCTTTATGATTTCGGCCGCACCCAGCTGGGCATCGAGGCGGCCAAGGAAACGGTGCTTGCCACGCGCCAGACCCTCATCAGCATCGAACAGCAAGTGCTGCAGCGGGCCGTTCAGGCGCACATGAACGTGATCCGCAACGCCGAGTTCGTGACGCTGCGGGAAAACAACCTGCGGCTGCTGCGCCGGGAGTTGCGCGCGGCGCAGGACAGGTTCGACGTGGGCGAGGTCACGCGCACCGATGTCGCGCAGGCCGAGGCCCGGGTCGCCGCGGCGCAGAGCGGGCTTGCCGCGGCGCAGGGCGATTACCGGCAGGCGGTCGAGGAATATCGCGCCGTGGTGGGCCGCGCCCCCGGCACCCTGCGCCCGCCGCGGCAATTGCCGAATATCCCGGGCCAGACGGACCGGGCGCGCGACATGGCCGTGCGGGGGCATCCCGAGCTTCTCAGCGCGCAGCATGACGTCGCGGCGGCCGACCTGAACGTGCGGGTTGCCAAGGCCGCCATGAAGCCCACGATCAACCTGACGGGCCGTGTCGGCGTGACCGAGGAATTCGGCGAGACCGACTACAACCGCAGCGGGTCCTTCGGGGTCGAGGTGACGGGGCCGATCTACCGGGGCGGCCGGCTGAGCTCGGCGCAGCGGCAGGCGATGGCACAGCGCGACGCGCAGCGCGGCAACCTGCACGAGGTACGCCTGCGCATCCTGCAGGATGTCGGCAACGCCTATGCCAACCTGCGCGCCGCCCGCGCGAGCCGCGACGCCAGCCGCGAGGAAGTCCGCGCCGCCGAGGTCGCCTTCGAGGGGGTGCGCGAGGAAGCCAAGCTCGGCGCGCGGACCACGCTCGACGTGCTGGACGCCGAGCAGGACCTGCTGAACGCCCGGGCCAACGTCATCTCGTCCGACGCGGATGTCTACATCGCCTCCTACGCGGTGCTTGCCGCCATGGGCCAGCTCACGGCGAAGGACCTCAACCTTGGTGTGCAGACCTACGACCCGAGCGCCTATTACAACCTCGTCAAGGATGCACCCGTCCCGGCCAGCAAGCAGGGCCGCAAGCTGGACCGCGTGCTGCGCGCCCTGAGCAAAGATTAAAACACGCTGTAATCTGTTGTGTGAAAACCGGCTCCGGGGTAAGCTGAGCCGAGGCAAGAGTGGTATCGAAACATGTCAGACCCGGTGTCCAATGTTGAAATCGAGGACGTTCTGTCGTCGATCCGCAGGCTGGTTTCCAACGAGGAACGGGATAAGGCGGCCGGCAACGCCGCGGCGGACGATCGGGAAGACGCCACTGACAAGCTCGTCCTGACGCCGTCATTGCGCGTGGATGAAAGCGCCGCGCCCGCCACTGATCCCGGCGCGCCGCCGGCTGACGCGGGTGCGACACCCGCCACGACGGGCGATGATCCGGAGGCGGCACTGCCCGATGACGCACCGGACGCCGCCGATCATGCCAGCGAGGATGCCGGACATGACGTCGACGCCCCCCCCGCGGACGCGGTCGAGGCGCACGAGGATGACACCGCATCCGACCATCCACTGGCCGGCATCGGGTCCGAGGCGGCGGAGCCGGAAACCCTTGGCGAGGTGCTGGAGGCCGCAACCGACACGCCAAGCCCCGACGCGACCGCCGCCGAGGAGAGCGAAAACCCGGACGCCGCCCCCTTCGAGGACGCGGTCGACAACGAGGAGTTGCAGCAGCGTGTCGCGGCGTTCGAGGCCGCGATCGCCGCGCGTGACGACCACTGGGAACCTGACGGACAATCCGAGGACGCGTATTCCGGCGGCAACGTGGAACCGCTGCCATGGTCCGACACCACCGCTGCCCCGGCGGCGGATCACGACACTCCCCGAGACGCAGCTGACACGGACACCGACACCGACACCGGCCCGTTCGCCGAGGATGGCGGCACGGCTGAGCCCGGGCCGTCGGGTACAGCCGCCACGGACGCGCCCGCGGACGGACGGCACGACACGGAACGCGGCGCGGACGAAACCGCCTTCGAGGATCTGGACGATACCCTGATCGACGAGGAGGCGCTGCGCGACATGGTCAGCGAACTTGTCCGGCAGGAATTGCAGGGGGCCCTGGGCGAGCGCATCACCCGCAACGTGCGCAAGCTGGTGCGCCGGGAAATACACCGCGCCCTGACCAGCCAGCAATTCGACTGACCGGAACCCCGTGATCGGCCGCTTCGACATTGACGGGGACGACGGCCCCTGTTCCGCGCCACCGGCCGCGCATCGGCGGGGGGCACCATGACACGCGCCTTCATTACCGGCACGGCGGGTTTCATCGGCTATCACCTCGCCGAGGCGCTGTTGCACGAGGGCTGGCACGTGGCCGGGTATGACGGCCTGACCGACTACTACGACACCGGCCTCAAGCAGCGCCGGCACGCGATGCTGCGCCAACATGACCGGTTCACCGCCACCGAGGCGCAGCTGGAAGACATGCGGGCGCTTGGCGACGCGGTGGACCGGGCCGCGCCCGACGTCATCGTGCATCTGGCCGCGCAGGCGGGTGTGCGCTACAGCCTCGACAACCCGCGTGCCTATGTCGACACGAACGTCACGGGCACGTTCAACGTGATGGAATGCGCGCGCGCGGCGCGGCCGCGGCACTTGCTCATGGCGTCCACGTCCTCGGTCTACGGCGCGAATACCGAGATGCCTTTCGGCGAAGGGCAGAAGGCCGACACGCCGCTGACGATCTACGCCGCCACGAAAAAGGCGACCGAGGCGATGGGCCACGCCTATGCCCATCTTCACGACCTGCCCACGACCATGTTCCGGTTCTTCACCGTCTACGGCCCGTGGGGGCGGCCCGACATGGCCTATTTCAAGTTCACCAAGGCGATCCTCGAAGGCCGCGCCATAGACATCTACAACAACGGCGAGATGTGGCGCGATTTCACCTACGTGGATGACCTCGTCCGCGGGATCCGCGGCCTGATCGACGCGGTGCCGGGCGGGCCGGAAACGGCGGTGCCCGGCGACAGCCTGAGCCCCGCCGCGCCGTTCCGCGTGGTCAATATCGGCAATTCGGACACCGTGCGCCTGCTGGATTTCATCGCGGCGATCGAGGCCGAACTGGGCCGCGACGCGATCCGCAATTACTTGCCGATGCAAACCGGCGATGTCCCCGCCACGTGGGCCGACGCATCGCTGCTCAAGTCGCTGACAGGCTACCGCCCGCAGACCCCCGTGCGCGACGGCGTGGCGCTTTTCGTGCGTTGGTACCGCGCCTATTACGGTGTCTGACCGCCGGCCCGGTGGCTATGCCACCGGCCGCAGCGTCCAGCCGGGCACGGCCCCGGTTTCGGAGACCGGGCGGGCAAGGTAAAGCTGCGCATGAAAGAAACCGTTGCTTTCAATCCCGGCCGTATCGTGGCCGCGCGCGGCGGCGTTTTCGATGGCCCGGGCCTGTTCCGCGCTGTCGGCGAACCGGCGATGGCGGAAGGGCCGATCGCCCATGCCGTCGACGTGCAGGCCATGCCGGCGCATCACATCGAAGGCCGCCGCGCTGTCGTTGCCACGGATCGGCGCTGTCACGATCCAGGGCTTGGGCCCGGGGGCCGCCTGCAACAGCCGGTCCAGCGCAAGGGGCAGCAGATGCGCGACGCTGCCGCATTCCACGATCAGGTCGCAATCCGCCATGGCATCGCGCAGGGCGTCGCTCATGGTATCAGCCTGCAGGTTCTCGGGGAAAACCGCGTCGAAAATGCCCACTGACCGGGCATAGGCCAGCGCGTTACCGGCAACATCTATACCGACGTGAACGTCGTTCTGCCGGTCAATGCGCCGGGCCCGGTACCATCGGGCATCCGCGGTGATCACCTCCGGCGGGGTGGCCGCGTCGAACCACGGGTCACGATACCGCGCCAGCACGTCGTCAAGGGTCAGGTCATGACGCAACAGCGCCGCGGCGATGCCGTAGCCGCTGGCGAAATCCAAGATCTTACAGGCCCCGCCGCCCCGACGGGCCCTGACCGCGGACAGCGCCGCGGCAAACCCATCCGCCGCGTGATGCGCGGTCCGGAACCCGGCCGCGTCCATGGCGCGGTAATAGGCCCGCGCATCGGGCCTGTCATAGATGTCGTCATAGATCGTGACGATCCGCCGTGTAGTTTCGTCGTTTCCCTCGATCATGCGTGCTCCCTTCGGTTCGCGGTCACCCCGGGCAGGTGCCAGGTCCAGCATGGCCGTGCAAGGCGCGCCTTTTCAAGAAAACACACGAGCTTGCACGCCAGCGTGACAGCCTGCGGGACCGCTGAAACAATGTTTCTGCACCCTGCCGACAACGTGAAAAGCCGTGTCCGCCAGCGCCTTGCGCCATGTCGCCGGATGCATGACAACTCGGGCCGGGACAACCATGCACGCCGCAAGGGATCAGTGTTCATGAGCCATGCCGAACCAGAAACGAACTCTCCAGTATCCCGCGCGCTGCTCGGGGCCGGGCTGGTCTGGCTTGCCGTCATCGTCTATGCCGCGTCGAATTCCATCGTGTCGCTGTTGGCCGAGATCGGGCGGCAGAACCCCGTCGACGGGCGCAATGCCGTAACCCTGTGCAACCTTCTGTTTCTCGGGTCGCTGCTGTCGCTGGTTCCGATGGTATTGATGTTCTACAAGGACTGGACGTGGGAAAACCTGCGCAAGCTGTCGGCCAAGGACTGGACCGTGCTGAGCGTCTCCGCCGCCCTGTCCTCGGCGCTCACCCCGGCGCTTTTCTTCGTCGCGCTGGAACAAACCTCGGTCACGAACGTGGTCCTCGTCGGCCGCATCGAGCCGCCGCTTTTCCTGCTGGCCACTTGGCTGTTCCTGGGGGAGAAGCTGGATCGGTGGGCGCTGGCCGCCGGGCTCATCGCATTGTGCGGCGCGGGCGTGATCTTCGTGCTGAGGGGCGATGCGAGCTTCGCATTCGGCCTCGGGGAACTGGCGACGGCGGGCGCCACGCTGTCCTTCATCGCCTCGACACTGATCAGCCGCACGGGGCTTCAGGGCATCCCGCTGGGGATCTTCTCGATCTACCGCACCGTCGTCGGCGCGATGATCTATTACGTACTCGCGCTCTACCTCTACGGGTCGATGCATTTTCAGGACATATTCACGGCCGTCGTGTGGAAATGGGTCTGGGTTTACGCGATCATCGTCATCATCGTGGGCCAGTTCTCGTGGAACCTCGGGCTCAAGCATGCGACGTCAGGCGACGTGTCGCTGGCCACGTCGTTCTCGCCCTTGGCCGCGCTCGTCATCGCGATGGTTCTCCTCGGCGAAAACCCGGGGCCGGGCCTTGTGCCGGGGGGTACGCTGATCGTGCTCGGCATCGCGATCGGTCAGTATGGCCGCCTGCGCCGGCGGGCCGCCACGCAAGAGGCCGAAACCGCCGACGCAGAGGCCGAAACGGCGCAGGACGGCGAAGACGTCGATACGGGCAGGATGCTGGAAACCGAATGCCGGATCAATTTCAAGGGCGCGTGACGGCGGCGCCCCGTGGTCATCCCCCGACGCGGTTGCCGGCGCGCCGCGGCGGGTTGGCCTGTCCCGAAAGGAAGCGGTCGGGTCGGTGACGCGCGCCCGCACGCAACCGCCGCTCAGGCCGGACCGGACGCGGTCTCGGGCGCGTCTCGCACCAGCCCCTGTTTCAGCGTATCCGGCAACGACGCGAAGCTCTGGAACGGCTCGCGCACGTCGCGACCGCCGGGGCCAAGCCCCATCGCGTCCAGCGCCGTCTGCTTGATCCGCCCGCCCCGCCAAGGCGTCAGCACGGTGTCCGGGGTGAACCAGTTGAGCGCCTCCCCTCCCCCGTGCGCGCTCGGCATCAGCAACAGCCGGGGGGACAGCGCGCTGCCAGTTCTGTCGGCCATCCGCAGCGCCGCAAGTGTCACGCGCGCATCCACCGATGGATAGGGCGAGATCAGGGACAGGCGGCGCGACGTTGGCCGCGGTTGGAAATGCCCGGTCTCGGACATCGCCGCGACGCGCGCCGTGGGGAAGCGGGACAGCGCCGTGCGCAAGACATCAGCGGCGGCCCCGTGACTTTCGCCAAGGAAGATCGTCACCGCCGCCCCGGCGCTTGCCCGGTCGGCGGCAAGGCCAAGGGCATTCTCGACGACATCGTCCGCATGATCGGCAAGGATCACGGTTTCATCCGTCAACCGGCGCTCATGCACCTGCATGAAGAACGCCATGATCGTGTCGGCCATCGCGCTGTAATGGTCCCGGCTCCGGGCATCGTGCACGATCCGTCCGATATCCACTTCGCTTATGCGCGCGCCTGCCGCGTGGACCCGCAGCATGACATCGAGATCAACAGCGTAATCGCCGGTCAACTCCTCATGCGCGATGCACCCGCGCCTGAAGGCGTAGATCCCGGAGTTGGGCGCGGCGAGCCAGGCCAGCGCGGGGGCCAGTTGCCGGATCGCCGGCTTCACCAGCAGTCGCGTCATCGGCATGTCATCCGCCGGATCGTGCCACGCGCCCTTGATCAACCCGACATCGGGGGCGCGCGCGTCCAGCAGCCGCGCGATACGCCCGATATCGACCCGGTCCAGATCGGCGTCGATCTTGAGGATCCAGTCCTGGCGTGCGGCGGCGAACCCGGCTTTCAGCGCGTGACCCATGCCCGGCACGGGCTCGTGCAGGGTTCGCGCGCCGGCGGCGCCGGCGGCCTGCAGCGTCGCGTCATCCGAGCCGTTGTCGACCACGATGACCTCGGCGACGGCCTCGAGCCGCTGCAATGTGGCGACGACACGCCCGATCGTTGCGGCCTCGTTCCGGGCGGGGATAACCGCGGATACCTGTGCGGACATGCCATCTCCCTTCACATAGGGCCGACGTGGCCCGTGCGCTTAACGTAGCCCCGGGCAGGACGACCAACAAGACATCACGCCTGCCCAACTGCAAACGCTTTGGTGAAGAATATGTCAGAACGCCAGGGTTGCCTCCACAGCGCGGCCCCACGCCGCGTATTTCCGGTCGCGCATCTCCGACGGCATGGCCGGTGTGAAACGCCGCTCCAGCGACCACGTCTTGGCGAATTCCTCCGGCCCCGGATACAGCCCGATGCCCATGCCCGCCAGCCACGCCGCGCCGAGCGCGGTGGTTTCAAGCACTTCCGGCCGGTCGGCAGGCGCGCCGGTGATGTCGGCAAGGAACTGCATGGTCCAGTCCGAGGCGCTCATCCCGCCATCGACGCGCAGCGTGGCCACCTCGGCCCGTGCGTCGGCGCCGCCGGCGCCGGCCCAGTCGGCCTTCATGGCCTCCAGCAGGTCGCGGGTCTGGTAGCCCACGCTTTCCAGCGCCGCGCGGGCGAACTCCTCGGGGCGGGAATTGCGCGTCAGGCCAAACACGGCGCCCCGGCACTCGGGCCGCCAGTAGGGCGCGCCCAGCCCGGTGAAGGCCGGCACGAGAACCACGTTCTGCGCCGGGTCGGCCCGCTCGGCCAGCGGCTGTGTCTCGGCCGCGTCACGGATGATGCGCAACCCGTCGCGCAACCACTGCACAACCGCCCCCGCCACGAAGATCGACCCCTCGAGCGCATAGACCGGCTGCCCGTCGAGCTGGTAGGCGATCGTGGTCAGCAACCTGTTGTCGGAAACCACCGGCTGCGTCCCGATGTTCAACAGGGCGAAACATCCCGTGCCATAGGTCGATTTCAACATGCCGGGGCGGAAACACGCCTGCCCCACGGTCGCCGCCTGCTGGTCTCCGGCCACGCCCCGGATCGGGATCGCCCGGCCCAGCAGATCGGGCCGTGTTTCCCCGAAATCGGCCGAACTGTCGCGGACCTCGGGCAACATCGCCATGGGAATGTCCAGCAGGTCGCAGATGGTGCGGCTCCAGCGGCCCTTGCGGATGTCGTACAACAGGGTGCGCGCGGCGTTGGTGGCATCGGTGACATGCACCGCGCCGCCGGTGAGCTTCCAGATCAGGTAGCTGTCCACCGTGCCGAATAGCAGCTCGCCCGCCTCTGCCTGCTCGCGCGCGCCCTCCACGTTCTCGAGGATCCAGCGCAGCTTGGTGCCCGAGAAATACGGGTCCAGCAGCAGGCCCGTCTTTTCGTTGATCATCGGCCCATGACCGGCCTCGCGCAGCCCGGCGCAGAAATCGGCGGTGCGCCGATCCTGCCAGACGATGGCGTTATGGACGGGCGCGCCCGTCCGACGATCCCAGACGATGGTCGTTTCCCGCTGGTTGGTGATGCCGATGGCCGCAACGTCGTGCGCGGTCAGGCCCGCACGCTCGATCACCGCGCGGCAGGTGCCGGCGGTGGTGGCCCAGATATCGTCGACATCATGCTCGACCCAGCCCGAATCCGGATAATTCTGGGCGAATTCCTCCTGCGACACCGCCTTGATCCGCATCCGCGCGTCGAAAAGGATGGCGCGGCTCGACGTGGTGCCCTGGTCGATGGCGAGTATATGGCTCATGGCTCAGGCCCTGTGTGATCATTCATGAAAAAGCGGCCGCCAAGGCGCGGCGGCCGCTGTCCGGACCTGCCGGGCACCCGGCCCGGCAGGCAGGCAGGTCCGGGCACGGCCCCGCGGGACCGTCCCCGGAAGCCGCCGTTACTGCCAGCTTGCGACCAGCTCGTCGTAGGGGATCGTGACCGGCTCTTCGGCTTCGTTGTCCAGCTGCGCCTTGGGGGCGCCGGGCTGGCTCAGCCAGTAGTCGGGGTCGCGCTCCTCGTTGAGCTTCGGCCCCAGATCACCCTGCACACCGGCCCGTTCCAGCCGTTCGAGCACGCGCTCCTGCTGGGCACAGAGGCTGTCCAGCGCCGCCTTGGCCGTCTTGGCGCCCGAGGACGCGTCGCCGATGTTCTGCCACCACAGCTGCGCCAGCTTGGGGTAATCCGGCACGTTCGTCCCGGTGGGCGACCAGCGCTCGCGCGCCGGGCTGCGGTAGAATTCGACCAGACCGCCCAGCTTGGGCGCGCGCTCGGTGAAGCTGTCATGCTCGATCGTGCTTTCCCGGATGAAGGTCAGCCCCTCGTGGCTTTTCCTGACGTCCACCGTCTTGGAGGTGACGAACTGCGCATACAGCCACGCGGCCTTGGCACGCTTGGCCGGGGTCGACTTCATCAGCGTCCAGCTGCCGGCATCCTGGTAGCCGACCTTCATGCCGTCCTCCCAGTACACGCCGTGCGGGCTGGGGGCCATGCGCCACTTGGGCGTGCCGTCATCGTTCAGCACGGCATCGGCGCCGTCACCCACCATGTCGGCGGTAAACGCCGTGTACCAAAACATCTGCTGCGCGATATTGCCCTGCGCGGGAACCGGACCCGCCTCGCCGAAGGTCATGCCGGCCGCCGCCGGGGGCGAGTATTCCTGCAGCCACTTGGTGTACTTCTCGATGGCGTACACCGCGGCCGGGCTGTTGGTCGCGCCGCCCCGATCCACGCAGGACCCTGTGGGCTGGCTGTTCTCGTTCACCCGGATGCCCCATTCGTCAACCGGCAGGCCGTTGGGCTCACCCGTGTCGCCCATCCCGGCCATCGACATCCACGCATCGGTGAAGCGCCAGCCGAGGCTCGGGTCCTTCTTGCCGTAATCCATGTTGCCGAACACCTCGTCCGACGGACCACCGGCATAGGACATGTCGCGGCCGGTGAAGAACTCGGCGATGTCCTCGTAGGCCGACCAGGTCACCGGAACGCCAAGGTCATACCCGTAGGCTGCCTTGAAATCCTCCTGGCTCTTAGGGTGGTTGAACCAGTCGTAGCGGAACCAGTAGAGGTTCGCGAACTGCTGGGTCGGCAACTGGTAGACCTTGCCGTCGGGACCGGTGGTGAAGCTCAGGCCGATGAAGTCATCCATGTCCAGCGTCGGGCTGGTCACGTCGGCACCCTCGCCGGCCATCCAGTCGGACAGGTTGCGGACCTGCTGATAGCGCCAGTGCGTCCCGATCAGGTCGGAATCGTTGACGAAGGCGTCATAGATGTTCTGACCCGACTGCATCTGCGTCTGCAGTTTCTCGACCACGTCGCCCTCGCCGATCAGGTCGTGGGTGATGTTGATGCCGGTGATCGCCGTGAAGGCGGGCGCCAGCACCTTGGCTTCGTATTCATGCGTCGTGATCGTTTCGGACACGACGCGGATGTCCATGCCCTCGAACGGCTCGGCAGCATCCACGAACCACTGCATCTCGGCTTCCTGCTCGGCACGGCTCAGCGACGAGGTGTCGCCGATCTCGGCGTCGAGGAATTCTCGCGCCTCCTCCATCCCGGCAAAGGCGGGCATGGCCAGCAGGCTGGCCGCCAGCGCGGTGGTCGATTTCAAGCGTAGACTCATTTTCAGTTCTCCTCCCAAAATGAACGGGTAGTTGATCCCGCCCGGCGCCCCGGGCGGGACGTTTCAATGCCCTCTCAGACCCAGCGGAACACCGCCGCGGCGTAGATCAGGCAGACGATCAGCGCCAAGGGCTGCTGCGTGCCGACGATCCCGAGCCAGGCCAGATTGATGAAGGCCGAGCCCAGGAGCGTGATGAAAAGACGGTCTCCGCGTGTCGTCTCGATCTGCAGGATTCCCCGCCGCGGAGTCTCGGGAAACTTCAGCGTGATGATCGAAAAGGTGATCAGGAGCCCCGCGATGACCGCGAAGAACGCGGCAGTGGGCCATGTCCATGCCATCCAGTCCATTGATCAGACCTCCCTGTCGAATTCTTGCGTGGTCGGTGCGTGGGTGAAAGGCGCGCCCATCACACCCTCCCCAGGGCAAAGCCCTTGGCGATGTAGTTGCGCACGAAATAGATGACCAAGGCGCCGGGCACGATGGTCAGAACCCCGGCCGCGGCCAGCACCCCCCAGTCGAGCCCGCTTGCCGACACCGTCCGCGTCATGGTGGCGGCGATGGGCTTGGCGTCGATGCTGGTCAGCGTGCGGCTCAGCAACAGTTCCACCCACGAGAACATGAAGCAGAAGAACGCCGCAACCCCGATGCCCGACGCGATCAGCGGCATGAAGATCTTCACGAAGAACCGGCCGAAGCCGTAGCCGTCGATATAGGCCGTCTCGTCGATCTCCTTGGGCACGCCGCGCATGAACCCTTCGAGGATCCAGACCGCCAGCGGCACGTTGAACAGGCAATGCGCAAGGGCCACGGCGATATGGGTGTCGAACAGCCCCACGCTGGAATAAAGCTGGAAGAACGGCAGCGCGAAGACGGCGGGCGGCGCCATGCGGTTGGTCAGCAGCCAGAAGAACAGGTGCTTGTCGCCGAGAAACGTGTAGCGGCTGAAGGCATAGGCTGCCGGCAGCGCCACCGCGACCGAGATCACCGTGTTGAGCAGCACGTAGATCAGCGAATTCACATACCCCATGTACCAGCTCGGATCGGTCAGGATGACGGCGTAGTTCCGGAAAGTCAGGTCCTGCGGCCAGAGCGAGAAGGTCCCGAGAATCTCGGTATTGGTCTTCAGGCTCATGTTCACCAGCCAGTAGATCGGCAGCATCAGGAACACGAGGTAGAGTGTCATCACCACGGCGCGGCCGTTGACGCGGGGCAGGCTGATGCCCCGTGCAGGTGCCTGCGCCTGGTTCGCGGTCATGTCGGCCATTCACTTGCCCTCCGCTTTGTCGAGGTTGGTCATCACGGTGTAGAACACCCATGAAATCAGCAGGATCACGAGGAAATACATGATCGAGAACGCCGCCGCCGGTCCGAGGTCGAACTGTCCCAGTGCCATCTTCACGAGGTCGATGGACAGGAACGTGGTGGCATTGCCCGGCCCGCCGCCGGTGACGACGAACGGCTCGGTATAGATCATGAAGCTGTCCATGAAGCGCAGCAGGATCGCGATCATCAGCACGCCCAGCATCTTGGGCAGCTCGATGTAGCGGAACACCTTCCACCGGCTCGCCTGGTCGATCTTGGCCGCCTGGTAATAGGCGTCGGGGATGGATTGCAGCCCCGCATAGGCGAGCAGCGCCACCAGCGATGTCCAGTGCCAGACATCCATCACGATCACCGTGGCCCACGCCGCGAAGAAATCCTGCGTGTAGTTGTACGGGATGCCCAGCGCGTCGAGCGTGTAGCCCAGAAGCCCGATATCCACCCGGCCGAAAATCTGCCAGATGGTGCCGACGACGTTCCACGGGATCAGCAGCGGCAGCGACATCACGACAAGGCAGAAACTGGCCCAGAAGCCGCTTTTCGGCATGTTCAGCGCGACGATGATGCCCAGCGGCACCTCGATCGCCAGGATGATCGCCGAGAAGGCCAGTTGCCGGCCCAGCGCGTTCCACATCCGCTCGGAATCCAGCAGTTCCCGGAACCATTCCAGCCCGGTCCAGAAGAACTGGTTGCCGCCGAACGTGTCCTGCACGGAATAATTGACCACCGTCATCAGCGGGATCACCGCCGAGAAGGCCACCAGCGCCAGCACCGGCAGCACGAGGAACCATGCCTTTTGATTAACCGTTTTCTCCTGCATCACGCAGCCTCCCCCACCGGGCCGGCGCCCGCGCCGTCGGGCGCGACCCGCCAGTCGTCCGAATAGACATTCACATGGGGCGCGTCGAAAACGACGCGCGCGGAATCCGCGGCGACCCGCTCGGATTCGCCGGCGATGATGTTGATGTCGTTGCCGAAGAATTCCGCGCGCACGATCTTGTGGCGGCCCACGTCCTCGACACGCCGGACCCGCACCGGCAGCCCCTCGCTGTCGGACAGCCGGGCGAATTCGGGGCGCACGCCGATCTCGACCTTGCCGCCGGGCCGGCCGTACCCAGCGCCCAGCGGCACCTCGGCCCCGTTGACATAGGCGCTGGTCCCGTCGACGCGCGCCGGGATGACGTTCATGCCGGGCGAGCCTATGAAGTATCCCACGAAGGTGTGCGCGGGTTTCTCGAACAGCTCGTCGGGCGTGCCGATCTGGACGACCCGTCCGTCATGCATGACAACCACCTTGTCAGCAAAGGTCAGCGCCTCGGTCTGGTCGTGCGTGACATAGATCATCGTGTGACCGAATTCATGGTGCAGCGCCTTGAGCTGCGTGCGCAGCTCCCACTTCATGTGCGGGTCGATCACCGTCAGCGGCTCGTCGAACAGCAGCGCGTTCACGTCCTTGCGGACCATCCCGCGCCCGAGGCTGATCTTCTGCTTGGCATCCGCCGTCAGGCCGCGCGCCTTGCGGTCCAGCATCTCGTGCATGCCGATCATGCGGCCGATTTCCTGCACGCGCTCGGCCACGTACGCCTCGTCCCGCCCGCGGTTGCGCAGCGGAAAGGCCAGGTTGTCGCGCACGGTCATGGTGTCATACACCACCGGGAACTGGAAAACCTGCGCGATGTTGCGCTGCGCCGTCGGCGCGTCGGTAACGTCGACATCATCGAACAGGATGCGGCCCTGGCTGGGATGCAACAGCCCCGAGATGATGTTGAGCAGCGTGGACTTGCCGCAGCCCGACGCGCCCAGCAGCGCATAGGCTTCGCCGTCCACCCAGTCGTGGTTGAGTTCCTTGAGCGCGTAATCCGCTTCGCTGCCCGGATCGGGCAGGTACGAATGCGCAAGGTTGTCGAGCGTGATCTTGGCCATTCTCCCCTCCCCTTCAAGCGGCCAGCGCGTAGGCGGCGGGCGCGATCAGCCCGCCATCCGCGCCGAAGACATAGACATGCGCCGGATCAAGGTAGACATCGAGGTCTCCACCCAGCGCCAGGTCGTGAACACCGTGGATCAGCCCGACCCAGCGTTCGCCGTGATGATCGAGATGCACGAACGTCTCCGACCCGGTCAGTTCCGTCACGACCAGCTTCGCGGTGAACTTCATGGCGTCCGCGCTGTGCCTGCCGATTTCAAGATGGTTCGGCCGGAACCCGGCCGTGTACCGCCCGTCGTCCAGCTCGGCCAGCTTGCCCACCGCGGGGGCCGCCTGCCCGTCCCCGAACATCAGCTTGTTGCCGGTCTTGCTGACCTGCAGGAAATTCATCGGCGGGTCACTGAACACGCGCGCCGTCGTCGCATCGACCGGCTGCCGGTACACGTCCGCCGTCGGGCCGAACTGCGTGACGCGCCCTTCCCACAGGGTGGCGGTGTTGCCCCCCAGCAGCAGCGCCTCCTCGGGTTCGGTCGTTGCGTAAACGAAAATGCTGCCCGATTCCTCGAAAATCTTGGGTATCTCCACGCGCAGTTCCTCGCGCAGCTTGTAGTCAAGGTTGGCCAGCGGCTCGTCCAGCAGGACCAGCCCGGCATCCTTGACCAGCGCCCGCGCGAGGGCACAGCGCTGCTGCTGGCCGCCGGACAGTTCCAGCGGCTTGCGGTCCAGCATCGGCGAAAGCTGCATCAGGTCCGCCGTCTTCCTCACCGCCGCGTCGATCTCGGCCGACGGCCGCCCCTGAAGCCGCAGCGGCGAGGCGATGTTGTCGTAGACGGTCATCGACGGGTAGTTGATGAACTGCTGATACACCATGGCAACCGCGCGGTCCTGCACGCGGCGGCCGGTGACATCCTCGTCCTGCCACAGGATGCGCCCGTCGTTCGGCACGTCCAGCCCGGCCATGAGCCGCATCAGCGACGTCTTTCCCGACAGCGTCGGCCCCAGCAGCACGTTCATCGTGCCACCCCGGAGCGTCAGGTCCGTGGGGTGGATATGAACCTCCTGCCCGACGCGCTTGGTCACTCCCTCCAGTGTCAGAGACATGTCCCCTCCCTAATCGTCCTCATGCGCTCCGCACCGCGGAAACATCCCCGGCTTCGCGCTCCTCACCCAGCATCCAGGCGTCCAGCGCGGCCACCTGTTCATCCGTCAACCGCAGCCCCAGCTTGGAGCGACGCCAGACCACGTCCTCGGCCCGGCGGGCGTATTCGTGCCGCATCAGCCAGCGCACCTCCCGCGCCGTCAGCGTCGCGCCGAAATCGCGGCCCATCTCCTCGGCCGTCGTCGCCTCGCCCAGCATCTCGGCCGCGTCGGTGCCGTAGGCGCGCACGAGCCGCCGCGCCCAGTAATCGTCAAGAAACGGATACCGCGTCATCAGACGCTCGGCCAGCGCGGGCGCGCCGTCAACAGCGAAATCCCCGCCCGGCAGGGGTGCCCCGGCCGTCCATGACGCGCTCGCCCGCGGGAAATAGGGCACCAGCTCGGCCATCGCGGCCTCGGCCAGCTTCCGGTAGGTCGTGATCTTGCCGCCGAAAACATTGAGTAGCGGCGCCGGCCCGCCCGTGTCCAGCTTGAGGACGTAGTCACGCGTGGCCGCGGTGGCCGACTTGGCCCCGTCATCGTAAAGCGGCCGCACGCCCGAATAGGTCCAGACGATGTCATCGCGTGTCACCGGTGTCTCCAGATAGTCCGAGGCGAAGCGGCACAGGTACTCGGCCTCTTCGGGGGTGCATTCGGGCTTCTCCCGCACGTCCAGATGCTCCGCGTCGGTGGTTCCGATCAGCGTGAAATCCTCCTCGTAGGGAATGGCGAAGATGATCCGCCCGTCCGTCCCCTGGAAGAAGTAGCACTTTTCGTGATCATAGAGCTTGCGCGTGACGATATGGCTGCCGCGCACCAGCCGCACGCCGTCGGCGGCATTGACCCGCAGGGTGTTGCGCAGCACGTCCTCCACCCACGGACCGCCCGCGTTCACCAGGCCACGCGCCGCGACCGTGTACAGCGCGGCGGTGTCCTGGTCCTCCAGCACGATGTGCCACAGCTCGCCCTCCCGCTCGGCCGACACCACCCGGGTCCGCGTGTGGATCGTCGCGCCCCGGGCCTCGGCGTCACGCGCGTTGAGTACCACCAGCCGGCTGTCCTCGACCCAGCAGTCGGAGTATTCGAACGCGGTCGAGAAGCCGGGCTTGAGCGCGCGCCCGGCCGGGTCGGTCGTCAGGTCCACCGTGCGCGTCGCCGGCAGCAGCTTGCGCCCCCCGAGGTGGTCGTAAAGGAACAGGCCGAGCCGGATAAGCCATGCCGGCCGGCGGCCCCGCATCCACGGCATGATCCGGCCCAGCAGGCGCGACGTGGGCGTTTCGGATTCGAACCGCATGTCCCGGTGGTAGGGCAGGACGAAACGCATCGGCCAGCTTATGTGCGGCATCGCGCGCAGCAGTACCTCGCGCTCGATCAGGGCTTCCCGAACAAGGCGGAACTCGAAATACTCAAGGTATCGCAACCCGCCATGGAACAGCTTGGTGGACGCCGAAGAAGTCGCCTGCGCCAGGTCGTTCATCTCGGCCAGCTCGACACTCAGCCCGCGGCCCGCCGCGTCCCGCGCGATCCCGCAGCCGTTGATGCCGCCGCCGATCACGAACAGATCGACAATCCTTGTCCCGGGCGATTGGGTCACACTCTCCTCCCTCGGTGCGATGTGAGCGCAAACGAAGCATATCCATGTCGCCATGGTCAATAACGAATGTTCGTTTTCTTTCGTTTTTACGCCCAGCGCTTGATTCCACGGGGAAATTCCCGGGCAGCACTCCCTGCCACGACCCCCTCACCGCGCACGGATCGGCCGTTTCGCGGCACCGAGGTTGAAAATCGCACGAAACCGAACATAATCGAAAGCACCGTTCCAGGAGCCCGCCAGATGTCCCAGACATTCCGCCATCCCGACATCCTCGAAATTGCCCGGACCGAGGGCAAGGTCACCGTCGAGGGCCTTGCCGACCGCTTCGAGGTCTCGGTCCAGACCATCCGCCGCGACCTCACCGAGCTGGCGAATGCCGGCAAGCTCGAACGCGTGCACGGCGGCGCCATCCTGCCCTCGGGGGTGAGCAACATCCTCTACGAGGAACGCCGGCGCCTCAACGAGGAGGCCAAGACCGCCATCGCGCGCGCCTGCGCCGCCGCGATCCCCGACGAGGCGTCGCTCTTCCTCGACATCGGCACCACGACCGAGGCCGTGGCCCGCGAACTGCTCGACCACCACAACCTGATGGTCGTCACCAACAACCTCAACGTCGCGCAAACGCTGCTGGCAAACAAGACCTGCCAGATCGTCGTCGCCGGGGGAACGCTGCGCCGCGCCGACAGCGGGCTGGTGGGCATGCTGACCGCACGCACGATCGAAAGCTTCCGCTTCGACCACGCGATCCTCGGCTGCTCGGCCCTCGACGAGGGTGGCGACCTGCTCGATTTCGACATCGAGGAGGTGCTGGTGGGCCAGACCCTCCTGCGCCACTCGCGCGAGGTCTGCCTCGTGGCAGACCATTCCAAGTTCCAGCGCAGCGCCCCGGTCCGCATCGGCTCCCTGCGCGACGTGCACCGGTTCTTCACCGACGCCCCGCTGCCCGGCCCGCTCGCGGATCTCTGCGCCGGCTGGGGCACGCACGTCACGCTGGCGGGCGGCTGACCCCGGTCTTCTTCTCGGCTCAAATACCCGTCCGCCGTCCGCGGCCCGCGCCCGTGCCTGCCGGGGCGTTCACCCCCCGAAGACGCGGCCCCACCGGTCGATCAGCGCCTGCTGCAGGCGCTTGGCCCGCCGGTTCCAGCCCCGCGCGCCGGGCGGGCGGCCATCGCGGCTCGGGTCGATGGCCCCCCGCCTCTCGGTGTCGCCGGTGAAGATGGCGAAGGCCAGTTCGGTGCCATCCGGCGCGGTGATGTATCCCGCCAGCGCGCTGACGAAATACAGCGTGCCGGTCTTGGCGGCCACCGTCAGCGGGTGCCCGCGGTCGATCCGGCCCGCGCCGTCGCGCATCGGGATCTCCTTGAGCAGCGGCTTGAGCCGGCCATGCGCCGCCACCAGCGCCGCGGTCGTCGCCGCCGGCGTCAGCCGCGCCTCCTCGCCCAGCCCCGAATGATCGACGAACCGCGCCTGCGCGAGGCCCAGCTCGCGCCGCGCCCAGCGCGCCATTTCCCGCGCCGACCCGGCCAGCGACGCGGGCCTGCCGGCGCGGCGCGCCGTGGCTGCCATGCCGACCATTTCCGCCGTCAGGTTGGTGGAATATTTCAGCATCCCGCGCAGGATGTCGCGCAACGGCGCGCTGCGGTGGGTGACAAGCACCGTCCCGCCCGGCCGGCCGCGCTGCGGCGCCGGGTCGGTCAGCACGATCCCGTGCGCGCGGGCAAAGCCTGCGAACACCTCGCCCGCGTATTGTGCGGGCTTGCGCACCGGCAGCCAGCGCGCGCCGCCGTTGCCCAGCGCGCCCCGCGCCACCGTCCAGCTGTCATGGCTGCCGCCGTCGCGGTAGGTGTAGACGGGCGACCGCCGGTCGGCCAGCGCCATGCGTGCCACCCGCACCTCGGGCCGGTGCCGGCCCGACCGGGCGTCCATCGTCACGGTGTAGTCGCTGCCATTGCGCTTCCAGCCGAAACGCACGCGGTTGAAATTCAGGCTCAACCCCGACAGCGCGGGGTTGTAGCCCGCGTGGGGCGGCTGCGCGGGGTCGATTTCGCGCTCGAAAGGCAGCGCCCCCGCCCAGACCCTGAACGTGCCCCGCACCTCGTGGATGCCCAGGTTCTTCAGCCGCGCGGCCATATCGGCCAGCGCGTCTGTATCCAGCGTCGGATCCCCCCCGCCGGCAAGCACCAGATCGCCGCGCAGCACGCCGTCGCGGACGGTGCCATCGGTCATCAGGCGGGTACCGAACCGGTATTCCGGGCCCAGCGTGTCGAGCGCGTAAACCGCCGTTATCGCCTTGGTGACGCTCGCGGGGGGCAGGCCGGTGCGCGTGCCATGCCCCTCCAGCGGCGCACCGCTCGCCACGTCCATCACCGAGAAGGCCACGCGCCCGCCCAGCTTCGCCTCGGCCAGCAACGCCTCGACGTCGCGGGCCGCCCGCCCGG
>JAVLCJ010000046.1:0-19684 GCA_031580875.1 Roseovarius sp.
GATCTTGCGACCCGTCGTGCAGGGCGCGATAGCCGCGCGCTGTGCGGTGAACTCCATCGCGCCGTACAGGGGCCGCAGGTGGCAGCCCGCGGGCAGACGGTCCTTCAGCCGCGACTCGACCCGGCGGATCTCGCCCTCGCCCGGCAGAAACACCAGCACGCCGCCCGTCGTTTCCGTCACGGCCCTTTCGACGAGATCGGCCAAGGCCGCCTCGAATCGGGCGTCCTTGGGCAGGGGGCGGTCGAGATGGTGGATATCGACCGGGTGGCTGCGCCCCTCGGAGGTGATGACGGGGCAGGCCATGAGGTCGGCCACCGGCCCGGCATCGAGCGTCGCGGACATGGCCAGCAGGATCAGGTCATCGCGCAGGGCGTCGGCGATCTCGAGGCAGAGCGCGAGCCCCAGATCGGCGTTGAGGGAGCGTTCGTGGAATTCGTCGAAGATCACCGCGCCCACGCCCGAAAGCCCGGGGTCGGACTGGATCATGCGCGTCAGGACGCCTTCGGTGACGACCTCGATCCGGGTGGCGTCGCCGACCCTCGTTTCCCCCCTTATGCGATAGCCGACTGTTTCGCCCGGCTTTTCGCCCAGCGTTTCGGCCATGCGCGCCGCCGCTGCGCGCGCCGCGAGGCGGCGCGGCTCAAGCATCACGATGCGCCCGGCGGACACGCCGATGCCCGCCTTCAGCATTTCGAGCGGCACCACCGTGGTCTTGCCGGCGCCGGGGGGCGCCTGAAGGACCGCGCGGCCTGTCCCGCGCAGCGCGGCGAAGAGCGGCGCGATGGCCTCGTGAATGGGAAGCCCGGTCGTCATGGGCCGTCTTATCCGACAACCGAGGCCGGATTTCCATAGCCGGCCTGGTCCGGGCTGGACAATCCCGGGGTCGGCGCGGCATGTAGGCCGCCAGAGGGTCGCAGCATCGGGACGGGGCGCATGGATATTGCACAGATCAGTGATCGACTTCTCAAGGGAGACCGGCGGGCGCTGTCGCGGGCGATCACGCTGATCGAAAGCTCCCGGCCGGACCATCGCGAGGACGCCGGCAAGCTGATGGAAAAACTCAAGGATTCGGGGCGCCAGGCGATCCGCATCGGGTTGTCGGGCACCCCCGGCGTGGGCAAGTCGACCTTCATCGAGAGCTTCGGCTCGATGCTGACGGGCATGGGGTTGAAGGTGGCCGTGCTGGCCGTGGATCCCAGTTCGGCGCGATCGGGCGGATCGATCCTCGGGGACAAGACGCGGATGGAGCGCCTATCGCGAGATCCCGGCGCCTTCATCCGTCCCTCGCCCAGCCAGTCGCATCTGGGGGGCGTGGCGCGGCGCACGCGAGAGGCGGTGGCGGTATGCGAGGCGGCGGGGTTCGACGTGGTGCTGATCGAGACGGTCGGCGTGGGCCAGTCCGAAACCGTCGTCGCCGAGATGTCCGACCTGTTCGTGCTGCTCCTGGCGCCGGCGGGCGGGGACGAGCTGCAGGGCGTGAAGCGCGGTATCATGGAAATCGCCGACATCATCCTCGTGAACAAGGCGGATGGCGACCTCAAACCGGCGGCCACGCGCACCTGCACCGACTATGCCGGCGCACTGCGCCTGCTGCGCAAGCGTCCGCAGGACCCGGACGGATTTCCCAAGGCGCTGATGGTTTCGGCCCTGCAGGACGAGGGCTTGCGCAAGGCGTGGGAAGAAATGACCGCGCTGGTGGCGTGGCGGCGTGACCACGGCCATTTCGACGCGCGCCGCGCGGCGCAGGCGCGGTACTGGTTCGAGCAGGACGTGAAGCAGGGCCTTCTGGCGCGTCTGGAAACGCCCGAAGCGCGCGAGGCGATGGCGCGGCTGGCAGACAGGGTGGCGGCCGGGCGCGTGACCCCGGCCGTGGCGGCGCGCGAGATGCTGGCGCAGGTCGGCGGCTAGGTGCCCGGCGCCCTCCCCGTCGGCGGCGCGTCGGTATGCCATCGGTACCATAGGGGTTCTCGTGCCCCCGGTCGCGCCTGCTTAAGACGGCGGGCCGGGCGCAAAAATCCGCACGGATTTTTCCCCGGAAAATTGACATTTTCCGGCGCCTGCGGCGCGGGTATTTTGGCCGAGAAGAAGGGCGGGGTGCGCGCCCTGTCAGCCGGTGCGCGGCGCGGCGGCGCGGCGGAGACGGTCATTGATCGCCCGGCCGAGGCCGTGATCGGGAACCGGGGAGACGGCGATGGTTCGCGCGCCGCGCGCGTCCAGCGCGTGGAGGTGATGGAAGAGGTTCGCGGCTGCCTCGGTCAGGTCGCCCGTCGGCGACAGGTTGAGGTCGCAGGCTACCGGGCCGAAGCCAAGCATCGCTTCGTCGGGCTGCGCGGCCTCGGCGCCGATCCGGACGCGCGCGCCGGGCGCGTAATGGGAGGCGAGCTGTCCCGGGGCGCTGAGCGCGTCGCCCGGCCGGTGGCGGGCCACGGGGCAAGCGAGCGCCTCTTCGAGCGCCTCCACCGACAGGCCGCCGGGGCGCAGCAGGGTCGGGGTCGCGCCGGTCAGCCCGAGGATCGTCGATTCCACGCCGACCGCGCATGGGCCGCCGTTGAGCACCGCCTCGATCCGGCCCGACAGCCCGGCGAGCACGTGCTCGGCCCGTGTCGGGCTGATCCGTCCCGAGGGATTTGCCGACGGCGCGGCGACGGGGCCGTCGAAGGCCGCGAGCAGCGCGCGGGCCACCGGGTGGGCGGGCACGCGGATGGCCAGCGTGGGCAGGTCGGCGGTGACGAGCGGCGACAGGCCGGTACCGGGCCGGAGCGGCAGGACGAGCGTCAGCGGGCCGGGCCAGAACGCGTCGGCGAGCCGGTCGGCCGCGGGCGTCCAGTCGACGAATCGCCGCGCCGTGTCGGCATCGGCCACATGAACAATGAGCGGGTTGAACCGCGGCCGACCCTTGGCCTCGAAGATCCGGGCGACGGCGTGGTTGGCGCGGGCGTCGCCGCCCAGCCCGTAGACCGTTTCGGTGGGGAAGGCGACGAGGCCGCCGGCGCGCAGGATGGCGGCGGCGCGGGCATATCCGGTGTCGTCCGGGCGGAGTGTCTCGGTCTTCATGTCGGGCCCTTCTGACGCGGCGTTCGGGTTGCTGGCCGGCCGTCTTCGGCTACGCTAGGCTGCGCGCGCCTGCTTACAGGGCGCGGGTTGCGAAGCCAAGTCAAGCCGGGCCCGTTCCCGGACCGGGAGATCATCTCATGCCGTATCGTGCGCCGCTGGCGGATTTCCGATTCCTACTGGATCACGTGGTCGGGCTGGACAGGGTCGCGGCGACGCCGCGGTTCGCCGAGGCCACGCCCGACGTGACCGTCGCGATCCTCGCCGAGGCGGGGCGCATGTGCGAGGAGGTGCTGGAGCCCCTGCAGCGGGCGGGCGACCTGCATCCCGCCGTGCTGGAGAACGGCGTGGTGCGCACGCCGCCCGGGTTCGCCGCGGGCCACCGGGCCATTGCCGGGGGCGGCTGGGTGTCGATCGGGGCGGATCCCGCGCACGGGGGCATGGGCCTGCCCGTCGCGCTGGCCACCGCTGTCAACGAGATGATGAGCGGCGCCTGCCTGTCGATCCAGCTGGCGCCGTTGATGACGCAGGGCCAGATCGAGGCGCTGGAGCATCATGCCGACGACGCGATCAAGGCGCTTTACCTGCCGAAACTCGTCAGCGGCGAGTGGATCGGCACCATGAACCTGACCGAGGCGCAGGCCGGGTCGGACGTGGGGGCGCTACGCACGCGGGCGGCGCGCAACGGCGACGGCAGCTATGCCATCACGGGCCAGAAGATATACATCAGCTGGGGCGACAACGACATCACCGGCAACGTCTGCCACCTTGTCCTGGCGCGGTTGCCGGACGGGCGCGCGGGCACCAAGGGGATAAGCCTGTTCCTGGTGCCGAAATACATCCCCGACGCGGCGGGTGAGCCGGGCGTGCGCAACGCGGTCGAGGTGATCAGCGTGGAGCACAAGATGGGGCTGCACGGCGCGCCGACCTGCGTGATGCAATACGAGGGTGCGAAGGGTTGGCTGGTGGGCGCCGAGCATGACGGGATGCGCGCCATGTTCACCATGATGAACAATGCCCGGCTTGGCGTGGGGGTGCAGGGTGTCGGCGTGGCCGAGGCGGCCTGCCAGCACGCGCTGGCCCATGCGCTGGAGCGCCGGCAGGGCCGCAGCCCGGTCGCGGGCGGTACCGGCACGATCATCGACCATGCCGACGTGCGGCGGATGGCGGCGGTGATGCGCGCGGAGACCTTTGCCGCGCGGGCCATCACGCTGTCCTGTGCCGTGGCGATCGACATGGAGACCGCCACGGGCGAGCCCGGCTGGGCGGCGCGGGCGGCCTTCCTCACGCCGGTCGCCAAGGCTGTTGGCACCTACACGGGCATCTCGGTGGCCGATACCGGGCTGCAGATGTATGGCGGCATGGGCTATATCGAGGAAACGGGCGCCGCGCAGTACCTGCGCGACGTGCGGGTGACGGCGATCTACGAGGGGACGAACGGCATACAGGCGATGGACCTCGTCGGGCGCAAGCTGGCCGATGGCGGCGAGGCGGCCTTTGCCCTGCTGGACGAGATCGAGCACGAGGCCGAGGCGGCGCGGGCCGCGCTGCCCGACCTGGCCGAGCCCGTCTGGCAGGCGGCCGAGACGCTCCGCGAGGCGACGGAGTGGATGCTGGCCCGCGATGACGTGAACGCGCGTTTCGCCGGGGCGGCGCCGTACTTGCGGGCGGTCGGCCGGGTGTTGGGCGGTCATTTCCACCTCAAGGCGGCGCTGGCCTGTGGCGGTGAGGGCGCGCGCGCCCGGCTGGCGCGATTCTATATCGCGCGGCTTCTGCCCGAACACGCGGCGCTGCTGGCCCACGCCACGGCCGGGGCCGATGACCTTTACGCGCTTGATCCGGAGGACCTCGCGTCATGATGGACGGGTCAGCCCCCCTGCGCACCCCCTGGGACGTTCCCCCCGGCCATGGCGAGGCCATCACCTTGGCCGAGGGCGTGCTGTGGATCCGTCTGCCGCTGCCGATGGCGCTGGACCACGTCAACATCTACGCGCTGGACGAGGGCGACAGCTGGACCGTGGTGGACACGGGCATCCATTCGAAACGCACGGTCGCGTTGTGGGAGCAGGTGCTGGCCGGGCCGTTGCGCGGCCGCCCCGTGGGCCGTGTCATCCTGACGCATCATCACCCGGACCATATCGGCATGGCGGGCTGGCTGATGGCGCGGTTCGGCGCCGAACTGGTGACGACGCGGACCGCGTGGCTGATGGCGCGGATGCTGATCCTCGATGTCGAGGAGCGCCCCACCGAGCAGGCGCTGGCCTTCTGGCGGGTGGCGGGGATGGACCCCGAGATCCACGAGGCCCGCAAGCACGAGCGCCCCTACAATTTCGCCGACACGTCGTGGCCGCTGCCGGTGGGTTATACCCGCCTCAAGCAGGGGGACACGATCCGCGCCGGGGGCCGCACCTGGGACGTGCATATCGGCAACGGCCACGCGCCAGAGCACCTGACGCTGTGGAGCCGCGACGACAGCCTCGTGATCGCGGGCGACCAGATCATCAGCTCGATCAGTCCCAATATCGGTGTCTACCCGACCGAGCCCGAGGCCGACCCGGTAACGGACTGGCTGGAAGCCTGCGGGCGGCTTGCCCGGCTCGCGCGGGAGGATCACCTCGTGTTGTCTGGGCACAAGCTGCCCTTCACCGGCCTGCCGGTGCGGATGCGGCAGCTGATCGAGAATCACCACGGCGCGCTGGACAGGCTGCGCGCGCATCTGGCAACACCCCGGACGGCGGCCGAGTGTTTCGCGCCGCTGTTCAAGCGGCGGATCGACACGGGGACCTACGGTCTCGCGCTGGTCGAGGCGGTTGCGCATCTCAACCATCTGCATCAGGCTGGCGAGGTCACGCGGGAGCGGCGCGGCGACGGTGCGTGGCTCTGGCACAGCAAGGGGTGAGGCATCATGGGCATGGATGACAGGATCGCGACCACGGCGGAGGCCGCGGAGGCGGCGGCCGGCCCGAACTGCCGCGAGGTTCATGCCGACCCGGGCCAGCGCCCGACCGAGGTGCCAAAGGGGATGGGCAAGACCCCGGTACACCGCAAGAGCACGGCGCGCTGGGCCTACGAGCGGATGATCCTCTATATACAGAACTTCGAGAAGCAGCTCGACGAGGAACACGAGGTCGCGATGGGGTTCACCGGCGGCGATGCGGGCGTGTTGCGGATCCGCGGGATGGGGTATTTCGACCCCGATATCGTGACATTCTACGGCACCGACACGCGCGGGGCGCGGACGCAACTGGTGCAGCATGTCAGCCAGTTGAACGTGATGCTGCGCGCGCTGCCGAAAAAGGCCCCGACCGAGGCGCCCTCGCGCATCGGTTTCCGGCTGGCGGAAGAACTTGAAGACGGCTAGCGGCTGCGGCAGCATGGCCCGTGACAGGCCGGGGCAAATGCAGTATCCAGCCGGCGACACGTGAATTCCTTGCGAACTGACTGAAGGGTGCGACATGGCCGAGCACAAGCATGGCGAGATGGATATCGAGGTTCAGGAAAAGACTTTCGAGGGCTTCGTGAAGGCGATTTCATGGGGGGCGGTGCTTACCATCGCGCTGTTGATCCTGATCGCGCTGATCAACGCCTGAGCGCGGCGGGACCTCCGAACATGGCGCGCGGATGGAACGCTGGCCTGCGCCGGCTGGCATTGGTACTCGGGACGATGGCGGCGCTGGCCGGGTGTGATACGCCCGAATCGGCCTGGACCCCGCCCGACGTGGTGTCGCAGGCGGCTTACGATCACGAGGGGCCGTCACGACTGACGCTGTTCACGATGATCAACAACCGGACGGGCGCCGGCGCGCACAGTTCGCTGATGGTCAACGGGTCAGAGCGGGTGATCTTCGATCCTGCCGGGTCCTTCCGGCATGAAAAACTGCCCGAACGGGGCCACGTGCTGTACGGCATTACGCCGAAGGTGGCCGACAAGTATACGCGGTACCACGCGCGCGAGACGTTCCGCGTGCAAGTCCAGGAACTCGACGTGCCGCCCGCCGTCGCGCAGCAGGCGCTGCGGGCGGTTCAGGCATATGGCCCCGTGCCGTCGGCGCAATGTGCGCGCAGCACGTCGACGATCCTCGGGCAGCTTTTCCCCGGGCAGGTCGGGCAGACGTGGTTTCCCAAGCGGCTGTCCGAGGATTTCGGCGGTATCGCCGGCGTCAGCGAGCAGGTGCTCCACGAATACGACGACCACGACAACAGCCGGGTGCTCAGGGAATGGGTGCCGGACGCCTTTTGACGCTGTCCGCGCGTCTCGCGCCGACGCCGTGCGTGTGCCGTCGGGCCTGTCGGCGGTGAGGTGGTGGGCCCGCGTGGCCCGTGGCGGCAAGGCCTTGCAGGCCACAGCGGACCGGGTGCACGCTGTAAATCGAAGTGAACTCGCCCGTTTGCGCGGTCGTGAAAACGGGATCGCGGCGCCTGACCCTTGGCCCGATGCCGCATCGCTTTTGTTGCCGCCTATCGCGTCCCGGCCCGCTTACCGTGACATCGCGCTGACGTGGCCCTTGTGCTGACGAGGCAGCGTACCGCCTGCCCCGATCGGACGGCCGGGACCCGCAGGCAGCCCCCGCGTATGCGTGGGGGCGGGTGCCGCTGATGCGCGGCGGTGCCTGCCGGGGCGCCCCGGCAGGCGTTGCGGCTGCCGGGTGGCGGGTTCCGTCACCCGGCAGCGCCGCGTCACTTGTCGGGCCCGAGCGCGGTGAGGCCGCGCAGGATGTCGATGGCGTAGGCCAGCTGGTAATCCTCCTCGCGCAGTTTCGCGGCGGTTTCAGCCTTGGCGCGGTCCTCCTCGATCTGGCGGATCTCGTCCTCGCTCAGGCTGTCATTATCCAGCCGGCCCCGCAGGTCGGCCTCGGAGCGGGCGGGCAGGTTGCTTTCTTCCTCGTCCTCGCTGCCGGGCGCGGGGCGGCGCGGCTGTTCGACAACGATGTCGGGCGACACGCCGAGCGCCTGGATCGAGCGGCCTGACGGCGTGTAATACCGCGACGTGGTCAGCCGCATCGCGCCGTCGCCGCGCAGCGGCATGACCGTCTGGACCGACCCCTTGCCGAAGCTCTTGGTGCCCACGACGATGGCGCGGCGATGGTCCTGCAGGGCGCCGGCCACGATCTCGGAGGCGGAGGCCGAGCCGCCGTTGATCAGGACCACGATCGGCTTGCCGTTGCTCAGGTCGCCCTCGGAGGCGTTGAACCGCTCGCCGTCCTCGGGGTTGCGCCCGCGGGTCGAGACGATCTCGCCCTTGTCGAGGAAGGCGTCGGAGACCCGGATCGCCTGTGTCAGCAGCCCGCCGGGATTGTTGCGCAGGTCAAGGACGATCCCGTTGACGTTCTCGGCGCCGCCGAGCGCCTCGACCTGTTCTTCGAGGCCGCTCACGAGGTTGCTGTAGGTCTGGTCGTTGAAGGTGGTCACGCGCAGCACGACGGTATCCTGTTCGCTGCGCGCGCGGACGGCGGTCAGCGTGATCGTGTCGCGGATGATCGAGACGTCGAAGGGCTCGGGCTCGCCTTCGCGGACGACCGTGACGACGATCTCGCTGCCCACCGGGCCGCGCATCAGGTCGACGGCCTCGTCGAGGGTCAGGCCGAGGACGCTTTCGCCGTCCACGTGGGTGATGAAGTCGCCGGCCTCGATGCCCGCCTCGTCTGCCGGGGTGCCGTCGATGGGCGAGACGACCTTGACGAAGCCTTCCTCCTGCGTGACCTCGATGCCCAGCCCGCCAAACTCGCCGCGTGTCTGCACGCGCATCTCGGCGGCGTCATCCGGCGACAGGTAACTGGAATGGGGATCGAGCGACGTGAGCATCCCGTTGATCGCGGCCTCGATCAGTTCTCCCTCGTCGACGTCCTCGACATATCCCGAGCGGATGCGCTCGAAGATGTCGCCGAAGAGATCGAGCTGTTCGTAGACGTTGCTTGTCTTGGTGGCCTCCTGCGCCAGCAGCGGGGCGGCCACCTGCGTTGTCACGACGATACCGGCAAGCGTGCCGGCGGCCGCGGCCATCAGGAATTTCTTCATCGCTCAATCATCCTTGTCTGTCTTGAACCAGTCACCCGGGTCGACGGGCGTGTTGTTCTGCCGCAACTCGACATAGAGCGTCTGGCTGCGTTCGGTAGGTTCCGTCACGGTTTGCTCGGTCAGCATGGCGTCGCCTGCCCGGTCGTCTCCTCCCATCAGGCCCACGGGGCTGCCGCCCGGCAGGACCTCTCCGGTGTCACCATAGACCACATCCAGCCCCGCCAGCACCAGCAGGATTCCGGCCTCTGGTTCCAGTATGATCACATTTCCGTAATCCAGCAAAGGCCCGCGGTAGCGCACCGTCGCCGCGGCGGGCGTGGTGACCAGCGCCCGGGGCCGCGTGGCGATGACCAGGCCGGGCCGCGTGATGCCGGCGGCGTCGGCCTCGCCCGCGCGGCGCAGGATGCGCCCCTGAACCGGCAGGGGCAGGGCGCCCTTGCGGCCGCCGATGCCGGGCAGGCTGCCCGGCGCCTCGTTCAGCGCGATGTTGCTGAGCCCGCTGGCGAACCCGGCGAGCGTTTCGGTCGAGGCGATGAGCAGCGCCGTCCTGACCGGGTCCTCGGTGAAGCGGCGGGGCAGGTCGGTGCGGTCCGCGATGGCCTGGCTGAGCGTGGCGCGCGCCCGCTGCACGCCGCGGAGGCCCTCGCGCAGCTTGTCGGCGGCGGTCTGCTGCAGCGTGCGCAGCACGCTGACCTCCTCCAGCTTGGCGCGCAGGGCGTCGACGCGGGTGTTCAGGGCAGGGGTCACGTCGGCAAGGATCATGCCGGACCGCGCCGTGCCGACGGGGCCCGAGGGGTGCAGCAGCAGGACCGGGGACGGGGCCGTGCCGATCGTTTGCAACGCGCCCAGCAGGCGGGCGATCTCGTCTTCGCGGGCGGCGAGCTCCTGTGTGAGCGCCTTTTCGCGAATGGCGGCGCGGCGCAGGCCCTCGCGCATGGCTTCAAGCCCGTCCTCGAAGGCGCGGATGGTTTCGGTCAGCGCCCTGACCCTGTTGCGCGCGTCCTGCGCGTCCTCCAGCGCCCGGGTGGCGCGTGACAGCCGTTCGGCCGCGGTGCGGGCGGCGTCGCCCGGGTCCGGCTGGGCATGGGCCAGCATCGGCGCCAGCAGGCATATGAGCACCGCCGCCAGCTTCATTCCAGCAGGCTTTGCCCCGTCATCTCGGGCGGTTGCGGCAGGTTCATCAGCGCCAGCAGCGTCGGCGCCAGGTCGGCCAGCCGGCCGGGATGCAGCCGCGCGTTCTCGGGGCCGTCGACAAGGATCACCGGCACCGGGTTCAGCGTGTGCGCGGTGTGCGGCCCGCCGGTTTCGGGGTCGATCATGGTTTCGCAATTCCCGTGGTCGGCGGTCACGATCATCGTGCCGTCCACGTCCTGCAATGCCTGCAACACGCGGCCCAGCCCTTCGTCCACCGCGGCACAGGCGGCCTTGGCCGCCTCCAGGTCACCGGTATGGCCGACCATGTCGGGATTGGCGTAGTTGACCACGATCAGGTCGTACCCTTCGTGGATGGCCGAGACGAAATGCGATGTTACCTCCTCGGCCGACATTTCGGGCTGAAGGTCGTAGGTGGCCACGTCGGGCGAGGCGGCCATGTAGCGATCCTCGCCCGTTTCGGGCTCTTCCTTGCCGCCGTTGAGGAAAAAGGTCACGTGCGGGTACTTTTCGGTCTCGGCGAGGTGGAACTGGGCAAGCCCCTGCTTGGCGATCCACGCGCCCAGCGTGTTCACGATCTCGCGCGCGGGGAATACCGTGTCCATCCAGCCGTTGTGCACCTCGGAATATTCGACCATGCCAAGGATTGCGGCCCAGTCCGGGCGCGGACCCGGCGGGAAGGCGTCGAAATCGGGCTCGGCCACGGCACAGAGAATCTCGCGTGCGCGGTCGGCCCGGAAATTGAGGCAGAAAAAGCCGTCGCCATCCCGCGCGCCGTCATGGTCGCCGATCACGGTGGGGGCGATGAACTCGTCCGTTTCGGACCGGGCATAGGCGTTGGAGATCGCGATGCGCGGGCTGGCCGCGACCGGGCCTCGGCCCAGCACCATCGCCTCGTATGCCTCGCGCACCCGGTTCCAGCGGTTGTCGCGATCCATCGCGAAGTAACGCCCCGAGACCGTGCCGATGCGCACGCCCTCGGGCAGGGCCGATTCCATCTGTTCGATATAGGTGAGCGCGGATTTCGGCGGCACGTCGCGCCCGTCGGTGACCGCGTGCAGCACCACCGGCACGCCGGCCCCGGCGATGGCCTGCACGGCGGCCCGGATATGCGTGATGTGCCCGTGAACCCCGCCATCCGACACCAGCCCCATCAGGTGCGCCGTGCCGCCCGTTTCCAGCAGGCGGTCGATGAAACGGGTCAGGGCGGACAGGGTAAAGAAGCTGCCGTCCTCGATCGCGAGGTCGATCTGCCCCAGGTCCATCGCCACCACGCGGCCCGCCCCGATATTCGTGTGGCCGACTTCGGAATTGCCCATCTGGCCGCTTGGCAGGCCCACATCGGGGCCGTGCGTGATCAGCGTGCTGTGCGGGCAGGTGGCCATCAGCCGGTCGAAATTGGGGGTATGGGCCAGCGCCGGGGCGTTGCCCTCGGTTTCCCCGCGGAGGCCCCAGCCATCGAGGATGCACAAGACGACGGGTTTCGGGGTGTGCATGATCGCTCCTGTCTGCATGGGGGCCTTCTAGCGTCTCAGGCGACCGGGGTGAACCGTTTTTCGCGCCCGTTGCCGGTCGCGGCAGAACGTGTCGTCATGCCCTGTGATAGGGCGTGCCCGCCAGGATCGAGGCTGCACGGTAGAGCTGTTCGGCCAGCATCACACGCGCCAGCATGTGCGGCCAGACCATCGGCCCTAACGACAGGCAGAAATCCGCGTCGCGGCGCAACTCGGGCGCCAGCCCGTCCGCCCCGCCGATCAGGATCGCCAAGTCGGCGCGACCGGTATCGCGCCAGTCGGCGATCCTGTCGGAGAAATCGGGTGAGGAGAGCGTTTTGCCCCGCTCGTCGAGCGCGACAGTGACGGCGCCCTTGGGGATGTTGCGCGCCAGCAGCGGTGCCTCGGCGGCCATGCCGCCGCGCTTGCGGTCCTCGACCTCGTGGAGCTTGGCGGGGCCGAGGCCCAAGGCACGGCCCGCGCGGTCGAACCGGGCAAGGTAGTCGTCAATCAGGTCGCGTTCGGGGCCGGCGCGCATCCGGCCCACCGCGCAGATATGGACGCGCATTCAGGCCCGCGAACTTGCCGCCTGCTTCTCGGCGGGAAGCCACATCTTTTCGAGCTGGTAGAAGTCGCGCACCTCGGGGCGGAAGACATGGACGATCACGTCGCCCGTGTCGATAAGCACCCAGTCGCCGGTTTCCTTGCCCTCGATCTTGGCGAGGATCCCGAGCTCCTGCTTGAGCTTGTCGGCGAGCTTTTCGGCGATGGCCGTCACCTGCCGTGCCGACCGGCCCGAACAGATGATCATGTAATCCCCCATCGGGGATTTGTCGCGCAGGTCGATCTGCACGACATCCTCGGCCTTGTCGTCGGAAAGGGATTCAAGGATGCGCGCGAGTTGCGTGTCGCTCGTCGCGTCCATGGCGGGCGCCATCACAGGCGTCCCCGTGTCAGCGGCACTTGCCGCGTCGGTCGTACCAGACAGGACATGGTCCTCCTTTTGTTCACGCCGGCACATCCGGCGCCTCTCGTGCCCGAAAGGTAGCAACCGGGAGGTGACAATTCAATGAAGCCGCGCCGCGCCGATGCGGTTTGGCGGTTTCCTGCGGTATTTGCGCCAGTTTGCATGTGCCCTGTGCCGCCTTGCGGCCTCTGGACATCGGTGCGGGATCACGATTTTGTCGGGCAAACATCCGGAGGACGAGAGATGACGACCGCGCTACTGACCCATCCCGATTGCCTGAACCACATCACCCCGCCGGGACATCCCGAGCAGGTCGCGCGGCTTCGCCACGTGCTGTCGGCGCTCGATGGCAAGGCGCTGACCCGGATCGATGCGCCGCTGGCCGAGGACGCGGATCTGCGCCTTGCCCATCCGCAGGCCTATATCGACCGTATCACGGCCGCCGCGCCGGAGCATGATCTTGCGCAGCTCGACAGCGACACGTGGATGTCGCCCGGCTCGGTGGCGGCGGCACGGCGTGGTGCCGGGGGCGCGCTGAGTGCCGTCGACATGGTGTTGGCGGGCGAGGCGGCCAATGCCTTCGTTGCGACGCGCCCGCCCGGCCACCATGCCGAAACCCAGACGCCCATGGGCTTCTGCCTGTTCGGCAACGCGGCGCTGGCGGCGAAACACGCGCTGGAACGCCACGCGCTCAGCCGGGTGGCGGTGGTGGATTTCGACGTCCATCACGGCAACGGCACGCAGGACCTGCTGTGGTCGGAGGCGCGGGCCCTGTTCGTGTCGTCGCACCAGATGCCGCTCTGGCCCGGTACGGGCGCGGCGGAGGAGCGCGGCGGCCATGACAACGTGCTGAACCTGCCGCTGGCGCCGGGCACGGACGGTGCGGCGTTCCGCGCGGCCTACGCGGCGCAGGTGTTGCCGGCTTTGGACGCTTTCGCGCCGGAATTGCTGATCGTGTCGGCTGGGTTCGACGCGCACCGCGACGATCCGCTGGCCGGGCTGGAACTGCAGGAGGCGGATTTCGTCTGGGTGACGGAGGCGTTGTGTGCGCTGGCCGCGCGGCACTGCGGCGGGCGGCTGGTATCCTGCCTTGAAGGGGGATACGACCTTGACGCGCTGGCCCGCAGCGCGGCGGCGCATGTGGACGCGCTGATCGCCGCCGGGGCGGCTCAGGCCGCGCCGTAACGCGGGCGCGCGGCGCTTTCGGCCAGCAGCCAGTCGGCCACCACGTCGCGTTCGGCGTGGCGCTGCGCGTCCTGCCGGCGCAGGAGATAGTACCCCGACCCGGTGCGCAGCCGGGCATCGCCGAGCGGACGGACAAGCGCGCCGGCCTGCAGGTGCGCATCCACGAGGTGCCCCCATCCCAGGGCCACGCCGAGCCCGTCGAGCGCGGCCTGAACGGCCAGCGGATAGGTGTTGACGAAGGTCGATTGCCGGATCCGATCGGGATCGGCGCCCTGCCGCGCGAGCCATGTGCGCCAGTTATGCCATTCGGTGTGGGTGTTGCTGACCTCGATCAGCGCGTGGTCGGTCAGGGCTTCGGCGTCCTCGATCCGGGTGGCGTAGGCGGGCGCGCAGACCGGGAAGATCGTTTCGCCGAACAGCCGGGTCGCGTCGAAGCCGGGCCAGTCGCCTTCGCCGCGCAGGATGGTCAGGTCGAATTCCTGCGACAGGCATTCGGAATCGCGGTCGCTGGAGACGAGGCTGATGGTGATGTTGCGGTTGGCCTGCTGGAAGCGGCGCAGCCGCGGCATCAGCCAGAGCGACGAGACCGAGTTGGTTGCCGCCATCCGCACGGTGCTGCGCCGCCGGTCGGCCAGCATGTCCTCGGACAACCGTGCGAGCGACCGCAGCGGTGCGCCGACCCCGCCCAGCAGGCGGCGGCCGTGATCCGTCAGCCGGACGGAGCGGTGACCGCGCACGAAGAGCGCGCAGTTGTAGTGTTCCTCCAGCAGCCGGATCTTGCGGCTGACGGCGGTCTCGCTGACGTTGAGTTCCTTGGCGGCGGCGGCGAAACTTTCAAGTTCGGCCGCCGCCTCGAAAGTCAGCAGGTAGTCGAGCCGTGGCAGGGCCGACCGGTTCCTGAGCATCGGCATCCCCTGTTTTCGTTCCCGTCAACGCTAGCCCCCGGCACCGGGTTTGCCAAACATTTTGTTGGGCAAGGCATGATGAATTTAGAATCACGCCCGGCGCCGTTCATTGGCATACTGGAATCCGGCGCGACGGCCCGAGGACCGCAGCGCCGGGCGAATCGCAACCAGACCGAGCGGAGGCCGAAATATGAACGTGACACCCGTGCTGGAAACCCCCTACGAGCGCGCAGGCGTCATCACGCCGGGCCTGCCGATCCTGCCCCACGGCACGGAGCGCCACCCCGTTCCCGGCGGCGGATCGCGGGCCGTGCCCGTCTATCGCGGTGACGAGATCTCGGTCCAGGACCGGGAGGGGCTGCAGCCCGCCGAACTGGTGTTTTTCACCCCCGACGGCAAATCCGATCCGGGAATGCTGGGCGCCAGCGGTGCCGGGCGCCCCGACGGTGTGATCTCGGTGCTGCAGGGCGATGCGCGGTCGGGCCGGAAGGTGGCCCGCGCGCTGGACAAGGCGGGGTTTGACCTTGGTCGCGCGCAGGCGATCCGCGCCTTCGCGGACGGATCGCGCGCGGGCGACATGGCCACGTTCCACGCCGCCTGCGACGGGCTGCTGATCGTCGCGGCGCCGGGCGGCCCCATGGCCCCGGACACGCAGGCCCCGCCGACGGAATTGATCCTCTATGTCCGCCGGGCCGATCCGGGTCAGTCGAAGGGCGGCCACCAGGTGCCCGACCCGTTGGCGGACCCGGTGCATGACATCAACATCCAGCCCGGCAACGCGAAAAGCTACGAGGTCAAGAAGGGCCAGTACATCCAGATCCTCGATATCCAGGGCCGCGAATGCTCGGATTTCCAGGCGTTCTCGGTACGCTCGCTCGATGCCGGGATCGAACGCGATATCGACCCGACCACGACGCGGACGCTGATGGGCAGTCTTTATCCGCAGCCCGGCATCTTCTCGAAATACTGGTCGGTGGACCAGGAGGCGCTGGTGGAAATCGTGCAGGACACTTGCGGGCGGCACGACACTTTCGGGCTTGCCTGCACCGCGCGCTACTACGAGGACCTCGGCTATCCGGGGCATGTGAACTGTTCCGACAACATGAACAAGGATCTGGCGCAATACGGCATCCGCCCGCGCGGCGGCTGGCCGGCGATCAACTTCTTCTTCAACACCATGCTGGACGAGACCAATGCCATCGGCATGGACGATCCGTGGTCCCGGCCGGGGGATTACGTGCTGCTCAAGGCGCTGACCGACCTCGTCTGCGTCTCGACCGCGTGCCCCTGCGACGTGGACCCGGCCAACGGGTGGAACCCGACAGACATACAGGTGCGCACCTACGGGGCGACCGAGACATTCAGCCGGTCGATCGGCTACAGGAAATCAGCGGAGGCGGATGTGGAGCAAACCAAGAAAACCGGCTTTCACGAGTGTTTCGCGCGGCATACGCGGGATTTCGTGGAATACCAGGGCTACTGGCTGCCCAACACGATGGCCAACCACGGCACGCTGGCCGAGTACTGGGCCTGCCGCGAGAAGGCGGCGATCATGGACCTGTCGCCGCTCAGGAAATACGAGGTGACGGGGCCGGATGCCGAGGAGCTGATGCAGACCTGCGTCACGCGCAACATGAAGAAGCTGGCGGTGGGTCAGATCGTTTATACGGCGATGTGCTACGAACATGGCGGCATGGTCGATGACGGGACCGTGTTCCGGCTGGGCGAGACGAATTTCCGCTGGGTCGGCGGCACGGACACGTCGGGCCTGTGGCTGCGCGAGCAGGCGCAGCGGCTGGGGCTGAACGTGTGGGTGCGGTGCTCGACCGACCAGTTGCACAACGTGGCGGTTCAGGGGCCCAAGTCGCGCGACATCCTGAAAGAGGTTTTCTGGACGGCACCAGACAACCCCACCGTGGAGGAGCTGGGCATGTTCCGCTTCACGCCGGCGCGGATCGGCGACTACGACGGCACGGCGGTTGTACTGGGCCGGGCCGGCTATTCCGGCGAACTGGGGTACGAGGTTTTCTGCCATCCCAAGGACGCGGTCGAGGTGTTCGACGCGATCTGGAAGGCGGGTGAGCCGCTGGGGCTGACACCTTTCGGGCTGGCCGCGCTCGACATGGTGCGGATCGAGGCCGGGCTGATCTTTGCCGGCAGCGAGTTCGACGACCAGACCGACCCGTTCGAGGCGGGCATCCCCTTTGCCGTGCCACTGAAATCGAAGACGGACGATTTCATCGGCCGCGCGGCGCTGGAGGAGCGCAAGGCGCATCCGCAGCGCAAGCTTGTGGGGTTGGAACTGGAAAGCGGCATCGTGCCATCGCCCGGCGACTGCCTGCGAATCGGCCGCGCACAGGTGGGCGAGATCACGTCGGCCATGAAATCCCCCTACCTTGGCAAGAACATCGCGCTGGCGCGGGTTGCGGTCACCCATGCCGAGCCGGGCACCGAGATCGAGGTCGGCCAGCTGGACGGTCAGCAAAAAAGGCTGAAGGCGCATATCGTGCCGTACCCGCATTTCGATCCGAAAAAAGAGCGGGTGAAGGGCAACTACGCCTGACCCGCGGGGGCGCCCGGCCCCGGAATTTGCGCAAATTCCGGGCAAGAAAATTCATATTTTCTTTGCCCGTTTTCCGCATGGAAAACGGGCTCCCCACTTGATGGGCACTGCTTCGTGCGCCGGCCTCTGGCAACCCGGGGCCGCCATGTCTATCTTGGAGGCTCAATCGGGAACCGAGGGGTAGTAATTTGGGGTTCACCACGATCGCCGACGGGGTGACGCGCGGAGTGGATACCGTCGGGGACGCGATATCCGGCGCGCTTTTCGAACCGGTTATCCGTCTGGGCGTGACCGGTCTCGCGCGCGCGGGCAAGACGGTTTTCATCACCTCGCTGGTGGCCAACCTGATGGACCGGGGCCGCCTGCCCGGGCTGGTGGCGGCCGCCGACGGGCGTATCGAGGCCGCTTTCCTGCAACCTCAACCCGACGACATCGTGCCGCGGTTCGATTTCGAATCGCACCTGCGCGCCTTGACGGGCGAGGCGCCGCACTGGCCCGAGAGCACGCGCGCGGTATCGGAGCTGCGGCTGTCGCTCAGGGTGCGGCCGGCCGGGTTGCTGGCAGGTATGACGGGGCCGCGTACCGTGCATCTGGATATCGTGGACTATCCAGGGGAATGGCTGCTTGATCTTGCGCTTCTGGACAAGAGCTATGCCGAATGGTCGGCCGAGGTGCTGGCCCGGATCGAGGGCCGGGAAGAAGCGCGGGATTTCCGGGCATTGGTGGCGCGCACCGATGGCTCGGCGCGGCTGGAGGAGTCGGCGGCGCAGGCGCTGGCCACGACCTTCACGGGGTATCTCGCGGCCGCGCGTGACGCGGGGTATCATGATTGCACGCCGGGCCGTTTCCTGCTGCCCGGGGATCTCGCGGGCTCCCCGGTGCTGACTTTCGCGCCGTTGCCCGAGCCCGCTGGCGGCGCGCCGCGCGGCGCGATCTGGCGCGGCGGTATGACGCCTACAGGCGCGAGGTCGTCAAACCTTTCTTTCGCGATCATTTCGCGCGGATCGACCGGCAGGTCGTGCTGGTCGACGCGCTTGGCGCGATCCATGACGGCCCGCACGCGGTCGAGGACATGCGCCGCGCGATGGGCGACATCCTTGGCGCTTTCCGCGCCGGCCGCAACGCGTTCCTGACCCGGCTGTTGAGCGGGCGGCGGGTGGAGAAAATCCTGTTCGCGGCGACCAAGGCGGATCACCTGCATCACAGCCAGCACGCGCGGCTGACCGCGATCATGACGGCGTTGACGCGCGCCGCGCGTGACCGGGCGGAATTCGCCGGGGCCGAGACGCAGGCCATGGCCATCGCGGCACTACGCGCCACGGTCGAGGAAACGCGCGTCCATGCGGGGCGGAACCTCGATTGCGTGCGTGGCACGCTGCTGAAGCCGGATGGCAGCCGGGGGCGGCAGGCCGCGTTCCATGCCGGGGAGTTGCCGCAGGATCCGGCGCGCCTGCTGGGGCCCGCGCATGACGGGGCGCGGGCGTGGCTGGATGCCGAATACGGCGCGATGACCTTCGCGCCGGCGAAACTGTCGCTGCGCCCGGGCGAGGGGCCGCCGCATATCCGGCTGGATCGGGCGGCGCAGTTCCTGATCGGGGACAGGTTGTGACCCCCGCCCGGGCGCATATGCGGCACCTGCCTCAGCTGACGGCTGTCCTGTGGTCGGCCAGCCGGGCCATGCCGGGGGCGCCGGCTGCGCCGGTGCGGCCTGGCGATCTGCCGGCCATGGCGCTGGCGACGCGGCGTGGCTGGGTGCGGATGTTGCGCGATCCGCGCGGCCCGGCGGGTTTCATCGCGCGGGACGGCGGGCGCATCCATGCGCTTTACGTGCATCCGCGTGCGCAGGGCGCCGGGCTGGGCCGCGTGCTGATCCGGGAGGCCAAGCAGCAGGCCGCGCAGCTGGACCTGTACGTGCTGGCCGCCAATCTGCCCGCGCGGCGTTTCTATGCCGCGCAGGGATTTGCCGAGGCGACGCGGGGGTGCGGCATGGGCAATGATGCCGGTCTTAGGGATATCCGCATGGTCTGGCGGGCGGGCACGTCCCGGGAAAGGGAGGCGGCATGACCAAGGGGCCGATCCTGATTGATCTCGAGCAGGACGAGGCGGAGGGCCCCGCGCCCGACACCGCCCCGCCCGTACCCGACCCGGAGGCCCCCGGGGCGCCGCAGGGCCGCGCGATGCAGACCGTCGCCACGTTGGCCGCGCGCCGGCCCTCGGTCCTGGCGCGGGTGTTCTGGGGCCTTTTGGCCGCGGTTCTGACGGCGGCGCTGTCGGTTGCGGCGTGGGATTTCGCGGCCGGGCTGCTGATGCGTTGGCCGGTTCTGGGCTATGGCGTGGCGGCGCTGCTGGCGGC
>JAVLCJ010000047.1:0-18757 GCA_031580875.1 Roseovarius sp.
CATGTCGGCCAGCCGTTCCAGCATGTCGATGCGGATGGCCCGGGTGCCAGCCGCGCGATAGCCTGCCATGGAATGATAGCCGCGCGGCACGCCTTCGGCCGCCGGCACGGTGACAAGACCCGGCGGGGGCGATTCGGGGAACGTGTCGAGACCCTGCGCCAAGGACCACAGCACCAGCCGCAGCCGGGTCGGCGCGGGTTTCAGCAGAAGCGGCATGAAGATCGTGAACTGCCCGAAGCGCACGCCGTGCTTGCGCAGCTGGCCGCGCGCGTCCTGATCGAGCGCGCGCACCTCGTCGGCCACGTCGCCGCGCGGGATGATGCCCATGGCCTCGACCATCTGGAAGCCGAACCCGCGCGCAAGGCCGGTAAGCGCCTCGTCGCGCTGGATGTTCAGGAGCGGCTCGAAAAGCGTCGCGACCTTCCGATCAATGAAATGCTGCAACCGACGCTGGACCTTGCGCGCCACGTCATCGCCCGCGGCGTCATCGACGAAGGCAACCGCCTCGGGCTTAAGCGGATCGGCGCCCGCTTTCAGCTTGCCAACCGCCTGCTCGCCCCACATCAGACCGCCCTGTTCGGTGAAATCGATCTCGGTATCGGGCGCGTTGTAGAACCTGTCAGCCTTGAGGTGGAAATGCGGCGCGAGCGCCTGTAGGCTGGCCTGCGCAAGGGTCTTGGCCTCCTTCCCCGCTGCCGCCTTGTCCTGGATGAAGCGGAAGCCTTCGAGGCGGCCGACGAATTCGTCCTCGACCGTCACATCACCATTGTCGTTCACTTCGGCCACCATGGCCTCCTTCTGCTTGAGCCGGCGCAGCAGCACCGACGTGCGCCGATCCACAAATCTTTGTGTCAGCGCCCCGTGCAGGGCATCCGACAGGCGGTCTTCTATCGCGCGCGTGGCCTCGCGCCAATGGATTTCGTCCCGAACCCAGCCTTTTCGCTGCGCCACGTATGTCCACGTTCGGATATAGGCCAGACGTTTCGACAATGTGTCAATGTCGCCATCGGTGCGGTCAAGCCTGCGGATCTGCCGGGCAAGCCATTCTTCGCCGATCCGGCCGTGTTCGTGCAGATCACCGTATATCGTGCGCAGGAGACCGGCATGCTCGGCATGGCTGATGCCGCGGAAATCCGGGATGCGGCACACATCCCAGAGCAGGCGCACCGACGGCCCGTCCGAGGCCCGCGCGCGAACTTCGGCCTCGTGGGCGAGGGTCTTGAGCGCGCCGAGATCATCGGCTTCCCGCGCGCGGGCCAGCCACAAGTCCTGCGGCTTTTGCTCCAGCGATGCGATCAGCCGGTCCACGCTGCCGAATTGCAGGGCCGCGTTGCGCCATTCGAGCTTGCGTATCGGTGTGAAGCGGTGGTCCATGATGGCCTGCGCCACCTCGTCTGCCAGTTCGGGCGCTTCGCCCGTCACCCCGAAGGTGCCGTGGCGCATGCCCCGCCCCGCCCGACCGGCGATCTGGCCCAGTTCGTTCGGGGCAAGAGGCCGCATGCGGCGGCCGTCGAACTTGGACAGCGATGAGAACGCCACGTGGTCGATATCGAGGTTGAGCCCCATGCCGATGGCATCCGTGGCCACGAGGTAATCGACATCGCCATTCTGGTAGAGTTCGACCTGCGCGTTCCGCGTGCGCGGGGACAACGCCCCCATCACCACTGCCGCGCCGCCTTTCTGACGTTTCAACAGCTCCGCGGTGGCATACACATTATCAACCGAAAAACCAACGATTGCGCTGCGCGGAGGCATCTTGCTTATCTTTTTGGAACCTGAATACGAAAGCTGCGACATCCTCTCGCGGCTCAGGAACTCAACGCCCGGCACCAGCGCGGCGATGGCGCCGCGCATGGTGTGACTGCCGAGGAACTGCGTCTCGTGCTGGCCGCGCATCCGCAGCAGCCGGTCGGTGAAGACGTGGCCGCGCTCGGGGTCGGCGCAAAGCTGTATTTCGTCGATCGCCACGAAATCGGCGCCCAGCCCCTCCGGCATCGCCTCGACGGTACAGACCCAGTACTGCACGCGGTCGGGGACGATGCGTTCCTCTCCGGTGACAAGCGCCACGACCGACGGGCCGCGTAGCGCCTTGATCCGGTCATAGACCTCGCGCGCCAGCAGGCGCAGCGGCAAACCGATGATGCCCGTCCTGTGGCCCAGCATACGCTCGATTGCGAAATGGGTCTTGCCTGTGTTCGTCGGCCCCAGAACCGCGAGGGTTCTCGCCTGCTCGGCCATCTCGGGTATTCCCTTTGTCAGAGATCCGCGCCACCCACCTCGGGCGCGACGCGTTCCACCGCTCCAGATAAGCCTTCGTGATACGGATGTATAGCCAAGGCGCGTCGATAGGCATCAAGCGCCATCGCCGGGCGGTTCACCTCTTCCATCATGCTGCCGAGGCTGAAGATCGCGTTGAAGTGTCGGGGGCGCAAGGCAAGTGCCCGCTCGAGATCGGCGATCGCCGGGCCATAGAGATCGGCTTTGGCGTACGCGATGGCGCGCATGTGCCAGCCCTCGGCAAACTCGGGCGCGTGATCGGTCAGCGCGGTGAAGAAACCGATGGCCTTGCGCGAATCGCCCGCTTTTAGTGCATCGCGCCCGCGCTTGAGCAGCAGGTCCATCGCGGGCGACCCGGATTTCGACAATTCAAGCTGGATTTCCTTGGCGATGCGGCGCGCATCGGCCGGTTCCGCCGTCTTCAGGTCCGCCAGCAAATTGTCGAGGCGATCCTCGTCGGCCGCCCAGAGCGGCTGCGCGATCAGGATGACCACTGCAAGTGCCGCAACGATAATGTTGAGATTGCCACCAAGTACTCTCATAACGTTGGAGTGTATCTCAACGCGCCGGAAATCAAACCCCGGCGTTTCAAAATGCTGGAGGAGACGCTGATGAGTGACGTGGTCACATCCGCCGTGGCGGCACTGAACGACAAGATGGGTGGCGATGGTTTCGATGGGTCGGCCAAGTTCATGATCGACGGCGAGGGCGCGATCATGGTGGACGGCAACGGCGCCCGCGCCGAGGATGGCGATGCCGACGTGACGCTGAGCGCGGACGCCGACACCTTTCAGGCCATCCTCGAGGGCGACCTCGACCCGACTGCCGCCTTCATGAGCGGCAAGCTTTCGGTTGACGGCGACATGGGACTCGCCATGAAACTGGGCAGCGTTCTGGGCTGATGGAACGCGCGCCCTTCTTCGACGACATTGCAGAGGGTCCGGACGATGGAAATGCATGGTGGCTGACCGCACGCGATGGCATGCGTGTACGCATCGCTGCCTGGGCCCGGCAAGCCGAGAAGGGCACGATCCTGCTGTTTCCGGGACGCTCGGAATACGCGGAGAAATACGGGCGCACGGCCGCTGACCTCGCGGCTTGCGGCTTTGCCACGATCGCCATTGACTGGCGCGGACAAGGGCTTGCCGACAGGATGCTGGACGATCCGATGGTGGGCCACGTACATGCCTTCCAAGACTACCAAAGCGATGTCGCCGCCCTGCTCGACGCGGCGGAGGTGCTCGACCTGCCGCGCCCGTTCTACCTGTTGGCACATTCGATGGGCGGCTGCATCGGCCTGCGCGCGGTGATGGAGGGCCTGCCCGTCGCCGCCTGTGTCTTTTCCGGGCCGATGTGGGGCATCCAGATGGCCGACGCGCTGCGCCCCGTGGCGTGGTCGCTGTCATGGAGCAGCCGCAAGATCGGCATGGGCCACGCCTACGCGCCGGGCACGGAGCCGGAAAGCTACGTGTTGTCCGAGCCGTTCGAGACCAACAAGCTGACCCGTGACAGGGACATGTACGACCACATGATCCGCCACCTCGAAGCGCATCCGGAACTGGGCCTAGGGGGCCCCAGCCTGCGTTGGCTGCACGAGGCGCTCAGCGAATGCCGGGCGCTCCGGCGGAAGCCGTCGCCGCCCCTGCCCTGCCTGACGCTCGTGGGCGACGCGGAGGAAATCGTGGATGTCGGCCGCATCCATGAGCGCATGGCGCGCTGGCCGGGCGGAAAGCTGGAAACGATCAACGCCGGCCGCCACGAGGTGCTGATGGAGGACGCCGCGACACGCGATGCCATCGCGCGGTCAATCTGTGATTTCTTCGATGGTAAAGCCGACACCCCTAGCCGTCGCGACGAACGGTCTGGCACTGACGGCCAAGGCCCGACACCTCCAGCGTCATCACATCGCCAGCGTCGAGGAAGCGCTTAGGGTCCCGCCCCATGCCGACGCCCGGCGGCGTGCCGGTGGCGATGATGTCGCCCGGTTGCAGGCTCATGATGGTGCTCAGATGGGCGATGATCTGACCCACCGTGAAGATCATTGTGCCGGTATGCCCGGTCTGCATGCGCTCGCCGTTGACGTCCAGCGTCAGGTGCATGTCCCGCGGGTCAGCGGCCATCTCGGGCGTGACAAGCCAAGGGCCAACAGGGCCGAACGTGTCGCAACTCTTGCCCTTGGTCCACTGGCCCGACAGCTTGGACTGGAACTTGCGTTCGGACACGTCGTTGACGATGCAATATCCGGCCACGTGGTCCAGCGCCTCGGCCTCGGTCACGTATTTCGCAGGCTTGCCGATCACGACGCCCAGCTCGACCTCCCAGTCGGAATGCCGCGAATCACGCGGCAGGCAGACGTCATCGTTCGGCCCGACGATCGAGGACGTGGCCTTCATGAAGACGATGGGATGTTCCGGCGGCTCCATGCCGGTTTCCGCGGCGTGGTCCGAATAGTTGAGCCCGATACCGATGAACTTGCCCACCTGCCCCACGGGCGGGCCAAGCCGCGTTGCCGGGTCGACCAGCGGCAGCCCCTCGGGATCGACGCGCGGCAACTCTTCCAGAACCGGGCCGGCAATGTCGGGCACGATGCCCCGCAGGTCACGCACCTGCCCGTCGGCATCCAGCATTCCCGGCGCTTCCTGCCCCGGTTCCCCGTATCTGACAAATCGCATGTCGCCCCCCAAGCTGAGATCACCGCCACAATAACGGCACCGCCATCATCCGCAAGGGGCTGGCCACCGGGCACGGCCGGGCTATCCTCCGGCAATGGTCTTGGAATTCACACCGCGCGGCATCTATTGCCCTGCAGGCGACTTTCACGTCGACCCTTGGCAGCCCGTGGACCGCGCCCTGATCACGCATGGCCACGCCGATCACGCGCGACCGGGCCACGCGCGCTACATGGCGACCGACGCCGCCGCCCCCGTGTTGCGCCATCGGCTGGGCGACATCGCGCTTGACACGCTGCGCTATGGCGAGCCGTGCCGGATCGGCGGCGCCAGCGTGTCGTTCCACCCGGCCGGCCACGTGCCCGGCTCGGCCCAGATCCGCATCGAGGTGGGCGGCGAGGTCTGGGTCGTTTCCGGGGACTACAAGACCGACGCGGACGCCCTGTCGGAACCGTTCGAGCCCGTGCGCTGCCACAGCTTCATCACCGAATGCACCTTCGGCCTGCCCGTGTTCACATGGCCGGACGAGGCGCAGGTCGCGCGCGACCTCAACACGTGGTGGGCCGCAAACGCCGCCGAGGGCCGGTTCAGCCTGCTGGGGGCCTACGCGCTTGGCAAGGCGCAGCGCGTGCTGTCGCTGCTCGATCCGTCAATCGGGCCGATCCTGACGCACGGCGCCGTGGAGAATACGAACGGCGTGCTGCGCGCACAGGGGTTGCGCCTGCCGGCAACCACCCATGTCACGCCCGACACCCACGCAAGCGCCCACCCGGGCGCGCTGATCCTCGCACCACCCGGCGCGCTTGGCAGCAGTTGGGCGCGCCGGTTCCGCCCGGCCTCGACAGGGTTCGCCTCGGGCTGGATGCGGCTACGCGGGGTTCGACGGCGCCGTGGCGTTGATCGCGGCTTCGTCATATCCGACCACGCGGACTGGGCCGGACTGAACAGCGCAACCAAGGACACGGGCGCCGAAAATATATATGTTACGCACGGTTATACTGATGTCTTCGCGCAATGGCTGAACTCTTGCGGGCATCACGCAAGCATCGTGACGACCGAGTTCACGGGCGAGACGCTCGACAGCGGGGAGGCGTCATGAAACGCTTCGCCGCGCTCTATACCACCATCGACCAGACCACCAAGACGGGTACCAAGACAACCGCGCTGGCCCGGTATTTCCACGAGGCCCCCGAGGCGGACAAACTGTGGACGATCGCGCTGTTCTCGGGGCGCCGGCCGCGCAGGGCGATCACCACGACCAGGTTGCGGGAATGGGCGGCCGAGCGTGCGGGGATCCCGCTCTGGCTGTTCGAGGAAAGCTATTCCATCGTCGGCGACCTGGCCGAGACGATCGCGCTTGTCCTGCCGCCACCGACCGAGAGCCACGACGACAATCTTGCCACGTGGATCGCGCGGCTTCGCGCGCTGGAAGAGGCCGAGGACGACGCGCGGCGCGCGGCCATCCTTGACGCGTGGAGCCGGCTGGACGCGCAGGAACGGCTGGTTTTCAACAAGTTGCTTACCGGTGGTTTCCGCGTCGGCGTCAGCCGCAAACTGATGACCCGCGCGCTGGCGCAGGCAACGGGCCGGGAAGAGGCCGAGCTGGCACATCGCCTGATGGGCGACTGGACACCGGACAGCACCAGTTACCGCGCCCTGATCGAGTCGCCCGACGCCGGCACGAACCTGTCGCGGCCCTATCCATTCTGTCTTGCGCACGGTCTGGACGATACCCCGCCCGAGACGTTGGGCGCGCCGTCAGACTGGCGCGCGGAGTGGAAATGGGACGGCATCCGCGGCCAGCTCATCGTGCGGGGCGGGTCGCATTTCGTCTGGTCGCGCGGGGAAGACCTGATGACCGACCGCTTTCCCGAACTGGCCCGCGCGCGCGACTTCATCCCGCCCGGCACGGTTCTCGATGGCGAAATCGTCGCCTGGGACGGAACGCGACCACTGCCTTTCAACGCGTTACAAAAGCGCATCGGGCGCAAGACGGTGCCCCGGAAGCTGCTGCACGAGGCGCCGGTGATCCTGCTGGCCTATGACCTGCTGGAAGAAAACAGCGCCGACCTGCGCGCAAGCCCGTTTGCCACACGGCGCGTCGCGCTCGACCGGATGCTCGCGGACCTGCCCGACGACGCGCCGGTCCGCCGCTCCCCCCTGATCGCGTTCGATGACTGGCCCAGTCTTGCGCGAACCCGGGCCGCGGCGCGCGACAACCGGGCCGAGGGGCTGATGCTCAAACGTGCCGACAGCCCCTACCATGCCGGCCGCAAGAAGGGTGACTGGTGGAAATGGAAGCTCGCCCCCCTGACGCTGGACGCGGTGATGATCTATGCCCAGCAGGGGCACGGGCGGCGCGCGAACCTTTTCACCGATTTCACTTTCGCAGTCTGGCACGGGGAAGAACTCGTGCCGTTCACGAAGGCCTATTCGGGCCTGACAGACGCCGAGTTCCGCAACATCACCGCCTGGGTCCGCAAGAACACGCTGCAACGCTTCGGCCCCGTCCGGCAGGTGCGGCCCGAGCATGTTTTCGAGATCGCGTTCGAGGGCATCCACGAAAGCCCCCGGCACAAATCCGGTGTCGCCCTGCGATTTCCGCGCATGAAACGCTGGCGCCATGACAAGGCGCCCGCCGAGGCCAACACGCTGGCCGACCTTCAGGACATGCTTGAACATTACGGCTGATACGCGCGGTCAGATCGGCAGCCACCCCGTGCGCCCGGATTTTTCAAGTTCCCACGCCGCGCGCCATTCGTCCCCGTGACGCTCCAGCAGCAGGAAATTCCGTTCGGCCGTGTAGATACCACGCCGGCCCGGCAAGGCGTGCAGCCGCAAGGGATGCTCCGGCAGCGGCGCCTCACCGAAACGCGCCAGCGCGTCCAGAACCCAGGCCCATTCCCGGGGCGGCGCGCGATGCGCGATGCCCGACGCGACAAGCTGGTGCACGGGTGCGCCCCGCGCCGCCATCGTGGCATGCGTAGCCAGGTGAATCTCGCCCGACAGCGCCGTGATACGCGTCTTGCCGGTCTCGTGGATCGCCAGTACCTCCTTGAGCATCCGCTGCCATTCCCGTCGATGCGCCCGGCTCTGCCACTGGTCGCGCAGGTCGTCCTCGTATTTTTCCATGCGGTTCGTCAGCAGCATGACCCGTTCCAGCAAGGACAGGCGCGGCCCCAGCAGCGGCACGCTCGACATCAGCAAAACCCGCCGCGGCAGGTCACCGCCCGACAGCCAGTTCTCGAACCGCCGCCAGCCCTGCGGCCCCATGATCCTGTCGCGCCGCCGTTCCGACCGCAGGTCGGGCGCCAGCACCGACAGCCCGGGCAGATCGGCTCGCCGGCCCAGCGTGCTGCCATCCCCCGCACCATCAGGCAGCCGATCAGGCGCGGCGGCCTGCTGGAAAACGAGGAACGCCTCGCGCGCCGCGCCGAACAGCACCTGTCCCGCCTCGCTGTCGCAGACACCACCGGGCAGGGAACCCCAGCCATCACAGATGTCGTGATCATCCCACATGGCCAGCGAGGGCACACGCGCAGCAAGATCAGCAAACCCGGGCAGGGCATAGAGCGCGGTGTAGCGGCGGAAGAACGCGGCGCGCAGCGCCTCGCGCGCCCCGCGCAGTGTCGCGCCATCAGGGTGCAGCGGCACGTCGTCCGGCCAGCCACGGGTCAGTGCATGGGCCTGCGTCACCTCGTCCGCGTAAATCTGGTCACCACCGTGCAGCAGCAGATTGAGCGGCGCCACCCCATGCTCCTCGGCCAGCCGGCACCACATGGCATTGCGCTCCCCCGGGTCGCGCCGGATGTCCCCGTGCTCCTCGCCGTTGCAGGATACGTACCCGATCCTCAGGTCCCCGGTCAGATCGGCCGCGACCTCGTATCGCTGCCCCTCCAGCGCGTAGGAGGCCATCCGGTCATCCGGCAAATCGAACAGGTAACGCCATGCCGTGAGACCGCCCGCCATGGCCAGCCGCTCGGGCGGCACCTCGCCGCCCGCCGCCGAGAGCGGCCCGGGCTCGGCGCCCTCGGGCCGCACGACCAAAGCCGCAAGCGAGGTCCGCCCCGGCCGCCACCCGTTGAAAACCAGGACCGGCCCGGCGCACAGGTCCTGCCGCGGGCTGCTTTCGGCCATCCACCGCCCCCTTTGCAATCGGTCGCGCCGGTCTTGATCCCGGCAGGGCGGCAGACTTATGTGCATGGAACAGAGTTGCAAGAGAGGTTTTCATGCACCATGCTATCCGCCCCGCCTTCGACGCGAACGCCACCGCCGGCAGTGACAACCTCGGCGACCTGCCGGAATGGGATCTGAGCGATCTCTACGCGGGCGAGGACGCGCCGGAACTCAAGCGCGACCTCGACTGGCTGGAAAAGGCATGTGCCGATTTCGCCCGCGACTACGAGGGCCGGCTGGCCGATCTTGACGCCACGGCGCTGCTCGACTGCATCCGCCGTGACGAAAGGATCAGCAATATCGCCGGGCGCATCATGTCGTTTGCCGGGTTGCGCTATCAGCAATGCACTACCGACGGCGGGCGGGCCAAGTTCCTCTCCGATTGCCAGGAAAAGATCACCGAGTACACCACGCCGCTCGTCTTCTTCACGCTGGAACTGAACCGGCTGGAGGAAGACACGCTGAAAGGGATGTACGCGGAAAACGCCGATCTGGCACGCTATGCGCCCGTCATCCGGCGGATCCGCGCGATGAAACCCTACCAGCTGTCGGACGAGCTGGAAAAATTCCTGCACGACATGGGCGTCGTGGGCGATGCGTGGGAGCGGCTCTTCGACGAAACGATCGCCGGGCTCACCTTCGCCGTGGATGACGAGGAACTGGGCATCGAGGCCACGCTCAACCTGCTCACCGAGCAGGACCGGTCGCGGCGCGCGGCCGCCGCGCACGCCCTTGCCCGCGTCTTCGGCGAGAACGTCCGCACCTTCGCGCGGGTCCACAACACCTGCGCCAAGGAAAAGGAGGTGATCGACCGCTGGCGCGGCATGCCCACGCCGCAGACCGGCCGCCACCTGGCCAATGACGTCGAGCCCGAGGTGGTCGCGGCGCTGCGCGACGCGGTTGTCGCTGCCTACCCCAGGCTCAGCCACCGGTACTACGAGCTCAAGCGCCGCTGGCTGGGTCTCGACAAGCTGCAGGTCTGGGACCGCAATGCCCCCCTGCCCATGGAAGACCGCCGCACCGTGGACTGGGCCGAAGCGCGCGAAACGGTGATGAACGCCTATACCGCCTTCGATCCGCGCATGGGCGAGCTCGCGGAACCCTTCTTCGACCGCGGCTGGATCGACGCGGGCGTAAAACCCGGCAAATCACCGGGTGCCTTCGCCCACCCCACCGTCACCGACGTGCATCCCTACGTCCTGCTCAATTATCTCGGCAAACCGCGCGACGTGATGACGCTGGCCCATGAACTGGGCCACGGCGTGCACCAGCGGCTCGCCGCCGGCCAGGGCGAGCTGCTGTCCGCCACGCCGCTCACGCTGGCGGAAACCGCCAGTGTCTTCGGCGAGATGCTCACATTCCGCCGGATGCTCGACAACGCCGCCGACGCCCAGGAACGCAAGGTGCTTCTGGCCGGCAAGGTCGAGGACATGATCAACACCGTCGTGCGGCAGATCGCCTTTTTCGACTTCGAGTGCAAGCTGCACGCGGCGCGCCGGGGCGGAGAGCTGACGCCCGATGACATCAACGCGCTCTGGATGAGCGTTCAGGGCGAGAGCCTCGGACCCGCGTTCGAGTTCATGGACGGCTATGAGACCTTCTGGGCCTACATCCCGCACTTCGTGCACTCGCCCTTCTACGTCTACGCCTATGCCTTCGGCGACGGGCTGGTGAACGCGCTCTACGCGGTGTACGAGGAAAACCCCGACGGCTTCCGGGACAAGTATTTCGACATGCTGCGCGCAGGCGGTGCCAAACATCACAAGGAACTGCTGGCGCCCTTCGGCCTCGACGCCTCGGACCCGGCTTTCTGGGACAAGGGGCTGAGCATGATCGAGGGCATGATCGACGAACTGGAGGCGATGGAGGAGTGACGCGCTCACCGGCGCTGCTGCACGCCCGTCCCACAGGCCCGGGCCGGAAAACGAAGGGCGGCTTCTTCTCGGCCGAAATACCCCGGGGTGAATTGGCCGCAGGCCATGAGGGGCAGCGCCCCTGCCCGCTCACTTCAACTGGCTGTCCTTCGAGCCGCGGCGGTTGATCCCGCCGCGCGCCCGCGACGCGCCGTCGCGTTCCTGTTGGCAGTCGATGCACAGCTTCACGCCGGGCAGGGCCTCGCGCCGGGCCTGCGGGATGGGTTCCTCGCAATCGGCGCAATGCGTCAGGCTCTCGCCCACCGGGCGCGTCTGCGCCTGCATGCGCTTCAGTTCATCCTTGATCGACGCCTCGATCTGTTCGCTCACCGCGCCGTCTCGCGCCCATCCGCCTGCCATGCCGGCCTCCTTTTCCGTTACCATAGCGCGCCGGGGCCCGGGGCGTCAAAACCCCTCGGCCGGCGCCTTGAGCACCATGAATCGTTCGAACGCGCGGGCGCCGCGCGTGGCTTGCTCGATCATCCCGTTGATCACGGTGATCGCGGCCGGCGAGGTGACCGGGACGAAATGGTTGAGCCCCTCGCCGTCGGCCAGCGCGGTGAAATCCACCAGCGTCACCCCCAGCCCCGCGACCTGGCCGGGGGAATCGATCACCCCCAGCCGGGGCTTGCGCCCCGTCAGCAGCCCCGCCAGCGACAGCGCCCGGTCCTGGCGCGAGATGAAGATCATGAAGGGCTGCGGAAGCGGGCCGATCGCCTCGGCCTGTCGCCGGAACAGGTCGGGATCGATGTCGGGCGACATCAGCACCACGCCGCTGATACGATCCAGCAATTGCCTGTCCCCGCGCAACGCCGCCTGCCGAAGCGCTTCCATCACGAGGTGCGCGCCCATCGAATGCGCCAGCAGGAACACCTTTTCCCCCGGTGCGGCCGTCAGGCCCGCCAGAACGGTTTCAAGGTCATCGCGCGCATAAAGCGTGCTGTCGCGGTCATAGACATAGCCACGCGGATCGCCGGCCGACGGCCACGAGAAAAGAACCGACGGCATGTCGAGGTCGAAATCGGCCCGGATCTGCGCCAGCCGGTACATCGCCTCGGACAGGGTGTTGTTGTAGCCATGCACGAAGACCAGCGTTTCGCGCCCCGGGCCGGCGCGGTACACTTCCCGCGCGAAAGCCGCGCGGGACGCCTGCATCGCGGTGTCGGTGACAACGAAATCGGTGGCGGCGTCCGGCGGGCCTTCGGGCCACTCGATGCGGCCGGGCTTGTGCGTCGGCGGCACCGAGATGTCGGCGCGGAAGAAGTTGAGCGCGCGCCCGCGGACCTGCCCGAAGCTGGGACCGGTCCTGTCGAGATGGCGCAATGTGGCCACGTGGATGGGCAGGATCGTGGCGCGCGCGTCCGGTGCGGCGCGCATCGCCGCGTGACGCGGCGCGCAGGCCGCCGCTACACAAACCACGACCAAAACCACCCAGAACCGCGCCCCGTTGCGCCCACCGGCCGTGACACTTTCTTCCATGCGCCCCCCCCTCGAATGCTGGACGGGCCGGAAATACGCGTACCACGGCCCGCTGCCAAGCCGTCAGGCGGGGGCAAGCATGCCTTTTTCCTGGGCCAGCGTACGCATGCGTTTCTGCAGCTTCTCGAAGGCGCGCACCTCGATCTGGCGGATCCGTTCGCGGCTCACGTCGTATTGCCCCGATAATTCCTCCAGCGTGACAGCCTCCTCGTTCAGGCGGCGCTGTGTCAGGATGTCCCGCTCGCGCTCGTTGAGCACGTCCATCGCCTCGCCCAACAATTCGCGGCGCGCCGTCAATTCGTCGTGGCGCTCGTAATCGGCAGCTTGGTCGGCGTCTTCATCCTCCAGCCAGTCCTGCCACTGCATCGTGCCTTCGCCTTCCTGCCCGACAGTGGCATTGAGCGAGGCATCGCTGCCGGACATGCGCCGGTTCATGCTGATGACCTCGTCCTCGGTCACGCCAAGGTCGGTCGCGATCTGCTTGACCTTTTCCGGGTGCAGGTCGCCTTCTTCCAGCGCGCCGATCCGCGCCTTCGCCTTGCGCAGGTTGAAGAAAAGCTTCTTCTGCGCGCTCGTCGTGCCGAGCTTGACCATCGACCAGCTGCGTAGGATGTATTCCTGGATGCTGGCGCGGATCCACCACATGGCATAGGTCGCGAGGCGGAACCCTTTTTCAGGATCGAAGCGCTTGACAGCCTGCATCAGGCCGACATTGGCCTCGGAGATCACCTCGGCCTGCGGCAGGCCGTAGCCGCGATAGCCCATCGCGATCTTGGCCGCCAGCCGCAGGTGGCTGGTCACCATCTTGTGCGCGGCCTCGGTATCCTGCTCCTCGGCCCAACGCTTGGCCAGCATGTATTCTTCCTCGGGTTCCAGCAGGGGGAACTTGCGGATTTCCTGCATGTACCGGTTCAACCCGCCTTCGGGCGATGGCGCCGGCAGATTTGCGTAATTGCTCATTTCCTGTCCCTCCCAATGTTTAGGGGTTTAACATCTAATTGGGTACCGTTCGCCGCGCATTCAAGACTTACTGGACTAAACAGTTTAAAGTACCATGAACCTGCTTCCGGCGTTTTTCGAGCCCCATGTCAATCTTCTCACGGGGTTGTGCGAAACCGTGCGGCAAGGCACGTCGCCTACCCGCGCAGAGCCACGAGAAGATCGGCCATGTCCCGCGGCAAGGAGGCTGCGAACCGTAACCTTTCGCCGCTGACCGGATGCTCGAACCCCAGTTCGGCCGCATGCAATGCCTGCCGTGAAAATTCGCGCACGGCATCGGCTGCCGCGACCGAAACGGACTTGGCGGCCAGTTTTCGGCGCCCGCCATAGACCGGATCACCGATCAGCGCGTGGCCCGCATGCGCCATATGCACCCGTATCTGGTGGGTTCGGCCCGTTTCCAGCCAGCAATCCAGCAACCCGGCAACCGCGGGATGGCCGAACCGCTCCGCGACCCTTGCCCGTGTGACGGCACGCCGTCCGCCGGCAAACACCACGGCCTGTTTCTGACGGTCCGTGCGATGGCGGGCCAGTTGCGTGGTGATCCGGATGACATTGCCGGGCTCGAACGCCACACCCGGCACCCCGCGCAAGCGTGGATCATTCGCCTCGGGCACACCATGGACCACAGCGCGATAAAGCCGGTCCACGGTATGCCTCTCGAACTGCGCCGCGAGACCCTGATGCGCACGGTCTGTCTTGGCCACGACGAGCAGCCCGGTGGTGTCCTTGTCGATGCGATGCACGATCCCGGGACGGCGCGCGCCGCCGACGCCGCTGAGGCTGTCACCGCAATGGTGCAGCAACGCGTTGACAAGTGTGCCGCCCGGGCTGCCCGGCGCGGGGTGCACAACCATGCCAGCGGGCTTGTCGATGACGATGAGCTCCGCGTCCTCGTAAACGACCTCGAGCGGGACCGCCTCGGGCGCGACGTGGCTCTCGACGGGCGCGGGCAGCGCGATCTCGATCAGGTCCCCTTCAGACACCTTCACGCGCGGATTATCGGCCGTTCTGCCGTTCACGCGCACCGCGCCCTCGACGATCAAGTTCGCCAGGCGCGTGCGCGACAGGGACGCGGACTCTGGCACATCGCGGGCAAGCGCCTTATCAAGACGGCGCGGCGGATCTGCCGTGATGACAAAATGCAAGGGGGCAGTTCCCATGGATAACGATCCCGCGCCAACGCCGGTCGATCCGGGCATGGTGAAATACCTGCGCCTGCTGGTGACAATCCTGACAGGCACGATGATTCTGGGCTTCATAGTCATCGTGGCCGTTTTTGTCACCAAGTTCCCGGGTGATGCCGGGCCGGCCTTGCCGGACAGGATCACTCTTCCCGATGGCACGGCGCCCGCGGCTTTCACGCGCGGCGACGACTGGTACGCGGTCGTGACGGACGACGACCGCATCCTGATCTTCGACGGCGCGACGGGCACGCTGCGGCAAAGCATCGACATCGAGTGATCCGGCGCACTTTGCTTGATCTTAGTATTGGGGGTCGCCCATCAGTCGATACGTGCCGTGCGCAAATGACAAGCCATATGACGGAAACGGTAACGGCACCTTTGGCACATCATGAAAAAGCTCCATCCGTTTTGAGCCACACGTAAGAAATTATTCGACACCCCTGTATAGTCGCATTGCGCGAAAAACCTCGTGATCACTGTGCGACTTCCCCCGAATACCCGAATCGAATCGGTCGTTTTAACAACGTGCAAATTTTCAATGCATCATGATGTAAATATCGCCAAATCAGCCCCTCCTGGCGTGCGCGACGGCCGAAGTAACTTATCTCAAATTATTACCTTATTGTTTTTATTATCTTATTTATAAAACCCAGCTTCCGGACCGGGATACAGGCAGCCTCTGGGTCTGCTTGTCTGACGCGTCGTGTCCTTTGCGGTGAGTTGCGGGATCACAACTGGAAACAGGGCATGTTCCACATGCCGCCTCGGCGCCACCAGAGCCCACGTATAGCGTACTCTCGGGCTTGTGCGTGTTTCCCGACCCGGTGATGCATTGTGTGGCAAACTAAAAATTTTTATGAAAAAGTCGCATACAGGACTTGAACACTCGGCCTTGTTTGTTGATGCTGCAGCTGCGATATGCCCGGTGAAGATGTGCTTCGTTCCTCGAAATACCGCCGGGCCGCGGATGCGAATTCCGCACCGGGGACGAAGCGTAAATCAGGGCCGCGCGCCACACCATGCGCAGCGGCCGGAAACAGCGAAGATGGAATTGGGCTGTCCGTGCAGTGAGTGTGCGGCCCGCCCGTACGCCCGGCGGCGGACGCCATCCGCCCGGCGGGGCGGATATTGCGACGTGGAGAGAGACATGAAAGATCACAAAGGCGGCAACGCGGAACTGACCATGACGGATCAGGCCTACAGCGACGACCCGCTGGCCGACCGTGAAACAGATCACTATCGCAAGGAATACGTCGTATCCTTCGTGGACAAGTGGGACGAATTGATCGACTGGCACGGACGCGCCGAGAGCGAGGGCCAGTTCTTCATCGACATCCTGCGCGCCCGCGGCAAGGAACGCGTTCTCGACGTGGCCTGCGGCACCGGCTTTCACTCCATCCGCCTGACCGAGGCCGGGTTCGACGTCACCGCGTCGGACGGGGCGGCGTCGATGGTCGCGAAGGCGTTCGAGAACGGTCAGTCCCGCGGGCTCATTCTCAAGACGGCGCAGGCTGACTGGCGCTGGCTGAACCGTGACATCCACGGCAAGTACGACGCGATCGTCTGTCTTGGCAATTCGTTCACGCACCTTCACAAGGAATCGGAAAGGCGCCGCGCCCTTGCCGAATTCTACGCGGCGCTCAAGCATGACGGTATCCTGATCCTCGATCAGCGCAACTACGATGCGATGCTCGATCACGGATTCTCCAGCAAGCACAAGTACTACTACTGCGGCGACCAGGTGACGGCGGAGCCGGACCATGTCGACGAAGGGCTCTGCCGGATGCGCTATTCCTTCCCCGACGGCTCGTCCTACACGCTCAACATGTGCCCGATCCGCAAGAACTACATGCGGCGCCTGCTGTCCGAGGCGGGGTTCGAACGCGTGCGCACCTACGGCGACTTCCAGGAGACCTACGCCGAGGACGATCCGGATTTCTTCATTCACATCGCCGAGAAATCCTCGCTTCACCTCGTCCGCTGGGGTGGTAGCAGCGAGGATGGCAAGGAAGACATCCGCGACATCACCGAGGATTACTACGACAGCGATGACGCCGACACCTTCTACTCCACGATCTGGGGAGGCGAGGATCTGCATATCGGTCGTTACGCCACCACCAAGGACATCCGCGAGGCGAGCGACCTGTCGATCGAGGCGATGATCGGCAAGCTGCCCCCGATGACCGCCGACACACGCGTGCTTGACCTCGGCGCCGGGTACGGCGGGGCGATGCGCACGGTGGTGCGCAAGACCGGGTGTGAAGCCGTCTGCCTGAACATTTCCGAGACCCAGAACGAGTACAACCTCGGCAAGGTACGCGCCGCACGGCTTTCCGACAAGATCGGCATTCGCCATGGCGTGTTCGAGGACGTGCCGGAAAAGGACGAGACCTTCGACGTTGTCTGGAGCCAGGACGCCTTCCTGCACTCCGACCAGCGCGACAAGGTTCTGGCAGAGGCGTGGCGCGTTCTCAAGCCCGGCGGGCACCTGATCTTCACCGATCCGATGCAAGCCGATGACGTCCCCGAAGGTGTGCTGCAACCGGTCTATGACCGCCTTCAGCTCAACAGCCTCGGCAGCCCGCGCTTCTACCGTGAAGCCGCCGAAGCGCTCGGCTTCGAGACGGTCGAACAGGAGGATTCGGTGCAGGATCTCCGCAACCACTATTCGCGGGTCCGCGAAGAGCTTCTGGCGAATTACAACAAGCTGCGCGAAAACGGCGCGTCGGCCGAATACCTCGACAAGATGGCCGTCGGTCTGGAAAACTGGGTGAAGGCCGCCGATGACGGCCACCTCGCCTTCGGTGTCCAGCATTTCCGCAAGCCCGGCTGAACCGCGCGGCGGGGGCGTCTCGCCCCCGTCCGCACCCTTAATACGCAACCAAGAACGGAGAGCCGCAGATGACCGGGACATCCCCCGATCACCCACTGGCTATATCTTTCGAACTGTTCCCCCCCAAGACCGAGGCCGGTATCGCGCGCCTTGGCGAAACGGTGGATCAGTTCGCAACAGTAAATCCCGACTACTTCTCGGTGACATACGGCGCCGGCGGGACAACGCGCGACCGTACGGCCCGGGTGGTGGACATGGTCGGCAAACGCGCCGGCGCGCCGGTCGCGCATCACCTGACATGCGTCGGGGCCACGCGGGCCGAGATCGACGCGCAGGTGCAAGGACTTTGGGCGCGCGGCATCCGCCGCATCGTTGCCCTGCGCGGGGACCTGCCCGATGGTGAAACTGTTCCAGCCGACGGGTACCGCGACGCGGCTGAACTCGTCGAGGGACTGCGCCGCATCGCGGATTTCGACATCTCGGTTGCCGCCTACCCCGAAGTCCACCCCGAAGCCGCCAGTCCACAGGGCGATGTCGAGCATCTGAAACGCAAGATCGACGCGGGCGCGGCGCGGGCGATCACCCAGTACGCCTTCGATACCGATGACGTGCTGCGTTTCATCGACCGCGCCCGGAACGCGGGCATCGACGCCCCGATCGTGCCGGGAATCATGCCCGTTGCCAACTTCGCCAGCCTGAAACGCTTTTCGGAAGGATGTGGCGCCTCTATACCCCGCTGGATGGAAGCGATGTTCGACGGTCTAGACGACGCGCCGGAAACGCGCGCCATGGTTGCCACCAGCGTGGCGACGGAACAATGCCGCCGCCTGATCGCGGCGGGCGTGACCGAGTTCCATTTCTACACGCTCAATCGCGCGGATGTCAGCCTGGCCATCTGCCGGGCACTCGGGCTGACGCCCGATATCCGCGCCGAGACCGCTGCCTGAGGACAAGAAGAATGACCAACGCAAGCTCTGTCGAAACCCATACCGCGCAGCGCATCCTCGTGCTTGACGGCGCGATGGGCACCATGATCCAGCAGGACAAGCCGGACGAGGCCGCCTATCGGGGGGAACGTTTCGCCGACCACCCGCAGGACGTGGGCGGCAACAACGAACTGCTCAGCCTGACGCAGCCGGACCTGATCCGCCGCATTCACACCGATTTCCTCGAAGCCGGGGCCGACATCCTGTGCACCAACACGTTCGGGGCCAATGCCATCAG
>JAVLCJ010000048.1:0-18631 GCA_031580875.1 Roseovarius sp.
GGGCGGCATCGCGCGGACATGGGGCGTGATCGAGAACACGTTGTCGGGCCTGTATCACATGATCACCGGCGCGATCAGCAGCTGCAACATGTCCGGTCCAATCGGCATCGCGGAGGTGTCGGGCGCGATGGCCAGTCAAGGGGCGGAGAGCTTCATCGTATTCATCGCGTTCCTGTCCACGGCCGTCGGGCTTCTGAACCTGTTTCCAGTCCCGGTTCTGGATGGCGGGCACCTGGTGTTTTACGCCTACGAGGCGGTGTCGGGACGCAAGCCGAGTGATGCGGCCCTGAGCTTCTTCACGACGGTGGGGCTGGTGCTTGTCCTGTCGTTGATGGTTTTCGCCTTGGCCAACGATATTTTGTGCCCGTGAGCCGCGTCACGATCTTGCCCATTTCTTGTTCCCAATGATGCCGTAATGGTTTCGCATCGTCAGGGTGTCCCTAACGACAGAGCATGACGATGAACCATATCGCAAACGGATACCGCAGCGTGAGCCTGATCGTTGATATCAATCGCGATCGCCTGATTTTCACGGGGGCAATCGTTGCCGCCCTGCTCTTCGCGGCCTTCATCGCGTCACTGTAAATTCCTTGATGTCCGGCAGGCATTGACGCCGACAGGCCCGCGCGATTGTCCGCGATGACGGCGCATGGGTGCTCCGTCATTGGCGTTTTGACAAGCCATTTAAGACGGGTTACTGACGTCCATACTGGGATGTCTGATTAGGTTTGGCCAATGGATAGTGACGCTAGGGGACAGGGGCTGCGCCACGCTGCAGTGACCTGCGAACGTGAAGTTCTGCGGCGGTTTCTCTGGCTCGTGGCCGTCCTCGTGGGACTCGCGCTGCCGGCTGAGCTCGAGGCACAAAACTATCGCTTCACATCGGTCACGATCGAGGGCAATCAACGGATCGAGCCGGGAACGATCCTCAACTACGCCGGTATCGCGCGTGGCGAAACAGTGACCGCCGGCGAGCTGAACGATGCCTACCAGCGTATTCTCGGAAGTGGCCTGTTCGAATCCGTCACGGTGGAGCCGCGCGGCAACAGGCTGTACATTGAGGTCGCGGAATACCCCACGATCAATCGTATCGCGTTCGAGGGCAACAACCGGCTGAAGGATGATGAACTGGAAGGGTTCATCGAAAGCCGTTCAAGACAGGTTTTCAGCCCGACGAAGGCCGAACGCGACGCGGCAACCATCACCGAGGCCTACGTGCAGAACGGTCGCGTTTCCGCACGTGTCACGCCAAAGGTCATCCGTCGCAGCGAAAATCGCGTCGATCTCATCTTCGAGATCTTCGAGGGCAAGAAGATCGAGGTTCAACGCATCGGGTTCGTGGGAAACAAGGCGTTCTCGGACAGGCGGTTGCGTCGTGCGATCGAAAGCAAGCAGGCCGGATTGCTGCGCGCCATCATCGAGCGCGACACGTTTGTCGAGGACAGGCTGCGCTTTGACGAACAGGTGCTGACAGATTTCTATCAATCGCGCGGCTACGTGGACTTTCGGGTCACGGGCACCAACGCCGAGCTGACCCGGGAACGCGACGCGTATTTCATTACCTTCAACATTCAGGAAGGGCAGCAATTCCGTTTCGGTGACATCACCACCGTCAGCGAGATACCCGAAGCGGACGCCGACGCGTATCAAGACGTTCTCAAGATCAAGTCCGGCAAGGTCTATTCGCCCACGCATGTCGAGAACTCGATTGCCCGGATGGAGCGGCTGGCGATCAAGCAGGGTGTCGATTTCCTCCGTGTCGAACCGCGCATCACGCGGAATGACCGCGATCTCACGCTGGATGTCGAGTTCGCCTTGGTGCGTGGTGATCGCGTTTTCGTCGAACGGATCGATATCGAGGGCAACACGACGACCCTCGATCGCGTGATCCGTCGGCAATTCGACGTTGTCGAGGGGGACCCGTTCAACCCGCGGCAAATCCGCGAAGCGGCGGAGCGCATCAGGGCCCTGGGGTTCTTTTCCGAGGCCGACGTGACGGCGCGCGAAGGGTCGCGCCCCGATCAGGTCGTGGTGGACGTGAATGTCGAGGAAACCACCACCGGGTCAGTGAGTGTCGGTGCGAGCTTCTCCACGGACCAGGGGCTGGGTATCCAGTTGGGCTTCAGCGAACGTAACTTTCTGGGCCGGGGTCAATCTGTGACCGCGTCGATCCTGGCAAGCGAAGAGAATGCCAACTACAACCTTCGCTTCAAGGAGCCGGCATTCCTCGCGCGGGATGTCGGGCTGGGTCTGCAATTCTCTCTTATCGAGACCGATGACGATAACAGCCTCTTCGACACGACAACGGGCGTGTTCCGGCCCAGCCTTGATTTCCCCCTTGGGGACAACAGCCGGCTGGGCCTGTTCTACAATGCCCAGTATCAGGACATGGACAATTATAACGGGACGTCGGGGATCCTGACGTCCGAAGTTGCACAGGGTGAGCGGTGGTCGTCCGGGCTGGGCTACGAGTACAGCTATGATACGCGGCGTAGTGGCTTGAATCCCGATTCCGGTGTGCTCTTGTCCTTCGGGCAGGAATTCGCGGGGCTTGGCGGTGACCTGGATTATATCAAGACGTCGGCGCGGGTCGTCGGTCAAACAACCGTGCTGAACGAGGACGTCACCCTGCGCGCCATTCTGGAGGGTGGTGCCATCGATTTCCGCAACGGTCAGAGCAGCCGCGCCATCAACCGGTACACGCGACGGATCATGCGCGGGTTCCAGCCGAACGGACTTGGCCCGACCGAAGGCAACGAGCATCTGGGCGGCAATTATTTCGCGGCCATGAAATTCGAGGCGGAGTTCCCGCTTGGTCTGCCCGAGGAATACGGAATTTCGGGCGGTGCGTTCTACGACATAGGCGCCATCTGGGACGTTGATACGACGAACGCGACGGGTGCTGTCGCCTCCACCGGTTTCGAGGACCGTCACGTGATCGGCTTCTCGATCTTCTGGGAGTCGCCTTTCGGGCCGTTGCGCATGAATTTCTCGGCGCCTCTCAAGAGCGAGCCGGGTGATATCGAGCAGAATTTCGACCTCACCGTCAGAACGGAGTTCTGATGTCATTCCCCGTGCTGCGCCTGCTGTTTGTCCTGGCGCTCACATGTCTTCACGCGCCGATTGCTCAGGCGCAAAGCTTGGGCGTTGTGCAAAGCGACGTCCTGGTGCTGGATCCGGAGCGCCTGTTCGAGGAGACGCGCCTCGGCCAGAGCATGATGTCGGAGTTTCAGGAAGAGCGCGAAGCACTGATCGCGCGCAATCGCAAGCTGGAAGCGGCATTGGAGGCGGAAGAAAAGGAACTCACGGAGAAACGCGCCGAAACGACGCCGGAAGAATTCCGCGAGATGGCCGATGCCTTTGACGAGAAGGTGCAACGGATCCGCACCGAAAGCGATCGGCGGGCGCGTGATCTTGAACGCAGGCGGGAACTTGCCCCGGCCCGTTTCATGCGCCAGGTCGAACCGGTTCTGATCGACATTCTGCGCGACGGCAGCGGGGTCGTCATACTCGATTCCCGCAGCGTGTTGTTACGTGCGGACGTGGTGGACATCACCGAGACGGCGATCCGCCGGATCGATGCCGAGATAGGCGCGAAGGCGCCGGCCCGAAACGGGGGCGGTGACGGGTCAGGACGCGAACAGGACTAGGCCGCCTTGCCGTGTCTGCCGCCACTTGCTAGGACACGCCGAGCCACGAACAAGAGGAACGCCCATGAACGCGCCGCTGAAATCCGCGGATATCCATATGATACAGCGGCTTATACCGCATCGCTATCCCTTCCTGCTGGTCGACAGGGTCGAGGATATTGACGGCTATCAAAAGGCCCGTGGCATCAAGAACGTCACGATGAACGAGCCGCACTTCCAGGGGCATTTTCCCTCGAAACCGATCATGCCGGGCGTGACGATCGTGGAGGCCATGGCGCAAACGGCGGCTGTCATGGTCGGAACGGCGCTCGGCATGGAGGACCGCAACATGCTGGTCTATTTCATGGCCATCGACAAGGCCAAGTTCCGGCGCATGGTAACCCCGGGCGACGTTCTGGAAATGCGCTTGGAGACCATCCGTGGCAAGCCGGGCGGCAAGGTCTGGAAATTCAGCGGTCTGGCCGAGGTCGGCGGAGAAATGGCCGCCGAGGCTGAGTTCTCGGCCATGATGGACCTGCCTGCGGAGTAAGGCGATGAGCGATCAGGGCGATACATTCGTTCATCCCTCCGCCGTCGTGGAGCGCGGCGCGGAACTGGGGCAGGGGTGCACGATAGGCCCCTTTTGCCACGTCACGGAAAACGTGCGGCTTGGCGACGGTGTCGAGCTGAAATCGCATGTCGTGGTGACGGGGCAAACAAGTATCGGCGCCGACAGTATCATCTTCCCCTTTGCCTGTATTGGCGAGGTTCCCCAGGATTTGAAATTCAGGGGCGAGGAAACGCGGCTCGAGATCGGAGCGCGGACCCGTATTCGCGAACATGTGACGATGAACTGCGGCACCGAGGGCGGTGGTGGCGTGACCCGCATCGGCGACGATGGGCTTTTCATGGCGGGGTGCCACGTGGCCCATGACGTGCAGTTGGGAAATCGGGTCATCATCGTCAACAATGCCGCGCTGGCCGGTCATTGCATGATCGAGGACGATGTCATCATCGGCGGGCTTTCCGGCGTGCATCAATTCGTCCGTATCGGCCGCGGGGCCATAATCGGCGCCGTGACCATGGTGACGAATGACGTGATCCCTTACGGCCTTGTTCAGGCGCCGCGCGGCGGGCTTGACGGTCTCAATCTCGTGGGGCTGAAGCGTCGCGGCGTGAAGCGCGCGGATATCACGGCGCTGCGCGCCGCGTTCCAGATGCTCGCGCAGGGCGAGGGGGCGTTCCAGGATCGCGCCCGCCGATTGGGCGAGGAGACCGAGAGCGATTACGTGCGCCATATCGTCGATTTCGTGACCGCCGCCAGCGACCGTTCCTTCCTGACGCCCGGCACGGATTGAGCGCGATGGCCGGACGGTTGGCAATACTGGCCTGCAGCGGCGCTCTGCCGGTGGAAATCGCCAAGGCGAATCCCGGCGCGTTGAAAATTGGCTTCGCCGGTGTCCCGAACGAATTACCGGGTGACGTGCATGAATTCCGGTTTGAAAAGCTCGGCGCCTTGTGGGCCTTCCTGCGGGAGAACAGCGTGGAGCGTGTCGTGTTCGCCGGCGGGCTTGCGCGACCGCCACTCGATCCTTCGGCTTTCGATTCGGGCATGGCGGCTGTCGCGCCGCGACTCGCCTCGGCAATGTCCGGGGGGGATGACGCCCTGCTGCGGCTTGTCATCGCGGTATTCGAGGAACAGGGTTTCAAGGTTGTCGGGGCGCATGAGGTTTGCCCGGGGCTGACGGCGGGGCACGCGTTTGAAATCGGCGGCTCGCCATCCGACGCGGACATGTCCGATGCGGCACGCGCGCGGTCGATCCTTGCGGCATTGTCGCCTCTTGACGTTGGCCAGGCCTGCGTGGTGGCCGGCGGGCAGTGCCTTGGCATCGAAACGATGCAGGGCACCGACGCTTTGCTGCGGTTCGTTGCATCAACGCCGCCGTTGCAGCGCCCGAAAGCGCCCGGCGTGTTGGTCAAGGCCGCCAAAACCGGGCAGGATCTGCGTATCGACATGCCCGGCATAGGTCCGGAAACAGTGATTGCGACCGCCCGCGCGGGGCTAGCAGGCATCATCGTGGAACCCCAGCGGGTGATGATCCTGAACCGCGAAGAAGTGACCGACGCGCTCGGTGATACCGGGCTGTTCCTCGCCGCGCGGAGAACCTGATGCGGGTTTTCCTGATCGCCGGCGAAGCCTCGGGTGACCGTCTCGGCGCATCGCTGATGGCTGGCCTGAAAAGCCTTGCCGACGTGACGTTCTCGGGCATTGGCGGCCCCCTTATGCAGGCGGAGGGGCTCGAGAGTCTTTTCCCGATGGAGGATCTGTCGGTCATGGGGTTGGCCGAGGTGCTGCCGCGCTATCCGCACTTGCGGCGCCGCCTTCACGAGGCCGCGGCGGCCGTTCTGTCCGACCGTCCGGACGTTCTGATCACCATAGACAGCCCGGATTTCTGTCTTCGCGTGGCGCGTTTGGTCAAGAATTCGAGCGACATACGCACCGTTCATTATGTCGCGCCGTCCGTCTGGGCGTGGCGGCCGCGCCGAGCCGAGAAGATGGCGGGCGTCATCGATCATGTGCTCGCGCTGCTGCCGTTCGAACCGCCCTACATGCGCGAGGCCGGCATGGCCTGTGATTTCGTGGGGCATCCTGTCGTTTCGGAGCCCGTGGCGAACCAGCAGGAAATCGCCGGATTTCGCCGCGCATACGGTTTGGCCGACTCGCCGCTGCTGCTGGTGCTGCCGGGATCGCGGAAAAGCGAGGTGACGCGCCTGATGCCTGTTTTCTCGCAAGTCGTGGCGGCTGTGCTGGCGCGTCGGTCGGAATTGCGGCCGGTGATCCCCACCACGGCGAATGTTGCTTCGATGGTGCGGCAGGGTATCCGCGACTGGCCCGGCGCGCCGGTTCTGCTCGATCCGTCAACCCTACCAACAGAGCTTGCCGCGAGCCACAAGCGTGCCGCCTTCTCAGCCGCCGATGCGGCGCTGGCAGCTTCCGGCACGGTGTCGCTGGAACTGGCGGCGGCGGACACGCCGATGGTAATCGCCCACGACATGAACTGGCTGAGCCGCGTCTTGATCAGCCGGATGCTGCGCGTGGACACGCTGACACTTGTCAATCTCGTGTCCGGAACGCGCGCGGTACCCGAGTTTCTGGGCAAGAGGTGCCGCGCCGACTTGATTGCCCCGGCCGTTCTCGACGTTCTGTCCAGACCTGACGAGCAACGGAACGCCATGCGCGAGACCATGGACAGGCTGGGACGCGGGGGAGAACCGCCCGGCCTGCGCGCGGCGCGTGCTGTTCTGTCAGGGCTCTGAGATTTGCAGGCACGCTTCTTCACCGGGCATGTCGGTATCGCCTTGCCCGCTGCGTCAGACGTTCGCGAAAATATTGTCCGACAGCGGGCCCGGTTCGCCGTCTCGCTCACTGGCTTGTGCTGCCGTGGTTGCCGTCTCGGGTTTTTCCTTCGGCTTGGTCGCGACCGACTGGCGGAGGCCCGCAAGATCCGCGTGCGATGGTGGCCGCTTGGCGACGCCTTGCGCCAATCGCACCCGCCGGGGCGCCACGCCGTGCCGCGAATGCATTTGCTGAACACGGGTGCGGCGGGCGATGATGGACGCCCGGCGCAGTTCGCGACGTCCCAGGGCGGAGTAGTTTAGGATAACGGCACAGACGAGTGCGATATCGCGCCAGAATTCCGAGAGGTTGCCCATTTCGAAGACGATGAAGTTCTGGATGACGCTGCTGCACAGCACGAACATTGCCAGAAACAGGGAGGTCAGCCGCAATGCGACACCCGTCATGAACAGCACGCTTGAAACGAATATCAAGGTCGAGCCGACGAGGTCAGCCAGTGCGGCGGACATGAATGGCGCGAAAAGAATCGTTTGGTCCACGCCGATCACGAGATCCAGCGAGACGGCCATGAAGTAAGAGCCGATGACGATCCGGATGAGGTTCAGTCCGGTTTGGTTGATCCAGCGGTCATTGTTCGTGGTCAAGGCTTTTATCCTGCATGAGCGTAGTCTTCAGAAACCGTGAGCCGGGAGCGGCCCTGTACCCGTACAACCTGCCCGCGTCCTGCGGACAGGCTTTACACTCATTCAGAAATGTGTCGAAAATCGCACCCGCCAATGGCCTAAAGGGGCCAATTCGCGGCAAATCGTTGTTTTGGCCTCATTCCTCTTCGGGTATGGCCGCGTCTTCCGGGCGCTCCGCGATCCACGCCACGCTGACAACCTCCTCGTCGGCGCGCGTGTCAAAGACCTTGACGCCCCCGGCACTGCGCGAGCGGAAGGAAATACCCTGTACCGGGACCCGGATCGACTGGCCGCGCGATGTGGCCAGCATGATCTGGTCTTCGGGCTCGACGGGAAAGGATGCAACGAGGGCGCCGCCGCGTTGTGCCTTGTCGGTGGCCTGTACCCCCATGCCCCCGCGGCCGCGGACCGGGTAATCATGGCTGGAGCTGAGCTTGCCCGTACCCTTGGACGTGATGGTCAGGATCAGATTCTCGGCTGCCGACATTTCGGCGTACCGTTCCGTGCCGATGGTGGCGCGGGTGTCGCCGTCGTCCTCGCCTGATCCCTCTTCCTCGGCAGCGCCGGCAACGGCGCGGCGCATCTTGAGATAGGCGGCGCGCTCCTCGGGCGTTGCGTCGAAATGCCGTATGACCGACATCGACACAACCCTGTCGCCGTCCTGAAGCCTGATGCCGCGTACGCCCGTCGATTTGCGGCCCTTGAAAACCCGCACCTCCGTCGTGGGAAACCGAATGGCCCGCCCGGACTTGGTGATGAGCATGATGTCGTCATCCTCGGTACAGATGCGGGCATTCACCAGCTCGGTGCCTTCGGGCAAATCCATCGCGATCTTGCCGTTCCGCTTGACATTGGTGAAGTCGGACAGCGCGTTCCGGCGAACGTCGCCCGCCGATGTCGCGAACACGATCTGAAGATCCTGCCAGTCATCCTCGGGGCGGTCGACCGGCATGATCGCGGCGATCGAAACACCCTGGTGGATCGGCAGGATGTTGACGATGGCCTTGCCTTTCGATGTGCGCCCGCCGAGCGGCAGCCGCCATGTCTTGAGCTTGTAGACCATCCCGTCGGTGGTGAAGAACAGAAGCGGCGTATGGGTATTGGCGACGAACAGCGTCGTGACGACATCCTCGTCCTTGGTCGCCATGCCTGACAGCCCCTTGCCGCCACGCTTCTGGGCGCGGAAGTCGGCAAGGGCCGTGCGCTTGATGTAGCCACCCTGCGTGACGGTCACGACCATCTCTTCGCGTTCGATCAGGTCCTCGTCTTCCATGTCGCCCGACCACTCGACGATCTCGGTGCGGCGTGGAACGGCGAACTGCTCTTTCACGTCGCGCAGCTCTTCCGAGATGATTTGCATGATCCTTTCGCGCGATGCGAGAATCGCGAGGTATTCCTTGATCTTGCCGGCAAGTTCCTGCAGCTCGTCGGTGACTTCCCTGACCCCGAGTTGGGTCAGGCGTTGGAGCCGCAGATCGAGGATCGCGCGGGCTTGCGTTTGCGACAGGTTATAGGTGCCGTCCTCGTTTGCCTTGTGCGTCGGATCGTCAATAAGCGCGATATATTCAAGAATATCGTCGGCGGGCCAGCGCCGCGTCATCAGTTTTTCACGTGCTTCCGCGGCATCCCGGGACGCGCGGATCGTCGCCACGACCTCGTCCACGTTCGAGACGGCCACTGCCAGACCGCACAGCACGTGGCTGCGCTCGCGCGCCTTGCGCAGGTCATGGGCGGTGCGCCGCGCGACGACTTCCTCGCGGAAGGCGATGAACGCGCTCAGGAAGCCGCGCAGTGTCAGCTGCTCGGGCTTGCCGCCGTTGAGCGCCAGCATGTTGCAGCCGAAGCTGGTCTGCATCGGGGTGAAGCGGTAAAGCTGGTTGAGAACGACATCCGGGGTCGCATCGCGCTTGAGCTCCACCACGACGCGCACGCCCGTTCGGTCGCTTTCGTCCTGAACATGGGCGATCCCCTCGATCCGTTTCTCACGGGCGGCTTCCGCGATCTTTTCGATCATCGCGGCCTTGTTCACCTGGTAGGGCACCTCGTCGATGACGATGGCGAAACGATCCTTGCGCAGTTCCTCGATGCGGGTTTTGGCCCGAACGATGACGCTGCCGCGCCCCTCAAGGTAGGCCTTGCGCGCACCCGACCGCCCGAGCATCAGCCCCCCGGTGGGGAAGTCAGGGCCGGGAACGTATTGAATGAGCTGCTCGCTATCCAGATCGGGCTGCTCGATCAGGGCCAACGTGGCATCCGCGATCTCTCCGAGGTTGTGCGGCGGGATATTGGTCGCCATTCCGACCGCGATACCGCCGGCCCCGTTGACCAGCATGTTGGGAAAGCGCGCGGGCAGGACGGTTGGTTCGCGATCCTTGCCGTCGTAATTGTCCTGGAAATCGACGGTGTCTTTCTCGATATCGGCCAGCAGTGCCTGTGCCGGCTTGTCCATGCGCACTTCGGTGTATCGCATTGCGGCCGGGTTGTCGCCGTCCATGGACCCGAAATTCCCCTGGCCGTCCAGCAGGGGCAGTGACATCGAGAAATCCTGTGCCATGCGCACGAGCGCGTCGTAAATGGCTGAATCTCCGTGCGGGTGATACTTCCCCATCACGTCGCCGACAGGGCGGGCGGACTTGCGATAAGGTTTGTCGTGAGTGTTCCCCGTTTCGTGCATCGCGTAGAGGATACGGCGATGCACCGGTTTCAGGCCGTCGCGCAGGTCCGGGATCGCACGGCTCACGATGACCGACATGGCGTAGTCCAGGTAGGACGCCTTCATCTCGGCTTCGACAGAGATGTGGGGCCCGTCATGCGCGGAAGTCCCGCCTTGGATTTCTTCCGGGTTTTCAGGGTTTTGAGGCGTGTCGCTCACGTTGGCCGATCCTGTCTCGTTGCGCCATATCTAGGTGCACAGGATATATCAGAGGGCGGATATTGGGTGCAATGCTTCTTGCAAGCATGTGTTGGCAGCCATGCGGAAGGGGTGCTAACACACTGTTTTTATTGAAAAGTTAATTTTTGGCCAGCATGGTGTGAGGTACCATGACGAAAACAACGAGGTCCAGCAGGAGGATCGCCATGAAAATGAGTGAAACCGAGATGATGCTGAAGGGGTATGGCCTGACCACGGCAGAGTTCTTTTATCACATGCCGGATTATACGCATGTGCTGAACAGTTTCGTGTGGCAGGACTACGATCTGGCGCCCGATCATCCGCGCCTGTTCGAGTTCATCGAATTTTGGCAGCGTGAAATCGAGGGGCCACTGCATTCCGTTTCCTTCACTCACCGAAAACTGGTCTCGGCGGGCGAATGGCGCAACGTGAAAGGCGAGTTCAGGCTGAACTGACACGACGGTGAGCCCCGGGCCCACCGCTTCGGCCACGTCTGACGATCAGGGTATGATGCGCGTGTACTTCATGCCCTCGAGCGAAACGCCGGCCAGTGCGCCGGCCTGACCGAATATGACCGCCACGACCGGCGAGGTCGACGTGGTGGTTTCGGCCCGGATGTTCTCACCGCGATCGTTGAAGACGTATTCGATATCCGCGCCGGCTGCCCACCCCGAGGACCGGCGGAAACGTGCCAGCGCGTCGTCCGTCATGAAGAACAGCACATGCGCGAATTGCTGCGCGCCGATCTGCAACCCGACGCTGCCCTTGGTGGCCGAGTAATAGTCGACAGTGGAACCGCCCACGCGCAACGCGCCGCGTCCGTAGCCGCCGCCGACGAAAAAACCGCCCTCGGTCATCAGCGGCATGACAAGGATCCCGGTGGATTTGTCAGCCAGATTGCGGGTGTTCGGATAGTTGGAATACAGGTGATCCAGCGTTGCATCGACGCGCGCGTCGATACGTTGCGCATTGTTCGTGCCGACGCCATTGCCGCAGGCGGCCAAAGTGCCTGCCCCGGCGAGAGCTGCGAGCGTGAAGCCGCGACGTGTGAAATTGTTCATTGTTCTGCCCATGTCTCTTGCCTGATATCCTGCCGCGGTTTTCCCCGCGGCGACTTGACCGTAGTATACGAATCCCGGATGGGGCTGTCACGCCCGATCACGGCACATCGCGGAAACCCGCCATCCGCTGTCAGCCAAGAATACGCGCCGCCTCGGGGGCGTAATAGGTCAGAACGCCGTCACAGCCCGCACGCTTGAATGCCACGAGGCTTTCCATCATGGCGCGGTCCCTGTCCAGCCAGCCGTTTTCGCCAGCGGCGGTGATCATCGCGTATTCACCGGACACCTGATAGGCGAAGGTCGGGGTGCCGAAACTGTCCTTCACGCGCCGGCAGATGTCGAGATAGGGCATGCCCGGCTTGACCATGACCATGTCCGCCCCCTCTTTGAGGTCGCGCGCAACGCAGCGCAGCGCCTCGTCGGTGTTCGCCGGATCCATCTGGTACGTCTTCTTGTCGCCTTTCAGGGCATTGGAGGCGCCGACGGCATCACGGAACGGACCGTAAAAGGCACTGGCGTATTTCGCCGCGTACGACAGCAGCAGGACGTTTGTGTGGCCATCAGCCTCGAGCGCTGATCGTATGGCGCCGATGCGGCCGTCCATCATGTCCGACGGGCCGATGATGTCGACGCCGGCCTCGGCCTGCGCGCGCGCCTGCCTGACCAAAGCCTCGACGGTTTCGTCGTTGACGATCTCGCCATCCCGGACAAAGCCGTCATGCCCGGTATCCGAGTAGGGGTCGAGCGCGACGTCGGTCATCACGGCGATCTCGGGCACCGCCGCCTTTATGGCGCGCGTGGCCCGGTTCGAGAGGTTATCGGGGTTCCACGCTTCGGCGCAGTCAGGGGTGCGACTGGCGGCTTCGGTGTACGGGAAAAGGCAGATCGCGGGGATGCCCAGTTCGGCGGCCTCGCGCGCGGCGACGACGACCCTGTCCACGCTGCGCCTGACCACGCCGGGCATGGAGGGGACGGGCTCCTCGATGTCGTGGCCGTCGCGCACGAAAACGGGCCAGATCAGGTCGGCAGGAGACAGCGTGCTCTCGGCGACGAGCGCGCGAACGGCCGCGTTCGCGCGGGTCCGGCGCAGCCGTGTCGCGGGGAAGGGGGCGTGGATGGATTGCATGGCGTGCCCTCGTGAGACATGTCGCGAATGACTGGCATGGAAATTCCCCCATCTCAAGGGTAGGAATTGCGCGGCGGCGCGGTTAACAGGAGCGCCAATCTAACTCGGGGGCCGGGCGTGGACTGGTATCAGAACGTTTTCGAACTGATCGACATGCGCAGCTTCAGCAACCTGTGGTTCTGGATCGCGCTGGCGGTATTGTGGTCGTCGACCAGTCACTGGGTGCTCGGGGTCCCGTGGGATCTCGTCTTGCGGGCGAAGAAGCGGCAGACGGATGAGAGCATCGCGGATTTCGAGGCGATGGTGCGCATCAATGTCAATCGCATCCTTTACATCGCGCACGAGACCGGGCTTCTTCTGGCGGCGTTTGTCTGTTTCTTGATGACGGTTCTGCTCCTGCTGGGCTTCGTCTACGGCAACGAATTCTCGCAGGCGCTTTTCCTGCTCGGATTTCCCATGACGCTGGTGGGGCTGATCACCGTCCGCACGGCACGGCTGATCCGGCGGAATGAACTTTCCGGAGAGGCGTTGTACGTTCAGATGTACCGCCACCGTCTCGTGACGCAGGTGATCGGCGTGATCTCGATCTTCGTAACAGCGATGTGGGGCATGTTGCAGAACATGACCCTTGGCGTCCTCGGTGGATGACGCGCCCCCTTTGAACGGCGGACAGGACAGCATGAGCAGGTCAGATAGAATCGTGGCAGGTGGTGCGCCCGAGGGATACGACGCACGCCTCGTTCTCAAGGAACTGGACGTGTCAGATGCGCCGGTCATCCATGTCGCGCGCGATGACAAGCGACTGGCGGCAATGGCTGAATCGTTGCGTTTCTTTGGTCCCGACGTGCCGGTTCTACGATTTCCCGGGTGGGATTGCCTGCCATACGAACGGGTGTCGCCCAACGCTGACATAAGCGCGGCGCGAATGGCGACGTTGGCCGGGCTGGTGCATGACGGGCCGTCACGGTTCGTTCTGCTGACGACGCTCAATGCCGCGACGCAGTTCGTGCCGGCGCGCGACGTGCTGCGCGAGGCCGCGTTCACCGCGAGCGTGGATCAACGCATCGACGAGGACGCGCTCAAGGCTTTTCTGGTGCGCATGGGGTTCGCGCAGGCCCCGACCGTCACGGAGCCCGGCGATTACGCGGTGCGCGGCGGGATCATCGACATCTACCCGCCGGGAAAATCCGGCCCGGTGCGGCTGGACCTGTTCGGCGACGTTCTTGACGGGGTGCGTCGGTTCGACCCGGCGACGCAGCGGACCACCGAGAAACTCGACAGGATAGAGCTGGCCCCGGTCAGCGAGGTGATCCTCGATGACGCGGCCATCCGCCGCTTCCGCCAGAATTACCGCATCGAGTTCGGGGCCGCGGGCACCGATGACCCGCTTTACGAGGCGGTGAGCGCGGGCCGCAAGCATCAGGGGATCGAGCATTGGCTGCCCTTTTTCCACGACAGGCTGGAAACGCTTTTCGAGTATCTGCCCGATGCCACGGTGACGCTTGATGACCAAACCGATGCAGCGCGGGCTGCGCGGTGGGAAACGATCGTTGACCAGTACGAGGCACGGCGTCACGCGTTGAGCCAGAAATCGCGCGAGGACACCCTTTACAAGCCATTGCCGCCGGGCCTGCTCTACATGGACGAGGATGCGTGGCAAGGTGCCGTGGCGAACCGGCGGGTGATGCAGTTTCACCCGCTGCCGCAGGCCACCGGCCCCGGGGTGATCGACGCGGGAGGCAGGATCGGGCGCAATTTCGCCCCCGAGCGCCAACAGGAAAACATAAACCTGTTCAGTGCTTTGAAAGATCACATTGACGCGCGTCTCGCGGTGGCGCCCGTGGTGGTCGCGGCGTATTCCGAAGGTGCGCGGGAGCGGCTGGAGGGTCTTCTGGAAGACGAGGGCCTGCACGGCGCGGTGACGGTGGGCGATGCCACGCGGATCGGCAAACGCGGGTTGCATCTGGCGGTCTGGCCGCTCGACCACGGTTTCGCGGCCCCAGAGCTGACGGTCATCGCCGAACAGGACGTTCTGGGCGATCGGTTGATCCGGGCGCCCAAGAAACGCAAGCGCGCCGAGAACTTCCTGACCGAAGCGCAAAGCCTCAGCCCGGGCGATCTGGTGGTGCATGTTGACCACGGGATCGGGCGCTACCGCGGGCTGGAGGTCGTTCCTGCGGCGGGCGCGGCGCATGAATGCCTGCTTCTGGAATATGCCGAGGGGTCCAAGCTCTACCTGCCGGTCGAGAATATCGAGTTGCTGAGCCGCTACGGCCACGAGGAAGGCCTGCTGGACAAGCTGGGCGGCGGGGCATGGCAGGCCAAGAAAGCCCGCCTCAAGGAACGCATCCGGGAAATGGCGGACCGGCTGATCCGGATCGCGGCGGAGCGCGAGCTGAGGAAGGCGCCCGTTCTGGCCCCCGAGCATCACGCGTGGGAGGAATTCGCGGCCCGTTTCCCCTATCAGGAGACCGACGACCAGCTGCGCGCGATCGAGGACGTCCTGGCCGACCTCGAAGCCGGCACACCGATGGACCGTCTTATCTGCGGCGACGTGGGGTTCGGCAAGACCGAAGTCGCCATGCGCGCGGCGTTCATCGCGGCGATGCAGGGCGTACAGGTTGCCGTCATCGCGCCGACCACGCTGCTGGCCCGCCAGCATTACCAGAGCTTTGCCGAGCGGTTCCGGGGCTTCCCCGTCACGGTGCGGCCCCTGTCGCGGTTCGTCGGCGCGACCGAGGCCGCCCGCACGCGCGAGGGGCTTGCGACGGGCACGGTGGACATCGTCGTCGGCACCCATGCGCTGCTGGCCAAGAACGTGCGTTTCCAGAACCTCGGGCTGCTGGTCATCGACGAGGAACAGCGTTTCGGTGTCACCCACAAGGAGCGGCTGAAGCAGTTGCGCAGCGACGTGCATGTACTGACGCTGACGGCGACGCCGATCCCGCGGACCCTGCAACTGAGCCTGAGCGGCGTACGTGATCTGAGCATCATCGGAACGCCGCCGGTCGACCGGTTGTCGATTCGCACCTATGTCAGCGAGTTTGACAGCGTGACCGTACGCGAGGCGCTGTTAAGGGAGCATTACCGTGGCGGGCAGAGTTTCTTCGTCGTGCCGCGCATCAAGGATTTGCCCGAGATCGAGGCTTTCCTGTCCGAGCAGGTGCCCGAGGTTTCCTATGTCGTGGCCCATGGCCAGATGGCGGCGCGTGAGCTCGACGACCGGATGAACGCCTTTTATGATGGCAAGTACGATGTCCTGCTTGCGACCACGATCGTTGAATCCGGGCTCGACATCCCGACCGCGAACACGATGGTGATCCATCGCGCCGACATGTTCGGGCTGAGCCAGCTTTACCAGATCAGGGGGCGCGTCGGGCGTTCGAAAACAAGGGCTTATGCCTATCTGACCACCAAGCCACGGGTGCCGTTGACCCCGGCCGCCGAAAAACGGCTGCGCGTGCTGGGCAGCCTCGACACGCTGGGGGCGGGCTTCACCCTGGCCAGCCAGGACCTGGATATCCGCGGGGCGGGCAACCTGCTGGGCGAGGAACAGTCGGGCCAGATGCGCGATGTCGGCTACGAACTGTACCAGTCGATGCTGGAAGAGGCGATCGCCAAGATCAAGGCGGGCGAGATGGAAGGGCTCAGCGGGGCCGATGAGCAATGGGCGCCGCAGATCAATCTGGGCGTGCCCGTGCTGATCCCGGATGACTACGTGCCGGACCTTGATGTTCGGCTTGGATTGTACAGGCGACTCAGCGGGTTGCAGAGCAAAGTTGAGCTGGAGGGCTTCGCCGCCGAGCTCATCGACCGCTTCGGCAAGCTGCCCAAGGAGGTCAACACGCTCATGCTGGTCGTGCGCATCAAGGCCATGTGCAAGAAGGCCGGCATCGCCAAGCTGGATGGCGGCCCGAAGGGCGCGACCCTGCAGTTCCACAATGACCGCTTCGCCTCGCCCGAGGGGTTGGTCGAATTCATCAAGGATCAGAAAGGCTTGGCCAAGGTCAAGGACAACAAGATCGTGGTTCGGCGCGACTGGCGCAAGGACAGCGACAAGATCAAGGGCGCCTTTGCCATCGCCCGCGACCTTGCCGAGAAGGTCGTTGCCGAAAATAAGCGGGCCAAGGCGTGATGCCGTGCGGGCAGGCACGGTTAACGGGGAGGCGGGAGGTGCCGGCAGGACGATCGGCACCGCATTGGTGAGGCGACGGTTTCGCGACGGTGCCGCAGCGCCCGGCGAGCGCGGTTGACGCGGCGCCCGGTGATCGCCGCGCGAAAGCTGGTGCGCGGCCGCGGCCGGCCATCGCGACCGGGCCGGCCTCAGGTCATGAGGAATTGTCGGAAGGTTTGCCGTCGCGGAAGGCGCGGGCGCGGGCCATGAGCAGGGCGCGCGCCTTGATGTTCGCGCGGCGCACGCGCATCGAGGTCAGGAAGGCCTCCTCGGCGGTTTGCGAAGTGGCGCCGAGGACCTGCGTGATGTCCGAGACGATCTGCTCGTCCCCGGAAGCCTCGATGTACTTGATCGTGTCGCGGGCCAGCTCGTCGGCAAGGTCCTCGGTCACGCCCATGGCTTGTCACCTCGTGCTTTCGGTCAGGCGTTGCTTGACGTAGCCGCTCACGGCGTCAAGCATCGGTTCCATGTAGGGCTCCTCGAAGAAATGCCCCGCGCCCTCGATTTCCTCGTGGGTGATGGTGATCCCGCGCTGCTCGTGCAGCTTGCCGACCAGTGCCCGTGTATCGGCCGGCGGAGCGACGCGGTCGCCGCCGCCGTTGATGATCAGCCCGGAGGACGGGCAGGGGGCGAGGAAGGAGAAGTCGTACATGTTCGCCGGTGGCGACACCGACACGAAGCCCGTGATCTCGGGCCGGCGCATGAGCAGCTGCATCCCGATCCATGCCCCGAAGGAAAAGCCCGCGACCCAGCAATGCTTGGAATTGGCGTTGTAGGATTGCAGGTAGTCGAGTGCCGCGGCGGCATCCGACAGCTCACCCACGCCCTGGTCGTACTCGCCCTGACTGCGGCCGACCCCGCGGAAATTGAAGCGCAGGACCGAGAACCCCATGTTGTGGAACGCATAATGCAGGTTGTAGACAACCTTGTTGTTCATGGTGCCGCCGAATTGCGGATGCGGATGCAGGATCAGCGCGATCGGGGCGTCCCTTTCGCGTTGGGGGTGATAGCGGCCTTCGAGACGGCCCTCGGGGCCGGGAAAGATTACTTCGGGCATCGGATCCCTTTTTGTCGCTGTCCGGGCCGGCGGTTTTCTTGACGAAATCGCTCAAGCACCTTAGAACGGTTCTAATTGTTGTCCGGACGGGTCCGGAAGAGCATCCCGCAGATAAGGCCTGTTGTGCGCAAGGTCAATCTGTTCGGGGATTATCGGGGAGACCGAAGCATGAAGCTGAGCACCAAGGGCCGGTACGCGATGGTGGCGCTGACCGATATCGCGCTGCAGGATCCCGACATGCTGGTGACGCTTGGCGAAGTGTCGAAGCGGCAGCACATCTCGTTGCCGTATCTCGAGCAGTTGTTCGTGAAGCTGCGGCGCGCCGACCTGGTGACATCGGTGCGGGGGCCCGGCGGCGGCTACCGGCTGTCGCGGCCGGCCTCGGACATCCGGGTGATCGACGTGCTGGCGGCGGTCGACGAGACGGTGGACGCGCTGCACAAGGGCGCGGGCGCCTCGGGCGCGACCAGCGGATCGCGGGCCCAGTCGATGACGAACCGGTTGTGGGAGGGGCTGAGCGCGCAGGTCTACGTCTTCCTGCACCAGACCCGGCTGAGCGACGTGGTCGGCAATTCGCTGGCGCCCTGTCCGGCGGTGCCGACGCTGTTCGCCGTGGTGGACGAGGAATGATGGCGCGCGCGCTCGATGGC
>JAVLCJ010000049.1:0-18362 GCA_031580875.1 Roseovarius sp.
TGCTGTCGCCCGTTGACTATGAGACCAGACAGCAGAAACTGAACGAGGCAGGTGTCTAGGAAACTAGGGGCACCCCAGACCGCCCGCCGGCACGGGCTTCGGCAGCTATGTCGTGGGGCAGACCGTCAAGCTGCTCACGCAGCATCACATGCTGGAGCAGACCGACGTGGTGATCTTCGACGTGCTGGTCGACGTGGTCTGCGGCGGCTTCGCCGCGCCGCTCCAGCACGCCGACCGGGCGATGATCGTCACCGCCAACGACTTCGGTTCGATCTACGCGATGAACCGGATCATCACCGCGGTGCAGGCCAAGGCCAATAACTACAAGGTCCGTCTGGCCGGCTGCGTCGCCACCCGGTCGACCGACACCGACGAGGTGAACCGCTATTGCGACCGGGTGGGGTTCAACCGCATCGTCCACATGCCCGACGTGGACGCCATCCGCCGTTCGCGGCTGAAGAAGAAGACGCTTTTCGAGATGGACGACGACGAGGACATCGTCGCCAGCCGCAAGGAATACGTGCGCCTCGCGGAGACACTGTGGAACGGGACCGAGGGGGTGGCCCCCACCCCGATGGAGGACCGCGACATCTTCGAGCTGCCGGGAGTCGACTGATGAGCTACGAGGCCAACCGCGCCCGCGTCGTGGCGCTTCTTTACGCGATGTTCCAGCTGGACATGGGCCTGTCGGCGGTGATCCTCGGCTGGTTTCTGCGCGATTTCTCGCCGCTGCGGCTGGTGCGCGTGGTTCAGGGCGCGGCCGTGGCGGGCATCGTCCTCAACCTTGTCGCGCTGTGGAAACAGGAAAGGGTCCGCCCGATGAGCCGGGGCGAACGCGCCGCGACCGCGCTTTCGCACGGCATTGGCGGACCTGACGGGTGGCGGACAGGCCGGGCGGCTGCTGGCCGTGGTGTTCCTCGGCACGATGGGATTCAGCATGCAGGACGTGCTGCTGAAGCCCTATGGCGGTGAGATCCTCGGGCTTTCGGTGGCCACGACGACCTTCCTCACGGCCGTCTGGGCCGCGGGCGCGCTGGCCGGCTTCGCGCTGGCCGGGCGCGCGCTGGGCCGGGGGCGCGACCCGTTCAGGCTGGCGGGGACGGGGCTGCTGGCCGGGATCGTCTCGTTCTCGGTGGTGATCTTCGCCGGCCCCATGAACGCCCCCGCGATGTTCTTTGCCGGTGCCGCGCTCATCGGCTTCGGCAGCGGGCTGTTCGCGGTCTCCACGCTGATCGCGGCGATGACCCTGCCCGCGCGCGGGGCCGCGGGGCACGGGCTCGCTCTCGGCGCGTGGGGCGCGGCGCAGGCCACCGCCGCAGGGCTGTCCATCGCCATCGGCGGGGGGCTTGCGCGACTGGATCGGCGCCCCGGCCGGCTCGGGCGCGCTCGGCACGGCCCTCCAGACGCCGGGCACCGGCTATTCCTTCGTCTACCACGTCGAGATTGCGCTGCTCTTCATGACGCTCGCCGCGCTGGGGCCGCTGGTGCGCATCGGCCGGGGCGCCGGCCCCGCTTCCGGACAGGGCCCGGCCCGTATCGGCCTGGCCGACTTTCCGACATGACCCGCCGTTCCGCCAAGAGGATACCGACACGACAGACCCGTTCTTCGCCAACTTCGACCTCGCGCGTGTCGCGATATGGTTGTTCTGGATATTCTCCGCCTTGCTGGCCTACTACATCCAGCGCGAGACCATGCGCGAGGGCTATCCGCTCGGGGAGGACGACGGCCGCGAGGCGGCCAACCAGGGGCCTTTCCCGGTGCCCGATGACAAGACGTTCAAGCTGCCCCACGGGCGCGGCGAGGTGACCGTTCCCTCCGGGCAGAACCCCGACCGGCGCGACCTTGCGCTTGAAAAGACGGCGGCGGGCAACGGGGTTGCCTTCGTGCCCACCGGCGACCCGATGGCCGACGGCGTCGGGCCCGCGTCATGGGCCCCGCGCCGCGACGTGCCCGAACTCGACGGCCACGGCCACCCCAAGATCGTACCCATGTCGGCGACCGATCACTTTCACATGGCCGCCGGGCGCGATCCGCGCGGCCTGCCGGTCGAGGCCGGCGACGGCGCGACGGTCGGCACCATCACCGACATGTGGGTCGACGAGCCCGAGCAGCTGGTCCGTTTCATCGAGGTCACGCTGGATACCGCGCATGACGGCGGCAAGCGCCTGATCCCGCTGACGATAGCCCGGGTCAAGACCGACCGGATCAGGGTGCGCTCGGTTTTCGGCCATCACTTCGCCGGCGTGCCGCAACATGCCTCGCCCCGCCAGGTCACCCTTCTCGAGGAGGACAAGATTACCGCCTACTACGCCGGCGGCACGCTCTACGCCTCCCCGGAGCGGCTGGACCCGCAACTGGGCTGACCCCGCAAGGAGACCGCCATGAGCCACGACGATTTCGCCTTCGAACCGATCAATGGGTTCCACGAACGCCCGCCCGAGGGCGAGCGCATCCTCTGGCAGGGCCGGCCGGACCGGTGGCGGCTGAGCCGCGACGCGCTCGGCCTGCGGTGGGTGGCCGGGCATTTCGCGCTGCTCACGCTGTGGCGGGTCGGCACGCTGGTCGACCGGGTCCCCGGGCCGAGGCGCTGACGGCCGGCGCCGCGCTGGTCGGGCTCGGGGCGGTCGTCTGCGCCCTGCTGACCGCGATCGGCGTCGTGCAGGCGCGCAGCACCGTCTACACGATCACCAACCGCCGGGTGGTCATGCGCATCGGCGCGGCGCTCACGGTCACGCTGAACCTGCCCTTCACGCAGATCCGCAACGCAGAGCTGTCGCGCCGGCCCGACGGCACAGGGACCATCGCGCCCGACCTCATGGGCGGGACGCGGCTGAGCTACCCCGTGTGCGGGCCGCACGTGCGCCCGTGGGTCCTGCGCCGGACACGGCCCGCACTGCGCTGCATCCCCGATGCCGCGACCGTGGCCAGGCTGCTGGCCGATGCCGCCGAAGCCCGCATCAACACGCCCCGCGTTGCCCGCGCGACCCCAACCACCAACGCGGCCCCCGTCGCCGCCGAATGAACACGAGCCCGCCGATGACCCGGACCGAAACGCGCCTCTCACCACCCCTGCACGACACGGAAAATGTGCCCCGTGCCATGGCGCTGGCGATGTTGGCGCTGGTGCTCGCCGTGCTGGCGGTGGTCACGTTCGCGCGGTTCACCGACCGCCCGCTGGTGGCCACGCCACCGCCGGGCGCGGTCGTGATCAGCCGCAATATCGTCCTGTCGGGCGCCATGGCCGGCGCGGCCACGGTGCGGCGCCCCGATGGCAGCCTCATCGCCGGGTTGACCCACGCGCAGGGCGGGGTCGTGTCGGGCGTCTACCGCGTCCTGCGGCACGAGCGCCGGAAACGCGGCGCGCCCGCCGGCGCGTCCGTCACGCTGATGCAGCGTGATACCGGCCGGCTTGAAATCCACGACCCGTCACGGGATGGCGCGCCGACCTCATGGGGTTCGGCGCAGACAACGCCGACGCCTTCGCACGGCTGCTGGCAAACTGAGGAAAGGAGACCGGGAATGGGATTGGCTGACAAAGGATTTCGAAAACGCGCCCCGTACCGTCGAGATCTCGCACGAGTTCGAGAGCCTGCACGGGCATGTGCGCTTCAACAACGGGGCGACCGTTCACCCGGGGGCCGAGGTCAAGGTGCACGGCCCGGAAATCATGCCGCCCGTCGGCGAGATCGTGACCGAGGACCGCGACGCCGTGATCGTGCGCGCGAGCGCGCTGGAGCGGCTCTGGACGCGGCTGACAGGCGATGTCGAGGTGATGGAACTGTGTGACTTCTCGTTTTCCGAGGAGGTGACGCTGTGAACGCGCATCCCCCCACGCAGCCGACGCCACCACCGCCGAGGAAGGTATCGCCATCCAGCAGGAGCAGGCGAAATTCGACAGCACCGCGGCCACCGAGGCGGCCATGCAGAACATGCTGCTGACGCCGCGCTTCTAAACAACCGATTTCGACGCGCTGGACGCGATCGACGTCAGCCCCGTGCGCCCGGACCGGGACGCGCTCATCGCCGAGATGGAGGCCGACCCCACAACAAGGGCCACTTCAAGAAGAATGCCGACTGGGACGACGCCGACTGGGACAGCATGGACCCCGGGCTGAAAAAGGAATTCGTCGACTTCCTCATTTCCAGCTGCACGGCCGAGGTCTCGGGCTGCGTGCTCTACAAGGAGATGAAGCGCCGCGGCTCGAACGCGGCCATAACCCTGCTTTTCCAGTTGATGGCACGCGACGAGGCGCGCCACGCCGACTGCGTCAACGACACCCTGCGCGAGGCCGGCGTGGCCGTCAACCTCGGCTTCCTGACGCAGAGGAAGAAATGCACCTACTTCCGGCCCAAGTTCACCTATTACGCGACATACATTTCCGAGAAGATCGGCTATGCGCGCTACATCACCATCTACCGCCACGTGCAGCAGCATCCCGAATTGCGGTTTCACCCCCTTTTCAAATGGTTCCGGGAATGGTGCACCGACGAGGTCCGCCACGGCGAGGCCTTCGCGCTGCCGATGAAAACCGATCCGAAGCTGACCGGCGGCGTCAACGTCTGGTGGATCAAGTTCTTTCTCAAGGCGGTCTATGCCACGCTGCACATGCGCGACCACCAGCGCCCGGCCTTCCATGCCGCGCCGGGCGTCGATCCCGACTGGTACGGTCACGAGGTCTTCACCAAGACCTCGGAGATCTCCAAGCAGGTGTTCCCGATCACCCTCGATATCGAGCACCCGCGCTGGACGGCCGGGCTGAAGCGGCTGCAGCGGGCGAATGCCGACCTCGCCCGGGCCAAGGCCGGGACGGGGCCCGGCGCGTTCGTCCGGCGCCCGTCCGCGCAGGCCCGCGCGGCCGCGGCCTTCGCCGGGCTTTACCTGATACCCGCGCGTCGGCACACGGTGCCCGACAGCCCCCGGCTGGAACCCGCGCACTGATGCCCCCGTCGATCACCCTGCCCGCGGCCGGAAGTGGGGGCCAGCCCCCACACCCCCGGGGTACTTGGCCCGAGAAGAAACCCGGGACCGGGGCACCATGCCGAGCGCGCCGTGGACCGCCGCCCTGGTGGCGCTTTTCGCCCGGTGGTTCTCGACCGGCGCGATCCTGTGGGCCGTGCGGCATGCCGACAGGCGGGGCGGGCGCGCGCCGATCGTGCTCACGCTGGCGACGCTGCCGGCCCTCGGCCTCGGGAAGTGTGGGGTCGGCGCGACATTGCAGACCCTGACGCCCGGGTCGGTTCATGACGCGTTCCTCGCGGTGCCGGTGATCTGGGGCTGGGTCGAACTGGCGTTCCTGACCGGCGTGATCACCGGGTCGCCCCCCTATCCCTGCCCCGAGGACGCCCCGGCTGGGAACGGTTCATCCGCGCCCGGGGCACGATCGCCCATCACGAGACGCTTCTCACCGGCCTGCTCATCGGCCTGTGGATCACCGGGTACGGCGCCGCCAACCCGGTCGGGCCGTGGACCGTCACGATCCTCTAGCTCGCGCGGATCTCGGTTAGCTGAACCTGTTTTGCGGCGTGCCCGGGATCAAAACCGAGTTCCTGCCGCGGGCGCTGGGTCACGTGGCCAGCCATTTCCGCATCGCGCCGGCACGCCCGGTCGTCGCCGTCTCGGTCACCGCGCTGAGCTTCGCGACCGCCTGCTGGCTGATGCGGGTGGCCGGCGCGGCCACGCCGGCGCAGGCTGCCGGTTTCGCCCTGCTGGCGGCGATCACCGCGCTGGCGCTGGCGGAACACTGGCTGATGCTTCTGCCGTTGCCGGATGCGAAACTCTGGCGCTGGATGCTGCCGGCGCCGGGCCGATCACCGAAAAGAACACGTACGGAGGGACATCATGGATTTTGACGCCATGTTCGAAACGCAACTGGAGGCCCTCAAGAGCGACGGCGACGACCGCGTTCTCGCCGAGCTGGCGCGGCGCTGCGGCGGGTTCCCGCGGGCCGCGAACCGTGCCGGGGCGCGCGCCGGGGACGTGACCGTCTGGTGCTCGAACGATTACCTCGGTATGGGGCAGCATCCCGCCGTCATGCGGGCGATGAAGGACGCGATCGACCGCTCGGGCACCGGCGCCGGCGGCACGCGCAACATTTCCGGCACAAGCGTGCATCACATCTCGCTGGAACGCGAGCTGGCCGACCTGCACGGCAAGCCCGCGGCGCTGCTCTTCACCTCGGGCTACGTGTCGAACCGGGCCGCGCTGTCCACGCTGGGCCGCCGGCTGCCCGACGCGGCGATTTTGAGCGATGCGCTCAACCATGCCAGCATGATCAAGGGCATCCGCCATTCCCGCGCGACCAAGGTGATCTGGAAGCACAACGATCCCGAGGACCTGGACCGCAAGCTCGCCGCCCTGCCCGCGAACGCGCCCAAGATCGTGGCCTTCGAGAGCGTCTACTCGATGGACGGCGACATCTGCCCGATGGCCGAGATCCTGGAGGTCGCGGAGCGGCACGGCGCGATGACCTATCTCGACGAGGTCCACGCCGTCGGGCTTTACGGGCCGCGCGGCGGCGGGGTATCCGAGGTGCTGGGCCTTGCCGACCGCATCACGCTGATCGAAGGGACGCTGGGAAAGGCCTATGGCTGCATGGGCGGGTATGTCACCGGATCGGCGGCGCTGTGCGATTTCATCCGGTCCTTCGCGAGCGGGTTCATCTTCACCACCGCCCTGCCCCCGGCGGTGGCGGCGGCGGCGCAGACCTCGATCCGCCATCTCAAGACGTCGGACAGTGAAAGGCAGGCGCAGCGGCGGCAGGTTGCGCGGCGGCGCGACAGGCTGGACAGGCAGGGCATTCCCGATCTCGACAATTCCAGCCACATCATACCGGTGATGATCAAGGACCCGGTGAAATGCCGGATGCTGGCCGATATCCTGATGCGCGACCGGGGGATCCACGTGCAGCCGATCAATTACCCGACCGTGCCCAAGGGCACCGAGCGGCTTCGCTTCACACCGGGCCCGTTGCACGGCGACGCCGAGATCGACCGGCTCGTCGAGGCGCTGAGCGTGCTCTGGAAACAATGCGCGCTGGCGCATTCGGTGGCATGAGCGATCCGCGGATTGACATCGCGCCGATAAGACTACTTAGCTTTTGAGAAACCAGCCGAGAGGATCGTAATGATAAAACATGCTGCAACCGTCGCAGCCCTTGCTGGCAGTCTCGCCCTGCCAGCCATGGCCGACGATCACGCCAGCGGCGATGCCGCCGCCGGTGAAAAGGCGTTCCGCGCCTGCAAGGCCTGCCACATGATCGAATCGCCCGACGAGACGATCGTGCGCGGCGGCCGCGTGGGGCCCAACCTGTATGGCGTGGTCGGCCGCACGGCCGGGTCGGCCGAGGATTTCAACTATTCCGGGCTGATGGCCACCGCCGGCGCGCAGGGTCTTGCATGGGACGAACAAACATTCGTGGCCTACGTGCAGGCCCCCTCCGGCTACCTGCAGGAGCAAACGGGCGAATCCGGGCGCGGCAAGATGGCTTACAAGGTCAGGAGCGAGGAAGACGCCGTGAATCTCTGGGCGTATCTCGCCTCGGTCAGCCCCGAGCCCGGCAGTTGAGCACGGGCATCACCTGATAAAGACCCGGGGCCGTGCCGGCCAACAGGCACGGCCTTTCATCGTACCGCCGGCAAAGGCACCACGTCCGCGGCTGCCAGGCGCCAGCCGCACCAGCGCTTCCACGTCCATGCCGGCATCCTCGTACATCTCGGGCGGGGCGGCCTGGTTGACGAGCCGGTCGGGTCGGCACAGGTTGCGGATGGTGATACCGTGATCAAAGGCGCCATGGTGCGCCAGCGCATGCATCACCAAAGATCCGAAACCGCCCTCGACGCCCTGGTCCACGGTGATGAGCGCGAGGTGGCCGTTGGCCAGCCGCGGGCCGAGGTCGAGGTGCAGCGGTCAGGCGAAAGGCGCATCCGCGTTGGTCACGCTCAGCCCCTGCGGCGCCAGCCGCGCGGCGGCCTCGCGACATGCCGAAAGATGCGCGCCGTAGGACAGGAACGCGACATGCGATCCTTCTTCCAGCACCCGCCCGCGGCCGACCTCCAGCTTTGTGCCGCGCTCCGGCAGCGCGACGCCCTGCCCCGAGCCCCTCGCGTAGCGCACCGCAATCGGCCGCGAGTCGTGCGCGGCCGCGGTGGCGACCATGTGCATCAGCTCGGCCTCGTCGGCGGCGGCCATCAGGCGCAGGTCGGGCGGGCCGGCGACCCGGTCAAGCCGTGGTGTTGTTGGTTCTCGCGCCATCGCGGCCTCCTCCCCGGTGGCTTGATGCGTCGGGCACATGGCTGCGCGCGGCGCGAACGGCGCGATGTCGGCGGGGCAGGCGCGGCCGCGCACCTGCCCGATGCGGCTCACTTCCCGTAATCGGGGTCGGGCCGGGCCAGCGCGGCCTCGAACTCGGGCACGGACATGCCGCTGCCGCCCGGCCCGGTCTGCAGGCTGTCGGTCTTGAAGGGCTGGCCCAGCGCGACCAGCGCCGCCGCCGCGAAAAACGCCGCCCCCGTCACCCCCGCGAGGATCGCGGGCTTGTAGATGTCGGTGGGGTTTTCCCTGTTCCACGTGTCGAACCACTTGGGAAACATCGTTCAGTGCTCCTGCCCGATGAAGGCTTCGTAAGACCCGTAAGCCTCGTGGCCGTAGGAACCGCCATACGCCGTCGCGAAGTTGTGTTCCTGCGCCCAGATGAACCAGTTGTCGACAACCGTCCCCGTCAGGAGACTGCCGATACCGCCGGTGATGGGCGTGAGAACCGCGAACCACCACGCCCAGCGGTGGATGCCCTCCATCAAGGCGGTGCCGCGGTCCACGATCCGCTCCAGTTCGCGGTGGCCGCCGAACCGGCTGACGGCCAGGATCGTGGCGCCGTGCATCGCGACTAGCAGCACCGACCCGTAGACGAACATGATGGAAAGGCGCTGGAACGGGTTGTAATGAAGGTTGCCGTACCGGATCGAGAACGCCGTCGTCCAGTCGAGATGCGGGAAGATGCCATAGGGCACGGCCTCGGACCACAACCCCATCAACACCGGCCGGAACAGCCCCGGCACGGGGAAAAGCCAGATGGCGGAGGCAAAGGCCCGGGCCACGTGCTTGCCCATCCTGTGCTGCTGCGCCAGTTGGTAGGTCCGCAGCCACCACGCGCAGACACTGACCAGCAGGAAGAAACTGGGTATGATGTACCACCCGCCGTCGTTCAGCGGCGGAATGCCCAGCCCGTATTCCGGCCCCGGCGGCTCCAGCGCCAGCCAGAAGAGCTGGCGCAGGAATTCCGGGATCGACCAGCCGACCTGCGACAGCATGTTGAGCCCGACGATGACGAACCACAGCAGCCCGGTCGCGAGGCTGATCCAGCCCAGCATGCCCAGCTTGATCGGCCCGATCTGCGCGTTGCCCAGCAGGCCCACCAGCCGCGAGAAGACCGCGGTGCCGGAACGGTCGGCCATCATCTCGCCGCTGTCGTCCATGCTCCATTCCGGCGGCCCGTCGACCTGCACCTGCGTAAAGATATTCCGATATTCAATCATTGGTCACATCCCCACCCGAGAGGGCCAGATCGGCAGATCGAGCCAGCAGTTCCACCATTCGGGCCAGCCCTTGGTCCAGACCGGGCCGCTTATGATGATGCAGATGGCCGACCAGAAGCCGGCGTTCAGCGCCAGCAGCAGCCCCACCCGGTGAATGCCCAGCGTGCCCACGGAATAGCCGATGAAGTCGCGAAAAGGTGTCCTCCTGATCGGGCGTCTTCATCTCCTCGCCCTTCTCGGGGTTCGCCACCGACAGGATCGGCCCGCCATGCAGCGCCAGCGCAGCGTCGTGGTGGAGAGGAACGTCACCGCCAGCATGTGCGCCGGGTTGTAATGGAAATGCAGATAGGCGTCGCCGGTGTTGCTGACCCAGTCGAGGTGGCTGAAAATGCCGTAGGGGAAGGCATGACCCCACGCGCCCATCAGCACGGGCCGGAAAACCACCAGCGTGACATAGGCGAATATCGCCACGCCGAAGGCGAACGGCACGCGGGAGCCCATCCCCAGCTTGCGCCAGACCTCGACCTCGCGCAGCATCCAGCTGCCGAAGGCGCAGATCGTGATGATCTGCCACAGCCCGCCCTCCATCAGCGGGACCGGCCCCAGGCCGTATGACAGGTCGGGCGGCGCGATGTTGATCAGCCACGGGTCCACGTGCCCTGGTGGGCGCCCCCCCACAGGATGAGGATCGTCCCCAGAAGGGCGAAGAAAGCGGTCGTGACCCCGAAGAAACCTCATAGAACGGGCCTACCCAGAAGTCGAACAGATCGCCGCCGATCAGCGTCCCCCTCGGACACGGTACTTTCTTTCAAAACTAAGCAACGCCATGATTGTCTCCGCGCTCGGCGGCCGGTCCGGACCGGACCTCGCGCCGTCTTGATTTCCTTGAGGTACCGCGGGCGACCGGGCCGCCCGCGGCGATATTTGGCAGGGCGCGAACGCCCGGTTCAGTCGGCCTCGGCCGCGGCGCGCGACGCGGGTCGAAAATCAGCCAGACTTTGTAGAACTTCTGCATTTTCGATCTCTCCTCAGAACCAAGGCGCCCAGGTGTAGGTCGCGATACGTGCGACCAGTGCAATCAGCGCGAACAGCCAAAGGCCGCTCGTGTAGACCGAATGCAACTCCTGGGCCTGCTCGTCTGTGAGGCCTGTAAAGGACAGGTCGGTGTTATCAGCCATGAACTTTCCTCCGGAACGTTCTGCTGACGCCGCGAACCCCGCGGCCGGGTCCTTCGGGTCCTTCATGGTCCCTCGGGGATCTGCCCGCCACGGCGGGAAGGCAGGTCGGTATCCCGGTTTGAACGCATCGCGTCAGACCGAGAAAATGACGGGCGTGATGCGGTCGGCCTCGGCCCAGGCACGGGCCAGCGGGCCGTGCAGGTTGAGCGTGCGATGCCGGATCACGGCGCGAACCCAGCGGGCGGCCGCGAACGGCAGCGCCAGCAGGAAGATCATCGCGAAATAGAGATGGAACTCCGCCGATCTCCGGCGGCCGCCGGCCCTGCGCGGCAGGTTGGATGTCATGTCGGTCATCGGATCAGTCCTCTTTCTGAACTGGGCCCTCGTCGGGCGAAATCTTTCGGACGGTCTCGAGCACAACGCGCTCCGCCCCCTCGCGCAGGGCCGCGTCCTCGGCCGCGTCGCACAGGTTCTTGGCCGCCGATATGCGGGTCAAAACGGGATGGCGCGCGACGGTCCGGTCCAGTTCGCGGCTCGCGTCCGCATCCCATGGAAAATCGCGGCGCAACGGTGTGGGGGTGGCTGCCGCGGCGTCCATGTCGGACCCCAGCGGCAGAACATGGAAAAGCGCGTCGAAAAGCCCGTTGCACAGCTCCTGCACCAGCCACGGCGCGCCGGCATGGCCCATCATCGGCGTGCCCGTGGCCCGACATATCGCGGCGCCGGGGAAACTGGCCGGAATGAAGGCGGGTTGCGGGCCGTGGCCGCCGCGCTGTTCGGCGAGGTACATATTCTCGTTGATCGAGCCCATCATGATCAGCGGCCGCTCGCGCGCGATGACCGGCTCCGGGTCAAGCCCCGTCACGTCGCCGAGCTTGCGCAGGAAGAGCGTCGTGCTCTCCACGCCGATCGGCGCCTGCGGGTAGGGCTTGCCAGAACCTCGGCCAAACCGCGGCCAAACTCACGATACATGCAGCTGTTCACATCGGAATTCACGAGGTCGCGCATATCGGCGAGGTGGCTGCAAAGCGGCATCACCATGTTCACCTCGTCGCCGATGGCCTCCACCAGCCGGCGGATTTCGTGCAGGTCGCTCGTCACCGGCAGGTTCTCGCGGCCGACCGGGCCGTCGATCACGACCTCGAGGCCCTTGACCGCGCGGAACGCATAGACGGCGCCCCAGTATCCGCCGGCCCGGTCATGATCCTGGATCAGCATGAGCGCCCCCGAAATTGCCTGTCGCCCGGCCCCGTCCGCGCGGCCCCGCGCGGACCGCCGCGTTGCCGACGCGACGCCGACGCGACGCAGGAAGCCGTCACGGGCGAGTCGCGGCGCATCAGATCATCTCCTGCGCCTTGGCCGCCCGGGCCTTCTTTTCCGGTTTCTCGCGATTGAGCTCGCGATACTCGGGGCGCAGGTTCGGTGCCCCTTCCCAGACGCCCGCCGTCTCCCCGGCGCCGCCCCCTTCGAAGAAATCGCGCATCCGGTCCATGCGGCCCCGGTTGGCGATCGCCGCGTTGACGACCTGCGCGAGGCTGTTCGCGCCGGCAGGCCCCATCAGCGACCGCGCCGAGATGAGGTTCGTGAAATAAAGGCGCGGAATCCCAAGCTCTTTTGCCCTCTGGACGACAGGCGTCGTGCCGATCGCCAGATCGGGTCTCACTCCCTCCGCCGCGCTCAGGTCCTCCTCCAGCGAGGCCCGGAAATTGACCGTCGCCCCGCGGGCGCGCATCCACTCGGCGTCGTGTCGCGACCACTCGGTTTCCGGGCAGGCCGTGCCGAAACAGGGCACTCGCGCACCGCTCTCGATCAGCAGCCGGGCGACCGGCAATTCGCTGCCTTCATACCCGCTTAAGGTAATCGTGCCATTGATCGCCGTCGCGGCCAGCGCCTCATGTATGGCCGGAAGAAACATGTTCTGGGCATCGGCAACCCGGTCGGCGGACAGGCCGAACGCCTCGCCCACGGCGGCAAGCCACGCGGCCGTGCCGTCATGCCCCACCGGCGCGCCGCCGATGACCGGCCACCCGGCCGAAGCGAATTCGCGGATCGCCGCGGTATAGAACGGGTGGATCGCCGCGCATGCGCCGCAATCCAGCGCGGCATAAAGTTCGCGCCATTCCCGCGACGGGACAACAGGCCCCGCCGCCAACCGCATCGGGGCGAACATCTGGTCGATCATGACCGGATCGGCCGGAAACATCTCGCCCGGCAACGTCACGGCGGGCCGGTCCGAGACGCCCCCAAGGGGCGCGGGCGTAGTTGAGCATCGCGCCGGCCAGCACGTCCTTGGCCTCGGCATGGGTCGGGATGCCGAAGCCGGTCCCGTCGCAGCCGGCCGGACCGTTCTGACCATGCGCGGTTTTCGACGACCTTTTCGAGGCGCTCGGCGAACGCACCGGCGAGCATGTGACGCTCGTCCTGCAGCCGGTCATCGCCCGGCATTTCTGGCGGACGGCAGCCAACGCGACCTTCTAGACACCGAGGCCGCGAATATATCGGCGATCGAGGCTTTCGCGGAACTGGCGCTTTTCGACGGGTTCGACGGCCCCGTGATACAGGCGCCTGCCCCGTCGCTCGGGCGGCTTGCCCTGCATTGCTTGCCACGTCCGGCCCTGCTTGGACGCATGGCACCCTTTTCGCCGCTCGGCCAATTGCTGGTGTCCTGCTTCGACGATCAGCGCCTAGCGCCGCTGTTCGGGCGTTATGCAACCTGTGTCGGCGGGTCGCCGTACCGGTGCCCCGCCCTCCTGTCCCTGATATGGCAGGCCGAAGCTGCCGGTGTCTGGGCGGTTCGCGGCCGGATACATCGTATCGCGAGCGCGCTGGCCGACATCGCAGCGGCACGCGGCGCGGGTCATCTCGGCCCCGCCCAAGGCGCGGCTGCCACGCAGCCGCTGGCGGGTCCGGCGGGAAACCCGCACGGATCCGGGCCATGCGCCCTGCCAGGTTCAAAGCATGCTGAACGCGCCGTTCTACAGCCGCTCGGCCATTCGCAACCGCCTTGGCGGCGAAAAGACCACCGGGGTGCATGAGGCTCTGGACCTGCGCAGGTTTCGCTCGGCGTTGATCAAAGCCGCGCTCGCGGTTCGTGTGCCCCGTCGCCTGGCTTGGTGCTTTCGCTGAGGCGCATCATCCGACGGCGGCTTGGTACGTGACGGCCCCGGCATAGACGAGGAGCAACACGAGGCTTTCCCACCCGATATTTCCGGGGCCGCGTCGCTGTCTTAGGATCAGGCCGAGCAGGAGAACACCCGTCATCACCAGCCCCGCGACGACCCAGAAAAGATCACCCGCGCCAATGGCATGATATAACGACCCGGGACGATACGCGATATCCGACAGTGTCAGGAAAAGCGTGTCGAAACTGTTGCCACCGATTATGCCGCCCACCGCCAGCTGCAAAGCACCGCGACGCACCGCAGCAAGCGTCGTGACAAGCTCGGGCAGTGACGTGACGACCGCCGTCATGAGCGCGCCAACCAGAACCGAGGACAAGTCAAGCCGCGTGGAAAGCTCCGCCGCCGAACGCGCGATCGCCCACCCGGCGACCCCAAGCAGCACCATGGCAGCCAGAAAAAGGACGGCAAGGCGCGCCGGCCCGATACCAAGCCCGTGCTGGTCATCCGGGGCATCCGTGCGCGTTTCGCTGGTGCGCACGGCCTGCCACATGGGACGGCGCCGTATACCGGTGCTCTGATAGACGCCCAGGATATAGATCGCCAAAAGAAGGACGGATGCCGGATGGATCGACCAGAAGGACATGTCAGGCATGACGAAAGCCGCCAACGGTACGGTCAACATCACCATCAGCAGCGCAGCCTGGAAGACATTGGCCAGATCCGCGGCGGCATGTTCGAGGTTCGCGCGACGGTACAAGAGATCGGCCAATGCCAGAAAAGCGGTTTGCGCCGCGATTCCGCCAATACCGTTGGAAAAGGCAAGCGACGCATGCCCATCGAGCGCGGATGTCACCGAAACCACCGTCCCGGACAGCGACGTCGCGGCGCCCAGCAGGACGGCCCCGGTCACCGCTTCGCCGAAGCCGGTCAGATCCGCGATTCGATCGGCCAAACCGGTCAACGCCGTCCCCAGAACGAGAACGGTCAGCGTTCCGGTCGCAAAGATCGCAACGACCAGTGTGAGGGACAGATGGGCAAACATGTCACAAGCCCTTACCGCTCAACCGCGGCAAGGACCATGACCCTTGCGCCCCGGTCAGGATGCACCCGTGTCCTTCAGGGTGTCAGGGTTCAGGCGGATCACCGCCCCGTTTAGCGCCGCTGCCACCGAAACCCAGACAAGGTACGGCACGAACAAAAGGCCCGCAACCCAGTCCAGAAGGAAGAGGGCGACCATGCACCCGGCAACCGACAACCACAGCGCCGACAGAACGACCAGCCCGGCGCGCGGACGGCGAAGACCGAAGAAAACCGGCGTCCACAGCGTGTTGAGGGCGATCTGCAAGGCCCAGAGCGCCATCGCCAGACCGTTGCCCGGGATCATCGCGACCCTTGCACCGGCGGCGGCCATGCACAGGTAGAGCGTCGTCCATGCCACCGGGAACAGCCAGTTCGGCGGCGTCCATGACGGCTTGTTCAGCCGCTCGTACCAAGCGCCGGGCGGAAACATCGCGCCCGTCGCACCCGCCGCCATGCAGGCCGCAAGAAATATCGCGAAAAAGATCCAGATCATGCGCCCTGCCTAGCGGGATGTCCCTGTCGTATCAATGCCGCGCGTTGTTGACGGTCACTCGCCTTGAGACTGGCCAACGCGGAGCAAAGCGCTTACCCCCAGTCGGCCGACACGCGGTCGCGCTCGGCCGAAGCCTCCACCAGAAAGGCCGTTTCGGCAAGGGGCCGGGCATGCATGACCGGCGAATACGGCATGATCATCGTCCCTGCCGAACGTGAAACCGCCCCCAGCAGGCAGCCCGGCTGCTGGCGCGGCCCGGTATGGGCGCGCGCGAAAACCGAATCGGACCCGGCATGCGCGACCATCCTGCCGATCGCCCGATACAGGGCCTGCGCCGCGCAAGTCCCCGGACGACAGTCCGCGGGCAGCGCGGAAATGCCCGCAACTGACCTTGCATAGAGCCTGTCGCCCTCGGCAATGAGGCGGCGAATCATCATACGGATCGCGACGGTCGCGGCGGGGCCTTGCAGGAAGCCGTCAACATCCACGCCCATCTCGTGGCACCAGTCTATCGTCAAGTACAGGCGGCCTTCACGCGCGTCCTCGCCAACGTCGCGGGCCATATTCGTCAGCTGCATCGCCACGCCCGGATCGCAGGCCCGGGCCAAGGCATCGGCGTCACGCATGCGCATCAGCACGCAGATCATGGCCCCGACGGCGGAAGCCACGCGTGACCCATAGCCGCGCAATTCGGACAGCGTGGCATAGCGTCGGCCCGACGCATCCCAGGCAAGCCCTTCCAGCAGCGCCTCGGGCAGTGCGCGGGGCAGTTCATACGTATCGACGATCGCCGCGAAGGCCTTGTCAGACGGCTGGTTCTCGGGCTTTCCGGCGTAAACGCGTGCCTGGCGCTCGTGCAACCGCGCCACGGCGGCCTCCTTGGCCGGCTGCAGGTCGACCGCGTCATCAGCGAGACGACAAAAAGCGTAGAGCACAAGGGCCGGGTCGCGCACACGCCCGGGCAAGAGCCGCGACGCCGCGTGGAAGGAGCGCGAGCCATGCCGGATGGCCTCGGTGCAATAGGCGAGATCCTCGCTGGGGATCATGCCGGCCTCGCAAGAGCGGGGGCCGGGACGAGCGGGGCCAGCACCTCGGCACTGGAAATGACGCCGGGTAGTCCCGCGGCGGGATGCGGCACAAGGCGCAGCGCGTAGAACGTGTCGCCGTCCGGGGGCGCCGCGCCCGGGTCCGTCACGCTCGAGCGGTGCACGTAGAGGCTAATCTCCTCGGCCAGCCGCCGCTTGATGAAGATGTCCTCAACCAGCCCCTTGTACCTTGGGCCGTTGCGTATCGTGTGATGGCCGGCATTCGACCACATGCCCCGCGTGCCGCGAGCCTCTAAATACCAGACGAACAACCTCATCGACCACCGTGTCCGCCCGAACTTCGCCGACGACCAGCGCCGGCGTTTCGTCTTGCCCGACAGAGTGTTGTACGTGTGGCCCGCATCTGCATTCGACACGACGATGTCGGCCCGGACCTGCGTGCCGTCGGCAATCCGCAGGCCAGATGCCCGGCCCCGGCTGAGCAGCACCTCGCTCACCCCGGTTTCCTGCCGAATGCATCCGCCCTGCGATTCGATCACGCGCACCATGGCGCGCGCTTTCGCGTCAACGCCACCCATGGCGTAGTGAAAACCGAACGCTTTCGCCAGATGGCTGACCAGCGTGTACATCGACGTCACGTGGAACGGATCGCCCCAGATGAAGAGTGGGTAAAACGACAACGCCATAAGCAATCTTTCGTCCTTCACGCGGCGCGCGGCGTGGCCATGGACCGACCGGTACGCGCGCAGGAACGCGAATGTGGGCAGCACTTTCACCAAATCGGTCAGATGATGCATGGAGCGCCGTACCAGATCCTCGAACCCGACCCGGTAACGCCGCTCGCTATCCGCGAGGAACCTCTGATACCCACGCAGGTCTGACTGCGACAGCCGTGCCACCTCGGCACACATCGCGGCCTCGTCCTGTCTGGCCACGAAACGGCTGCCATCGGGCCAACGGATCACGTAGAAAGGATCCAGCGCGCGCAAGTCGACATCATCGTCGAAACAACGTCCGCAGGCCGCCCAGAGCTCCCGGAAAAACTGCGGCACGGTCACGATGGTCGGCCCCAGATCGAAGCGGTGCCCGTCACGTTCGAGCGATGAGCCACGCCCACCCGGGCCGCTGAGACGGTCAAAGACCGTGACACGGTAGCCTTTCGCGCCAAGGCGCATCGCGGAGGCCGGCCCGCCAAGTCCCGCGCCGATCACCGCGGCAGGCGGCCTGTCGCCCGGTGACGGGCCCGGATCCCGTGCCTCGTCAATAACCGTCGACATGAAGCAATGCTACAAGTGTCCATTAAAATTGATAAATTGTCTTGCGCGACTTTTACTGGCGCGCAGGAAACATCACCGTGAAACGACATCAATGATCGGAGCAGCCCATTCAGACCGTCAGCCTCAGCTTCTTTCGTTTCCAGCGCCGGAAAAGCCGGCTCTGGGCGTTCACCATGATGGGGATGGCCCGACCGATGCTCAGGCACGTGCCGCGGATCGGGTTCAGGAAAGTTTGCGGGTCCGGCAGTGGTCAGGGGTTCACGCCCGTCCCGAATACAGCGATCTACGCGATCCTTGCCACTTGGCCAGACCTTGAAAAAGCGCGCCGTCAGACACGCAACGCGGCCGTTTTTCGGCGCTACCGGTCCCGCGCGGAGGAATGCTGGACCGTCTTCCTCAGCCCGACATCGGCCCGCGAGGCGTGGTCGGGTCAGACCCCCTTCGAGCCACAGAACGGCACAGCGGAAGGGCCCGTCGCGGCCCTGACCCGCGCAAGCCTCAGGCCGTCGGCCACGTGGCGCTTCTGGCAGCGCGTGCCCGACATCAGCAGGAAGATCGGCGAGAACACCCAGGTGGTCTTGAACATCGGGATAGGCGAAATTCCCCTGTTCAACCAGATCACCTTTTCGATCTG
>JAVLCJ010000004.1:0-70719 GCA_031580875.1 Roseovarius sp.
GGGCAGCAAGGTCAGCATTGTCACCCACAAGGTCCAGACGACCCGCGCGCGGGTCCGCGGCGTGGCAATCGAGAATGAAAGCCAGTTGATCTTCGTCGACACGCCCGGTCTTTTCGCGCCGCGCCGGCGCCTTGATCGCGCGATGGTCGCCGCCGCGTGGGGCGGCGCGGCGGATGCGGACGTGATCATACTGCTTGTCGAGGCGCACAGGGGCGTGACCGAGGGCGTCGCGCGGATTCTCGAAACGCTGGCCGAGATCGCCGGAGACCGGCCCGTTGCGCTGGCCATCAACAAGATCGACCGCGTGAAATCCGAAAACCTGCTGGCATTGACCAAGGAACTCAACGACCGGTTCGATTTCACCGAGACGTTCATGATCTCGGCTGAAAAGGGGTACGGCGTGGCGGACCTGCGCGATTGGCTGGCACGGTCTGTTCCCGAGGGGCCGTGGCTGTATCCCGAGGACCAGATCGCGGACCTGCCCATGCGCATGATCGCCGCCGAGATCACGCGCGAGAAGCTGACGCTCAGGCTGCACCAGGAACTGCCATATCAATTGACGGTCGAGACGGAAAACTGGGAGGAGCGCAACGACGGCTCCGCGCGGGTCGATCAGGTGATCTATGTCGCGCGGGAAGGCCACAAGGGTATCGTGCTGGGGCGAAGCGGCGAGACGGTCAAGGCCGTCGGCAAACAGGCGCGGGCCGACCTTGAAAAGATGCTGGAGCGCAAGGTTCACCTTTTCCTCCAGGTCAAGGTCCGGCCCGGATGGCTGGAGGAATCGGAACGATACTCGGCCATGGGCCTCGATTTCTCGGACGGTGGCGGATGACCGCCCGGCTGGCGTCCGGCCTGTGGGTTCAGGCTTATCTGACGCGCCTGAGACTCAACGACATACCCGCTTTCGTCGTGGCAAGGGGAGACGAAACGGCCGGTGCCGTGCTGGTCAAGCTCAACACGCTTGACGGCAAGGCAACGGCATTCCAGCGGTCGGTGGACCTGCTGAGCGGCGCCCGGCAATGGATGGTGCTGGCCGAGGGGCCGGAGGCGACGGTGGACGCGGTGATGACGCGCCAGCGCGCCCTCGATCCCGACCTGTGGATCATCGAGGTCGAGGACAGGCAGGGGCGTCATTTGCTGGAAGAACCGGGGCTTGCGGATTGACCGCCCGCGTTTGACGCAGGTCAACGCGATCGCTTTCATGTGTTAATATCCTGTACGGCAGTCTGCACGGTCAGCAGACGCGCGAACAAGGGAGTTATCTGAGAATGAAACATATTTTCGTGGCGACAGACGGGTCGGATGCCGCCGGACGGGCGATCGACGAAGCCGCGGCCCTGTCAGCGGCGCTGAACATTCCGCTGACCGTGGGTCATGTCCTGCAATTCGGGCGCCCTGCCGAGGAACTGGCGCGCATGGCCGATGTCGAGCACATGGTCAGGCAGGCACGCAAGGAATCCGGCGTCGACTTTCCGAATGTACCCGACTCCATGATCGGCCTGTTCAAGGATACCCGCCCGGGCGACGATGCCGTGCGGCTGATCACCGTGATCGGCGACGAGATCGTGAGCCGCGCCGCCGACAGGGCAAAGGAACTCGGCGCCAAGGTGGACAAGACGCGGACATCGCAGGGCGATGCGGCCGATGCGATCATCGACATGGCAAAGGATGCCGGCGCCGATGCCATCGTGATCGGCCACCGGGGGCTTGGCCGTCTCAAGACCGCCCTGGTCGGGAGTGTGGCGCAAAAGGTCATCAGCCATGCCGATTGCACGGTGATCTCGGTCCGCTGATCGGTGGGCGGCCCGTCCGGCCCTCTTGGCAAACGCAACGATCTGGTATCCCATGCGCCCCATGACGCACGGGAAGGATCAGCGCGATGGAATGGCGTGACAGGGGGATCATGCTGTCCGCGCGCGCACATGGTGAAAGCGCGGCGATAATCGAGGTCCTGACGCCCGCGCGCGGGCGTCATGCAGGTGTGGTGCGCGGGGGGGCCTCGCGCCGCATGGCCCCTGTCCTGCAGCCCGGTGCGCAGCTCGATGTGACGTGGCGCGCCCGACTCGAGGAACATATCGGCACATTCACCGTCGAACCGACGCGGGCCCGTGCCGGGGGGCTTATGGGGAACCGTCTTGCGCTGGCGGGGCTCAACGCGGTGACGTCCCTTTTGCTGTTCTCCCTGCCCGAGCGCGAACAGCATTTGCGCCTTTATGACGAAACCGAACGCCTGCTGGACCTCATGGGGCAGAACGACATCTGGGCGCTGGCCTACCTGCACTGGGAAATGACACTGCTGGAGGAGATGGGTTTCGGGCTCGACCTGTCTGCCTGTGCGGTGAAAGGCACCAATGCAAACGACCTCAGCTACGTGTCGCCGCGAACCGGCCGGGCCGTTTCACGCGCCGGCGCGGGGGAATGGGCTGACAGGCTGCTGCCATTGCCGCCGTGCCTGCTGGGCCATGGCCCGGCCCCGGACACGGAAGTCGCCGAGGCATTCCGCGTGACGGGGCATTTCCTGCGCCATCACCTCGCCCCGCAACTGGGCAACAAGCCCCTGCCGGATGCCCGCGAACGGTTCATCGGTGAATTCCGCAAGAACATGGCGAAAACGGACTGACCGATCGGATTGCCAGATTGAAACGGGCGGCCACGGGGGCCGCCCATGCTTGGTCATGCAAATGGTGGGGCCTTTTTATATCCGCGAAAATACAGCTTCTGCATGACATCCGCGTGACACCCGCACTGGTCAGCGTGGCGTGCCATGGTGCCCGGATCAGCCGCCTTACCCCCGCCTTCGGGCAGGCGACGGTCGCAAAAAAACGCGTATTTCCGCTTTCAGCCGTTCGATCGGGCCTATGCACCATGCTCGGCCGTCCCCGGGCCGAGCATCCGCGGGACCCTCCGGGACGGTGCCATGGCCGATCGAAACGGCGAAGGCACCGAATGCGACATGGCACAATGTCGCAAACCGGCAAGCCGCGGCACCGCCCGCCAAGCACGCTGATCGGAAGGAGGGACCGCGAATGAACACACACTACCGCGACGCCCGCAAGATCGACCCGACACGCGGCGCAACGCTCGGTGACAACACCCCGAACGACGCTGACCGGATCGAGATCGGGCCGACCCGGCTGGCCTTTCGGGAATGGGCGGCCGCCGGACTCGAATTGCCGGACCTGCCGGAGATGCGGCGCTATCGGTGGGCGCGCCTTGCGCGGCATGTCGTGGAACGTGATTACGCCGGGCTGCTGCTGTTCGACCCGCTCAACATCCGCTACGCCACCGACAGCACCAACATGCAGCTGTGGAACACGCACAACCCGTTCCGCGCCGTGCTGTTATGTGCCGACGGCTACATGGTGATCTGGGATTACAAGAACTCCCCCTTCCTTTCGACCTTCAACCCGCTGGTGCGCGAGCAACGGTCGGGTGCGGACCTTTTCTATTTCGACCGCGGCGACAAGATCGACATTGCCGCCGACGCCTTTTCGAACGAGGTGCGGCTGTTGCTGGCGGAACACGCGCCGGGTAACAAGCGGCTGGCCGTGGACAAGCCGATGCTCCACGGCCTGCGCGCGCTGGAGGCGCAGGGCCTCGAGATCAAGGAGGGCGAGGAAGTGACCGAGAAGGCGCGGTCGGTCAAGGGCCCCGAGGAGATACGGGCGATGCGCTGCGCCTCACATGCGTGCGAGGCGTCGGTAGCCGCGATGGAGGCGTTCGCCCGGGCGAGCGTGCCGTCAGGGCAGACCAGCGAGGATGACATCTGGGCGGTACTGCATGCCGAGAACATCAGGCGCGGCGGCGAATGGATCGAAACCCGCCTGCTCACATCCGGCCCGCGCACGAACCCATGGTTCCAGGAATGCGGGCCGCGCATCACGCGGATGAACGAGATCATCAGCTTCGACACCGACCTCGTCGGAAGTTACGGGATCTGCGTGGACATATCGCGCAGTTGGTGGATCGGCGATCGCAAGCCGCGGCCCGACATGATCTACGCGATGCAGCACGCGGTCGAACATGTCCGGACGAACATGGAGATGCTGAAACCCGGCGTCACGATCCCTGAACTGTCGGCCAACACCCACGTTCTGGACGAGAAATACCAGGCCCAGAAATACGGCTGCCTGATGCACGGTGTCGGCCTGTGCGATGAATGGCCCCTCGTCGCCTATCCGGACCGGGCCGTCGAGGGTGCCTATGATTACCCTTTGGAGCCCGGCATGGTTCTGTGCGTGGAGGCGCTGGTGGGCGAAGTCGGCGGCGATTTCTCGATCAAGCTGGAAGACCAGGTGCTGATCACGGAGGACGGGCACGAAAACCTGACGAAATACCCGTTCGATCCGGCGTTGATGGGGGAGTGACCCCGCCCGGGCGGCGGGGCCTTTTCAGGCGGACGGCCACAGGACGGGGATCAACGTGGCAACCAGCAAGCCCGCCATCACCCGGTTGAAGACGCGCAGCCGCCGCGGGCTTTTGAGCAGCCGGCGCAATTGCTGGCCCAGCACCGTCCAGCCCGTCGTGCTTACGACCGATACCAGCACATAGACACCGGCCACCCACAGGACGGCTGTCAGGTTGCGGCTTGCGGCGTATAGGGTGATGGCCGACAGCGCCATGGACCATGCCTTGGGGTTCACCCACTGGAACGCCGCAGATTGCAGGAAGGTCAGCGGCCGCCCCTCCGCGCCCGTTTCCGCGGGCGGGGCGGCGTTGGCGATTTTCCACGCGAGGTAAAGCAGGTAGCCCACGCTGAGCGCCTTGAGCACGGCGTAACCGAGCGGCCACATGTCGAACAACTGCATGACGCCGACCCCCACCAGAAACACCATCGCCGGAAACCCCAATGCGATGCCCAGCATGTGGGGCACCGTCCGGCGAAACCCGAAATTGGCGCCCGACGCCATGAGCATCAGGTTGTTGGGCCCCGGCGTGAGGACCGTGACGAAGGCGAACGCGACAAGCGCGGTGAGGAGTTCGAGTGTCATGCCCGCAATCCTATGCCAATCATGACACATTCGGATTTCTTTGTTTTGCTCGATCGTTGAAATAATGCAATTATTGACGTCAATGGATGACAAAGACGAACAGATATTGCACGCCCTGACATGTGACGGGCGGATCAGCAACCTTGACCTGGCCGAGCGGGTCGGCCTGTCGCCCTCGGCCTGCTTGCGGCGGGTGGCCGCCCTTGAACGTCGCGGCGTGATCCGGGGCTATCGCGCCGTGCTGGACCGGGCCGCGCTCGGCACGGGGTTCGTTGCGTATGCGACGGTCGGTCTGAACTCGCACAGCAAGGCCAGCCAAGAGGCGTTCGAATGCGCCATGGCGGCCGCGCCCGAGGTCGTGGAGTGCCACAACATCACCGGGTCGGTGGAATATCTCTTGCGGATCGAGGTAGCGGACCTGCCGAGCTACAAGGCGTTCCATACCGACGTGATCGGCACGTTGCCGCAGGTCAACGCGATCACGTCCTACGTGGTGATGGGATCACCCAAGGACGAACGGGCGTGACGGGGCGCGCGCGGGCGGCGCGCCCCGACGGCAGTGATCAGTAGACGACGACGGAGCGGATGCTTTCGCCGGCATGCATCATGTCGAAGCCCTTGTTGATCTCGTCCAGCTTCAGCGTATGGGTGATCATCGGGTCGATGTCGATCTTGCCCTGCATGTACCAGTCGACGATCTTGGGCACGTCGGTGCGCCCGCGGGCGCCGCCGAAGGCGGTGCCTTTCCACGTGCGCCCTGTAACCAGCTGGAAGGGGCGGGTGGAAATCTCGGCGCCCGCGGGCGCCACGCCGATTATGATCGATTCTCCCCAGCCCTTGTGCGCGCATTCGAGCGCGTCGCGCATCACCTGCACGTTGCCTGTCGCGTCGAAGGTGTAATCGCCCCCGCCGCCGGTCAATTCGACAAGATGCGCGACAAGGTTGCCGTCCACGTCGTTGGGGTTGACGAAATCGGTCATGCCGAACGTCCGCGCCATCTGCGCCTTGTCGGGATTGAGATCGACGCCGACGATCTGGTCGGCACCTGCCAGTCGCAGGCCTTGGATGACGTTGAGCCCGATACCACCCAGCCCGAAGACAACGCAGCGGCTGCCGATCTCGACCTGGGCGGTGTTGATCACCGCGCCGATGCCCGTGGTGACACCGCAGCCGATATAGCAGATCTTGTCGAACGGCGCGTCCTTGCGCACCTTGGCGAGCGCGATCTCGGGCAGGACGGTGTGGTTCGAGAAGGTCGAACAGCCCATGTAATGCAGGATCGGCGTGCCATCGAGCATCGAAAAGCGCGACGTGCCGTCGGGCATGACGCCCTGCCCCTGCGTGGCGCGGACGGCCTGGCACAGGTTGGTCTTGGGGTTGAGGCAGTAGTCGCATTCACGGCATTCCGGGGTGTAGAGCGGGATGACGTGGTCACCGGGTTCCAGCGAGGTGACGCCGGGACCCACCTCGACGACCACGCCCGCGCCCTCGTGGCCGAGGATGGCGGGGAACTGCCCCTCCGGATCGCCCCCCGACAGGGTGAAGTCATCGGTATGACACAGCCCGGTCGCCTTGATTTCGACCAGAACCTCGCCCTCCTTGGGGCCGTCGAGGTTCACTTCCATGACTTCCATGGGTTTTCCGGCCTCCAGGGCCACGGCGGCAGTCGTGCGCATGATGCTGTCCTCTTTGCTTGTTTCGGGAAGTCTGGGCGAAAGGTCGTCTCTTTTCAACATGTCCGCGACACCTGCTGCCGCAAGCGCGACGGTTTGACGAGCGCCGTGCCGCAAAGCCCGTGCCGTTTGTCGCACCCAGATGGCCGCGGACTCGACTCGCCTGTCCGGGCGGACTAGAAACCGGACGTGAACAGAACACGAACACCGTATCCTCATGCCGGCTCGTCGCATCCTGTCTGTCTGGTTTCCGCGCCTCGGGGCCGACCGCCTGCAACGCCGCATGGGCGAGACGCAGGAAAGGCCGCTCGCGGTGGTCGGCCACGAGGGGCGCGCGCAGGTTCTGACCTCGGTTTCGGCGCTCGCGGAAAGCGCGGGGCTGCGCGCGGGCATGCCCTTGCGCGATGCCTGCGCCATCTGCTCCGAACTTGTCACGCGCACACGCCACGAGCAGGCCGAGGCGGCCTTCCTTGCCGCGCTGGCCCGGTGGGCGGACAGGTTCTCGCCATGGGTGGCGACGCAGGCCCCGGATTCGCTGATGCTGGACATTACAGGGTGCGCCCACCTGTTCGGTGGGGAGGCCGAGTTGATGGCGGCGGTCATCGAGGGCGCGGCGGATCTCGGGCTGGCCGCGCGCGGCGGGCTGGCAGACACGCAGGGCGCCGCGTGGGCCCTGGCGCGCTATGCCGGGGTCGCCCCGGCGCATGTTCATGCGGGCGACGCCATCGACCAGGAGGCGCGGGCGACACGGTCGCGGGCCGCGAAGCGCCGGCACTCGGCGGCCCGGGGCGCCCCGGCAGCGGAAACGGGCGGCGACACGACACAGGCCGGGCGGATCGCGGCCCCGGGGCAGACACACGGGGCGCTGGCCGGGCTGCCGGTGGCGGCCCTGCGGCTGGATGACGGCACGGTGACCCAGCTGGCCCGGCTGGGATTGCGGCGGATCGGCGATCTGACGGGCCAGCCGCGCGCCCCGCTGGCCCGGCGGTTCGGGCGGGAGCTGCTGCTGCGGCTGGATCAGGCCATGGGCGCGGTGCCGGACCCCGTGAGCCCCGCCGGGCCGCCGCCGCGCTTTGCCGCGCGGCTGACCCTGCCCGATCCAATCGGCCTGCGCGAGGACATGCTGGCCGCGCTGGACCGGCTGGTGCCGGGATTGTGCAAGCTCTTGAAAGACCGCGAAAACGGCGCCCGCCTGTTGCGATTGCAAGCGTTTCGGTCCGATGGCGGCACGCAAACGGTCGATATCGGGCTGGCGCGGGCAAGCAACCGCCCGGATGACATGCGCCCGCTTCTGGAGATGAAGCTGGATCAGATCGACGCGGGGTACGGCATCGACACGCTGCGCCTCGAAGCGGTGCGGACCGAGCCCGTTCATGCACGGCAGATGACCGGGCATGCCGAGGCGGCGAAGGCGGCGCGGGCGCGGGTGGCCGGCGAGATGGCGCTGGACGACCTGATGGGCCGGATCGGGGCGCGAATCGGCATGGACGCGATCACGAGACGCCATCCGGTCAGCAGCCATATCCCCGAGAAAACGTGGAAAACACTGGCCGCCGCGTGGTCGGAGCCGGCATCGGACTGGCCGCCGCCCCTGACACCGCGGCCGCTGTTGATCTGGCGGCCCGAACTGGTGCAGGCGCCGGATCATCCCCGCCTGTCCGACACCTTCCGCTGGCGCGGACGCACCCATGCGCTGGCCTGCGCCACGGGACCGGAGCGAATCGCACCGGAGTGGTGGCTGGACGAGCCGGAGTGGCGAACCGGGGTGCGCGATTACTGGCAGGTCATCACCGAGGAGGGCGCGCGTTTGTGGCTGTTCTACGCGCATGGCGGCACCAAGAGCTCGGGCTGGTTCTGCCAGGGGCGCTTCGCCTGAGCGGCGACGCGGCGCCCACCGCGCAAATGGAAATCGCTTGATTTACGCCCGCGTTGCGGCAAATCTTGCTGTATGAACTTCCAGACGCCCAGCGAGGCCCCGCCACCGCAGGGGCCACAGCAGGTGGCCTTCCACCGCAGCGAGTTGAGCATCATCCTGTCGCTTTACGGACGGATGGTCGCAGCCGGGGAATGGCGCGATTACGGCATCTCGTGCCTGAAGGATGCGGCCATCTTTTCCGTGTTCCGCCGCACGGCCGAGCATCCCCTCTACCGTATCGAGAAACGTCCGAAGCTGCGCGGCAAGCAGGGGCAGTACGCCGTCATCGGGATGGATGGCCGCATTCTCAAGCGGGGCAGCGACTTGAGGACGGTATTGCGCGTTCTGGAGCGAAAACTGATCAGGGCCGTGGAAGACTGATGGCACGCGTGCGAAATTGTGATCACATCAAATTCATCGTGATCACGAATGGTCGAACTGTGGCGACCTGCCCGGAAAATCTGGCGTTTGGGGCTGTGCAACCCGGATATGTCCGCTAAAACGGTCACCAAAGGGGGACTCGTTTCCGGGTTCACCCCGGCATTCGAACCGAAGGGACAGATCATGGCAGACGTGAACCGCGGCGACCGCCCACTTTCACCCCACCTGACAATCTACCGTCCGCAACTGACCTCGATCACCTCGATCCTCACCCGGATCACGGGCAATGCGCTACTGGTAGCGGCGCTTCTGATCGTCTGGTGGTTCCTGGCGGCGGCGACCGGCCCCGAGTACTTTGTGACGGCCGACGCGGTACTGACAAGCTGGTTCGGCGACCTGGTGATGTTCCTGTCGCTGTGGGCCATCTGGTATCACACGCTGGCGGGTATCCGGCACCTGATCTGGGACAACGCGATGATGCTGGAGCTACAGAACGCCGAGATGCTGGGCTGGCTGGTGGTCGGTGGCTCGATCATCCTGACCATCGCGACAGTGATCTTCATCTGAGAGGACCGGAACATGCGTTACCTGACAGACCGCAAGCGTGCCGTCGGACTGGGTTCGGCCAAATCCGGGGTGCATCATTTCTGGGCGATGAAGATATCGAGCGTGGGCCTGCTGATCCTCGTGCCGCTTTTCATCTTCACCTTCGGCCCGATCCTTGGCGAGCCGCATGCCGAGGTTGTCGCCTATTTCGCCCGCCCCTTCCCCGCGATCGTGGCGGCGCTGACGATCATCGTCGGGTTCAAGCATTTCCGCGACGGCGCGCAGGTCCTGCTGGAGGACTACGTGCACGGAACCGCGCAGAAAGTGTCGATCCTGTTGATGACCTGCCTTTCCTACGGCGCCATGGCCGTTGGTGTTTTCGCCATCGCCAAGCTGGCGCTTTGAGACCGGAGTAATAGACGAATGGCTGCTTACGAATACGAGACGCATGACTATGACGTCGTTGTGGTCGGCGCCGGCGGCGCCGGTCTGCGCGCCACGCTGGGCATGGCCGAGCAGGGGTTGCGCACCGCCTGCGTGACCAAGGTGTTTCCCACGCGGTCGCACACCGTGGCCGCGCAGGGCGGCATCGCGGCCAGCCTGGGCAACATGGGCCCCGACAACTGGCAGTGGCACATGTACGACACCGTCAAGGGGTCCGACTGGCTGGGCGATACGGACGCGATGGAATACCTCGCCCGCGAGGCCCCCAAGGCGGTGTACGAGCTGGAGCATTACGGCGTGCCGTTCTCGCGCACGGAAGAGGGAAATATCTACCAGCGGCCCTTCGGCGGCCACACGACCGAGTTCGGCGAGGGCCCGGCGGTGCAGCGGACCTGCGCGGCAGCCGACCGGACAGGCCATGCCATCCTGCACACGCTCTACGGCCAATCGCTCAAGCAGCAGGCGGAATTCTACATCGAGTACTTCGCGATCGACCTGATCATGAGCGATGACGGGGCCTGCACCGGTGTCGTCTGCTGGAAGCTCGACGATGGCACCATGCATGTCTTCAATGCCAAGATGGTCGTTCTGGCGACCGGCGGCTACGGGCGCGCCTATTTCTCGGCCACCTCCGCGCATACCTGCACCGGTGACGGTGGCGGCATGGTGGCGCGTGCGGGCCTGCCGCTGCAGGACATGGAATTCGTGCAATTCCACCCCACCGGCATCTTCGGGTCGGGCTGCCTGATCACGGAGGGCGCCCGGGGCGAGGGCGGCTACCTGACGAATTCCGAAGGGGAGCGTTTCATGGAACGCTACGCCCCGCAATACAAGGACCTCGCGCCGCGCGACTACGTGAGCCGGTCGATGACCATGGAAATCCGCGAGGGGCGCGGCGTGGGACCGAACGGCGATCATATTCACCTGAACCTGAGCCACCTGCCCGCAGAGGCCCTGAACCTGCGCCTGCCGGGCATCTCGGAAAGCGCCAAGATCTTCGCCGGTGTGGATGTCACCAAGGAACCGATCCCGGTGCTGCCCACGGTGCACTACAACATGGGTGGCATCCCCACGAATTACTGGGGCGAGGTGCTGAACCCGACCAAGGACGACCCGAACGCCGTCGTGCCCGGACTGATGGCCGTGGGCGAGGCCGGCTGCGCCAGCGTGCATGGGGCGAACCGTCTGGGCTCGAACTCGCTCATCGACCTCGTGGTGTTCGGCCGGGCCGCGGCGATCCGCGCCGGCAAGGTGGTGGATGCCGGCGCGGCCGTGCCGTCCACGAATACCGATGAGGTGGACAGGGCGTTCGACAGGTTCGACACGCTGCGCCATGCCGACGGCAACGTGCCCACCGCCGAGCTGCGGCTGGAAATGCAGCGCACCATGCAGGAGGACGCGGCGGTGTTCCGCACGTCCAAGACACTGGCGACCGGACTGAAGAAGATGGACGAGATCGCCGGCAAGCTGGACGACATCAAGGTAACAGACCGCAGCCTTGTCTGGAACTCGGACCTGATGGAAACGTTGGAACTGACCAACCTTATGCCCAACGCGCTGGCCACGATCGCCGGGGCCGAGGCGCGCAAGGAAAGCCGCGGTGCCCACGCGCACGAGGACCACGCCGAGCGTGACGACGAGAACTGGCGCGTCCACACGATCGCGCGGCTCGATGGCGGCAATGTCGCCCTGAGCTACCGCCCGATCATCGAGGACCCGCTGACGCCCGAGACAAAGGGCGGGATCAACGTCAAGAAGATCGCGCCCAAGGAGCGGACATTCTAAGGAGCCTGACATGGTACAACTGACCCTCCCCAAGAACTCCCGCATGAAGCTGGGCAAGACATGGCCCAAGCCCGAGGGCGCCAGCAACCTGCGCAAGTTCCAGATCTACCGCTGGACCCCGGATGATGGCGAAAACCCGCGCGTGGACAGCTATTACGTCGACATGGACGATTGCGGGCCGATGGTTCTGGATGCGCTGATCTATATCAAGAACAAGATCGACCCGACGCTGACCTTCCGCCGCTCCTGCCGTGAGGGCATCTGTGGCTCCTGCGCGATGAACATCGACGGGATCAACACGCTGGCCTGTATCTATGGCATGGACGAGATCAAGGGCGACGTGAAGATCTACCCGCTGCCGCATATGCCGGTAGTGAAAGACCTGATTCCGGATCTCACGCATTTCTATGCGCAGCATGCCAGCATCATGCCGTGGCTGGAAACCAAGACGAACACGCCGGCAAAGGAGTGGAAGCAGTCGATCGACGACCGTGAAAAGCTCGATGGCCTGTATGAATGCGTGATGTGCGCCTGCTGCTCGACCGCCTGCCCCAGCTACTGGTGGAACGGTGACAAGTACCTCGGGCCGGCGGCGCTGTTGCACGCCTATCGCTGGATCATCGATTCGCGCGACGAGGCGACGGGGGAGCGGCTGGACGACCTTGAAGACCCTTTCAAGCTGTACCGCTGCCACACGATCATGAACTGCGCCAAGACCTGCCCCAAGGGCCTGAACCCGGCCAAGGCGATCGCGGAAATCAAGAAAATGATGGTAGACCGCGCCGTCTGAGCCGGTATCGGCCCCGCGGTCACCGACATCCTCATCCCGGCCTTGATCCTGTCGGGGCCGGCAGGGGGCGGCCGTCCGCTTGACGGGTTCCTCGGGCGCATGGAAAAATTTCGTCCCGGCTGGCTGGAAACCGAGCTGCGCCACACGGTCATCGCCTTTGGGGGCGGGCCAGCCGGTGGCGATACCGTTCGATTTCGTGCCGGAATCGCTGGCGCTCGGGACGGCGTCCGGGGTCGTGCCGGGCCTCGCGGGGCATCTGCTGCTGAACTGAGCGGATCGTTGCAAATTCTGCATGGCATGCATGCGCCGACGTGGGGTTTTCGCCGCAGCGCAGCAGCTTACCTGACTCGGATCGAGTACAGGAGAAACGACATGGCACCGACCCGCCAACAAACCAGCGATCCCGTCACGCCCGCCACCGCGTCGCGCCTGCCCGACTGGGTGGACGCCTATTATACGCCCGCCACGCCGGCCAACCTGCCGGACGCGCCCCACCCCGAAGCGTTGGAGCAGTTGTACGCCTATTACGACGGCTGACCGACCCCGGCATCAGCCCCGGCTGTGCCTAAAGGGGGGCGGGAGGATGTCGGTCGGGCGCATACCGGCGGCCCGAGGCAGGCTAAAAAATTATTCGTCTGCCGAGTCTTCCATCATCTGCAGAAGATCGTTCAGGCGCTTGACCTGGCCGGGGCGCAGGCGGTCGGCGAAAAAGGCATCGATCGCGGCGTCACGTGCGCGCGCCATGCGCGGGTACAGCCGCCTTGCATCTTCCGTGGCCATCACGAGCGTGCTGCGTTTGTCCTGCGGATGCGGGGCGCGCGTGACCAACCCGGCCTTGATCGCGCGGCCCAGAAGGCGCGACACCGCGTATTGCGGCAGGCCCAGCGTCCCTTCCAAGGATTTCGCGGTGACGCCGGTCTGCGACGGCGCGGCGGCCAGTTCTTCCAGCAGCGGCAGGAATTCCTCGGCCGGCAGACCCTCAGCCGCGAGGACGTTATCGATCCGGGCCTGTCCCGTTCGCGCAAGTCGTGCAAGGGCGCTCCATGCGGCACCGGGGGCATCTGTCTTGTCAGTCATGAACCCAGTTTACATGCGCACGCATCGACAGGCAAGCTGTCGGTCTTGCCGGGGGCTGCCGCGGCGGCTATCACGTGGGGCGACACGAATACGGGGGCCGGAATGATCGTCGTCGTGGGGCTGATCGTGGCCTTCATCCTGATCGTCATCTTTTCCAACCCGCGCACACGGGCCTGCCGCTGGCGCGAGGACCGGCGCCACCCGGACCCCGGAAAGACGCGCTATCGCTGCATGGCCTGTGGCGCGGTAACCGCCACGACGAACGGCAAACCGCCCAAGGACTGCCATGCCGAAAGACGAACATGACACGTAGGAACGAGCCGATGAAGAATGTCCCTGCCGATGCTGCGGCACGCCGCGCCGTCAAGCCGGTGATCTGCTATCCCACGACGACACTGCCACGCCCCGACATGGCGCTTTATGCCAAGGCCCGGGCGGGCGCGCGAAAAACCGGGGAGGTTCTGGTGGCCCCGCGCGATGCCGCGACGTTCCGGGTGCCGGCGGGGCATTTCTTTCGCATATCGTCGGTCGAGGGGCCGCAGGTAGGCGACCTTAACCTGTGGCACGCGCTTGACCTGTCGGAACGGTTCTATTCGGGCAAGTCGCGCGCGCTGCATGGCACGCACCTGACAACGGGGGAGCGCATGTGGTCGACCTTCCCTTTCATGCGGCCGATGGCGACGATCATCGAGGACACGCTGGACTGGTACGGAGTGGACCAGTACGGCGGATCGGTTCACGACGTGATCGGCACGCGCTGCGACCCCTATACCGGCAACCTGCTTGCGGGCACGCAGTATCACCAGTGCTGCCATTCCAACCTGACGCGCGCCCTGGCCGCCGAGATGGACCTGCCGCTGGCCGAGGCCGAAACGCATGTGCATGACGTTCTCAACGTCTTCATGTGCACGGGGTTTACCCGCGACACGGGCCAGTATTTCATGAAGGCCAGCCCGGTGCGGCCGGGCGATTACCTTGAATTCATGGCCGAGATCGACCTGCTGGGCGCGCTGAGCGCCTGCCCCGGGGGCGATTGCGGGGCGGAACATTCCAGCGACGCGGCCGCCTGTCATCCGTTGCTGGTGGAAACCTTCGCCCCTGAACCGGGCGCGCTGGCGGGTTGGGAAAGCCCGGCGGTGAACGGCTATGACCGCAGCCACGGGCGCTAGCATCGTCAGTCGCCGGTTCAGGGCCGCGTATACTTGATGAACGGGGTGAGCTTGCCGACCCGGTCGTAAAGGCGGCGGGCGGGCGTGTTGAAATCCTGCGTGAGCCAGTAGACCGACGGGCAACCATCGGCATCGGCCCGGTCATAGACCGCTTCGATCAGGTGGCGGCCCAAGCCCCGGCCTCTCTCGGATGGGGCGATATAGAGGTCCTGCAGGTAACAAACCTTTTCCGGCCGCCAGTTATGCGGATGGTAAATATAGTGGACGAGGCCCACAGGCGCATCACGCCGCAACGCCATAAGCCCGTTCTGGTCGGGGTGATCCGTCGAACAGAGCCGGCCGAGCGTGATCTGGTAGACATTGTCGGGGACGCTGGTTTCGTAGAAGTCGAGGTAGGCAGTCCAGAGATCACGCCACGGCGCAGCGTCGTCGGGGCGGATCGGGCGAATCGTGATATCCATTTTCCTGTCGCTCCTGGTCGCGGTCGGCACCAGTCTGTCCCGCGCGCGTGGCTGCGGCAAGCTGGCCTGCAAGCGATTTTTTGCCGAAGGGGTTGCGTGGGGTGACGCTGTGGCCCACGTCGCGTGGTATTGCACATCCCGGAGAGGAGACATCCCTTGACGATAAAAACCAAACTGGCCACCGGCCTGACCGCGATCGCCCTGCTGGCAGGTGCCCCCGTGGCGGCGCAAGACGCGCAAGCTCCCGCAATCAGTGCCGATTCGGTCACCGACGAGAAGGTGAACGCCTTTGTCATGGCGCTGATCTCGGTCGAGCAGTTGCGCCAGCAATACATGCCGCGCATCGCGGAACAGGAAACCGAGGAGGACCGGCAGGCGCTGGTCAACGAGGTGACGCAGCGGGCTATCCAGCTGGTCCAGCAGGTCGATAACATCTCGCCCGAGGAATACCAGCAGATCGCGACGGTTGCGCAGGATAACGAGGACCTGAACAACAGGATCAGGACGCGCATCCAGGCGGTGGTCGAGGAAAACCGCGCCTCGCAGCAAGACGGCGCTGCCGAAGAGTAACGTCCCGCCCTTGCCCTACTCGGCGGCCACGGCCGCCGGGTCCGCCAGTGTGACGATATCGGTCATGATGGTGTTCAGTTCGAAATCCTTGGGGGTGTAGACACGCGCAACGCCCATGTCGCGCAGGCGGCGCGCGTCGTCCTCGGGGATAATTCCCCCCACGATGACGGGAATGTCGGCAAGCCCGGCCGCCTTCATGCGCTGCATGAGGTCCTCGACCAGCGGCAGATGGCTGCCTGACAGGATCGACAACCCAATGACATGCGGCTGTTCCGACCGCGCGGCGGTGACGATTTCCTCGGGCGTGAGGCGTATCCCTTCGTAGCCGATATCCATCCCGCAATCCCGCGCGCGGCAGGCGATCTGTTCGGCGCCGTTCGAATGGCCGTCGAGGCCGGGCTTGCCCACAAGGAACTTGAGCCGCCGCCCCAGCCTGTCCGAAACGGCATCCACCGAGTCGCGGATGTCATCGAGCCCTTCGGTCCGGTTCGACGGGTTGGCGGAAACGCCGGTCGGGCCGCGATATTCCCCGTGCACGGCACGCATCTGTTCGGCCCATTCGCCGGTCGTGACACCGGCGCGGGCCGCCGCGATGGAGGCGGGCATGATGTTCTGACCGGTCTGCGCCGCCGACCGCAGGTCGGCAAGGGCCGCCTTGACGGCCGCGTCGTCACGTCCCGCGCGCCACGCGTTCAACCGGTCGATCTGGTCCTGCTCCACGCCGGGATCGACCACCATGATGCCGCCATCCTCGGATTGCAGGGGGGAGGGTTCGCCCTCGGTCCACTTGTTGACGCCGACGACGACGGTTTCGCCCGCCTCGATGCGGCCCAGCCTGTCGCTGTTGCTGTCGACGAGACGCGATTTCATGTACTCGATCGCGCCGACCGCGCCGCCCATACCGTCGATGTTCGCCAGTTCATGCCGCGCGCCTTCCTTGAGCTCGGACACCTTGGCATCGACCGCCGGGTTGCCGTCGAACAGGTCGTCATATTCCAGCAGGTCCGTTTCGTAGGCAAGGATCTGCTGCATCCGCATCGACCATTGCTGATCCCACGGGCGGGGCAGGCCAAGCGCCTCGTTCCACGCCGGCAGCTGTACGGCACGCGCGCGGGACTTTTTCGACAGGGTCACCGCCAGCATCTCGAGCAGGATGCGGTAGACGTTGTTCTCGGGCTGCTGTTCGGTCAGGCCAAGCGAGTTCACCTGCACGCCGTAGCGGAAACGGCGGTATTTCGGATCCTCCACGCCATACCGTTCGCGGCATATCTCGTCCCACAGGTCGACGAAGGCGCGCATCTTGCACATCTCGGTGACGAAACGGATACCTGCGTTCACGAAAAAGGAAATCCGCCCCACGAGGCGCGGGAAATCCTCGGCCGGCACGCGCGGCTTGAGTTCGTCCAGAACAGCGGTGGCGGTGGCCAGCGCGAAGGCCAGTTCCTGCTCGGGTGTCGCGCCGGCCTCTTGCAGGTGGTAGGAACACACGTTCATCGGGTTCCATTTCGGAATGTGCTTGTAGCAGTATTCGGCCACGTCCCCGATGAGCTTGAGCGACGGTTTCGGCGGGCAGATATACGTCCCGCGCGACAGGTATTCCTTGATCAGATCGTTCTGCACCGTGCCCTGCAACGCGCCGGTATCGGCGCCCTGTTCCTCGGCCACGGCGATGTAGAGCGCCAGCAGCCACGGTGCCGTGGCGTTGATCGTCATGGACGTGTTCATCTGGTCGAGCGGGATCTGGTCGAACAGCGTGCGCATGTCGCCCAGATGGCAGATCGGCACGCCGACCTTGCCGACCTCGCCCTTGCTCAGCACGTGGTCGCTGTCATAGCCTGTCTGCGTGGGCAGGTCGAAGGCGACCGAGAGCCCCGTCTGCCCCCGGGCGAGGTTCGAGCGGTAGAGCGCGTTCGATGCCTCGGCCGTGGAATGGCCCGCATAGGTACGGATCAGCCACGGACGGTCTCGGCCGGGCTCTTGCTGCGTCTGCGACATTGGGGGCCTCCGGATTGAACTGCGCAATTTTGTTACGTCGGCTGATAGATAAATGGAACAATGTGGCCCTGTCAATTCGCTGCGATGCGGCACGGGGCCATTTACCATGCCGCCAAACCCTGTATTGCTGTCGGGATGGGCAGTACGGTCGAAATGCCGCTTTGGGCGCTTATCCTGCTGGTGGCTTTCGCGGCGGTCACTTTCGCCTCGCATTTCCTGTTTCCGTCGGTGCGCTGGTTTTTCCGGCGCCGGATGGAACGGGTCGTGGCGCGGCTGAACGAACGGCTTGAAAGGCCCATCGAGCCGTTCAAGCTGGCGCGCCGCCACGACATGATCCAGCGCCTGATCTACGATCCCGAGGTCAGTCGCGCCATCGCCGACCACGCCAGGGCCGAGGGCATCCCCGAGAACGTGGCCTTCCAGCAGGCGCGGCGCTATGCGCGCGAGATCGTGCCGGGATTCTCGGCCAGCGCCTATTTCGGCGTCGCCATCAAGGCCGCGAAATGGCTGAGCCGCTCGCTCTATCGCGTCCGGCTGGGACATTTCGACGAGGACAGTCTGCGCCGGGTGGACCGCAACGCCACGATCGTCTTCGTGATGAATCATCGCAGCAACATGGATTACGTCCTCGTGACGTGGCTGGCCGCCGAACGGTCCGCCCTGAGCTATGCCGTGGGCGAATGGGCGCGGGTCTGGCCGCTGTCGCGGCTGATCAAGGCGATGGGCGCCTATTTCATCCGACGCCGGTCACGCAACGATCTCTACCGCCGGGTTCTGGCGCGTTATGTGCGCATGGCCACTGACGGCGGCGTGACACAGGCGATGTTTCCCGAGGGCGGGTTGAGCCTGACCGGCGCGTTGACTCCGCCCAAGCTGGGGCTGCTCAAGTACATCGTCGAGGGACGTGCGCAGGATGCGCGCGACGTGGTCTTCATCCCCGTTGCGCTGAATTACGACAGGGTGTTCGAGGACCGCATCCTGATCGCCGCCGCGCAAAGCGGCGGGCGCCGGTTTCCTGCCCGCATCAGCGTGGTGGCACGGTTCGTCCTGCGGCAGTTCTGGCTGTGGATCACCGGGCGGTATCACCGGCATGGCTATGCCGCGGTGAGCTTCGGCGCGCCCGTTTCCCTAGCGGCGTTCGAAGTCAAGCAGGGCGGCGACGACGTGAAGGCGCTGGCGCGCCTGTTGATGCGCAGGATCGGCGACGGCGTGCCGGTTCTGCCTGTTCCGGTGGTCGCGCGGGCGCTTCTCGCGGCTGACGGGCCGCTTTCGCCCAAGGATCTGCAGGACAGGATCGGGGACATGCACGCGGCCCTGCCGCCCTCGCATGTGCACCTGCCGCACGGCGACACGGCCCGCACCGCCCGCGAAGGCGCGCGGAACCTCGTGAAGCGCGGCCTTGTCACCGAAGAGGACGGGCAGTTGCACATCGTGCCCGCCGAACGCCCGGTGCTGGAATACTACGCGGCCTCCATCGCGCATCTCTTTCGCGACGGCAGCACCTGAGAACCGTGATTTTCTGCATCTGCGTGGTTATAAAATTACCAATAGTCTTTACAGGGCATTGCAATATTGCGCGGCGAGCGATAACCCTTCCCAAACGGACGTGATTCTGCATCGCGGCAAAGGCTTGACTCGAAGGAGGCTCAGGATGGCTCTGGACACGGAAACCGACATCGCGCCCTATGACGCGCCCGAAAAGGACCTCTACGAAATGGGCGAAATGCCCCCGCTGGGACATGTACCCAAGCAGATGTATGCATGGGCCATCCGGCGCGAGCGTCACGGCGAGCCCGAGACGAGCTTCAAGCAGGAGGTCGTCGATACATGGGAGATCGACAGCAACGAGGTGCTTGTCCTCGTGATGGCTGCCGGGGTGAACTATAACGGTGTCTGGGCCGGCCTGGGCGAGCCGATCAGCCCCTTCGACGGCCACGGCGCCCCCTACCACATCGCCGGGTCCGACGCGTCGGGTATCGTCTGGCAGGTCGGCTCGGCCGTGAAGAACTGGAAAGTGGGCGACGAGGTCGTGATCCACTGCAACCAGGACGATGGCAATGACGAGGAATGCAACGGCGGCGACCCGATGCTGTCGCCCACGCAGCGGATCTGGGGCTATGAAACACCGGACGGCTCGTTCTCGCAGTTCACGCGCGTTCAGGCACAGCAGCTCATGCCGCGGCCCAAGCACCTGACATGGGAGGAAAGCGCCTGCTACACGCTGACGCTGGCCACCGCCTACCGCATGCTGTTCGGTCACCACCCGCACGAATTGAAGCCGGGGCATAACGTGCTGGTCTGGGGCGCGTCGGGCGGCCTCGGGTCCTACGCGATCCAGCTCGCCAACACGGCCGGCGCCAATGCGATCGGCGTGATCAGCGGCGAGGACAAGCGCGATTTCGTCATGTCCATGGGGGCCAAGGGCGTCATCAACCGCAAGGACTTCGATTGCTGGGGCCAGATGCCCAAGGTGAACACGCCCGAGTACAATACGTGGCTGAAGGAAGCCCGCAAGTTCGGCAAGGCGATCTGGGACATCACCGGCAAGGGGGTGAACGTGGACATGGTCTTCGAACATCCGGGCGAGGCCACCTTCCCCGTCTCGACACTGGTCTGCAAGAAGGGCGGCATGGTGGTGATCTGCGCGGGCACGACCGGCTTCAACTGCACTTTCGACGTCCGCTACATGTGGATGCACCAGAAACGGCTGCAAGGCAGCCACTTCGCCCATCTCAAGCAGGCTGCGGGCGCGAACCGCCTCATGGTCGAGCGGCGCCTCGACCCCTGCATGTCCGAGGTATTTCCTTGGGCGGAAATTCCGCAGGCACACACGAAGATGCTTCGCAACGAGCACAAGCCGGGCAACATGGCGGTGCTCGTGCAATCGCCCCGGACCGGCCTGCGCACGGTCGAAGACGTGCTGGAGGCCGGCAAGACGGCATAACCGCAAGCGATCCCCCGGGGAGGAGGAGAGCCGCCCGCGACACGGCCAGAGGGCCAGTCGCGGGCGGCTTTCATGTCACCAACGAGGGACCGCGCGGCGGCGTGGAAAAAGCCGCGGCGCCGCTGGCGCCCGCCGCTTTCCGGGGGTAGGGTCCGCCCCATGACATCGACCGCCCTCGCTTATTCCGCAGATCAGGCGGACGCGCATGACCGCGTCAGCGCCATGATGCGCGGTGTCGGGATCGACCTTGAGAACGGCGTGACCACGCCGCTTGCCGACGGCGATGGGCAGGTGATGGCGGTCACCGGCAAGGCCGGTTCAGGCAAGACCCTGCTTCTGGCGGAACTCTACAAGGCCATGGCCGATGCCGGGGTCGAGGTCGTCTCGGGCGACTGGGAAGGCCGGCGACGGCGCGAAAGGCGCACGCTGGCGGTGCTTGCTCCCACCAACAAGGCCGCCAGCGTGCTGCGCCTGCGCGGGGTGCCAGCCACGACGATCCATCGCATCCTTTACACCCCGGTCTATGACCCCGAATACGAAAAGATCGCGGAATGGCTGGGTGGCAACGGCGACCGCCCCGTGATCGAGGGGTTCACCGAACAGGCGCTGGACCGCGCGCACGCCTTCTACCAGACCAACAAGTCTATCCCCGGAGCCCTCGCCGCGGCGGGGTTGCGCGGGTCCGACTTCATCACCGGATGGAAACGGCGGGAGGAACCGCTGGACGTGGGTTTCGTCGACGAGGCCTCGATGCTGGACAACCGGCAATTCGAGGATTTGAAAGAGATTTTCCAGAGCCTGCTGATCTTCGGCGACCCGGCCCAGCTCGCCCCCGTGCAGCAATCGGGCAGCATGGTCTTCGATACCCTCCCCGAGGGCTCCCGGCTGGGGCTGCACCGCATCCACCGGCAAGATGCCGACAACCCGATCCTCGACCTCGCCCACGCGCTCGCCGACCCGCAGCTCGATTTCCGCAGCTTCGAACAAATGGTCGAGGAAACCGCCCGGCGCGACGACCGCGTCATCTGGGCGCCGCGGGTCGAGGTGGACCTGATGGCGCGCAGTCCCGTCCTCGTCTGGCGCAACGCCACGCGCATCCGGCTGATCAACGCGTTTCGCGCGGTACACGGCGCGCCCGAAACCGAGCTGCTGCCCGGTGAGCCGCTCATCTGCGATGGCCTCGAACTGCCGCTCAAGCACCGCCGGAAACGGCTCGACCTCGAGGCGCGCGGCTTGATCAAGGGGGCGCAGGTCGTCTATCTGGGGCCGGGGCGCAAGCCGGGCTTCTCGCGGCTGCACGTGGTCGGCGCCGAGGATCCGCGGCTCAGCGCGGCCAGCATCGTCAAGATCGAGAAACCCGACGAGGAAGAACCCTTCATCCCGTACGCGGCGCGGATGGGGGCGACCTTCCTGCACGGCGCGGCGGTGACGATCCACAAGGCACAGGGCTCGCAATGGCGCGACGTGCAGGTCTTCGCCCCCGACATCTACAACGCCGCCCGCACGGGCCGCAGCGAGGCGGGACAACCGCTTTGGAAACGGCTGGCCTACGTCGCCATCACGCGGGCCGAATCACGTCTGCACTGGGTGACCCGCAACCGCCTGTCGAAACCGACCGGGGCCCTGCGCGTCGATGACCTGCGCAGCGAACCTGTTCCCCTGGCTCTTGACGCCGATCCGTCGTGAACGGCCCTCCCGACGAGCGCAATCCCGGAGGCCGCGCCGGCCTTGGCTTCTTCTCGGCAGAAATACCCCGGGGTGAATTGGCCGCAGGCCAAGAGGGGCAGCGCCCCTGCGATCGGTGACGGAGAGTGGCGCAGCCACGCATTTTGCCGGGACGGCCGGCTACGTGCCCTGCCTGAGGAAACGGAAGATGGCCGAGGCGCCCCAGCCCGCGGCGATCGCGATGGCCAGTGACATCAGCCCGTAGAGCATCGGCTGTTGGCGCGAAAGGGTGAACAGCCACCGTTCCAGCCCCACCTTGCGCACGTCGATCTCGGTTTCGAAATCCGAAACGACCTGCCCGTCCCGGGTGAGAAAGATACGCGTCCGGTAGGCGCCTTCGGTCAGGTTCGCGGGCAGCGACACGGAAGTGCGGAAAAGCGTCTGTTCGTCCAGCGAAACAGCCCCTTCCTGCACCGAGTAGACACCCTTGTCACGCCGGATCCGGATCAGCGCCTCGGTGAAGGTCTGCGCATCCTCGACGGTGCTCGACACCCCCACGGCACGGATAGCGCGCGGGATCGAGACGCGATGGCGCAGGTCCTCGACATCTGACAGCACGTCGTCCAGCGGGCCGGTTGTCGCGACGGCATAGAAACTGGGGGCGGCGTCGATCTCGACCGCGTCCGTATTCACCCAGATACCGTAGAGCCGCTCCTTGCGCCGCACCGTCAGCGGCTTCGACGGCCCCGCGATGGCGACGATCACGTCCAGCGGTTTCTCGGAAATCGGCGTCTCGCGCTTGACCGCGCCGAAAACCAGCAGGTCGGAGCCCTCGAACGTGGCGGTGATGGCCACCTTTTCGCGACTGAGCCCCAGCACGACCTCCTCTGCCCGCACCGGCAGCGCCGCGAGGATCAGCACGAGGATCAGCCGGGCCAGCATCAGTGCCCCCCGTCCGTGCCGATCGTGTAGAGCTCGGACGGCATGATCAGCAGGTCGAGCGCCAGCTTGAAACACACCACCAGCACCATGATCGCCAGCAGGATCCGCAGCTGCTCGCCCTTCATGCGGGTGCCGATCGTGGTGCCGATCTGCGCGCCGACGACGCCGCCCACCAGCAGCAGGACCGCCAGCGCCACGTCGACGGTATAGTTCGTCGTGGCGTGAAGCATCGTGGTAAAGGCGGTGACGAAGATGATCTGGAACAACGACGTGCCGACGACCACCTTGGTCGGCATCCCCAGCAGGTAGATCATCGCCGGCACCATGATGAACCCGCCGCCGACGCCCATGATCGCGGCCAGAACGCCCACCGCGAGGCCGACCAGCAGCGGGGGAATCACGCTGATATACAGCCCCGAGGTCCGGAACCGCATCTTGAACGGCAGCCCGTGGACCCAGTTGTGCTTTTTTCGCCGTGGCGCGCTTTTGCCCCCGCGGGTGTTCCGGATGGCCTTGAGGCTCTCGACGAACATCATGCCGCCGATCACGCCAAGGAACACGACGTAACAGAGCCGGACCAGCAGGTCGACCTGACCCAGCGACTTGAGGTAGTTGAACAGCAGTACGCCCAGCCCGGCCCCGACGAGGCCCCCGACCAGAAGCACGGTTCCCATGCGCAGATCGACGGTCTTGCGCCTGAGATGCGCCAGAACGCCCGAGAACGACGAGGCGACGATCTGGTTCGCCTCGGTCGCGACCGCGACGGCGGGGGGAATGCCGATGAAGAAAAGGAGCGGAGTCATCAGGAACCCGCCCCCCACGCCGAACATGCCGGACAGGATCCCCACCAACCCGCCAAGGCCCAGAAGCAGGAAGGCATTGACCGAGACCTCGGCGATGGGAAGGTAGATCTGCATGAAGCCCCATAGCCTCATGTTCCGCCACGATGCAAGGGATCGGCCCAAGCATAACGCCGCAGGTACGATCAAATCTTGTGAATTGGACTTACGTCGCGTGAGGACCGGATCGGCGGGCCGTGTCATGCGGGTCGGCAGGAAAGGGCCGTCGGGCGAAGCCGTGCCGCCGCGTCACCCGAGGCCCTTTTCCAGCACGAGCGCCTCGGCGGGCGCGCCGTTCGGGCGGAGATAATACGCGGGGCGGCGCGCTATCTCGCGGTAACCGGCAGCGTGGTAAAGCCCCTGCGCTGGCAAGTTGTCCTCGGCCACTTCAAGGATCAGCCGTGCCGCGCCCTGTCGCGCGGCACGGTCCTCGACCCGCGACAGAACCGCCTGCGCGAGCCCCGTGCGCCGGTGCCCCGGATCCGTCGCGATCGTGAGCAATTCGGCCTCGTCGGCCACGACATGCGCCAATGCGAAGGCGCGCGCGTCCCCGGAGGCGAAGACATGCGCGCTGCGGATCAGCGCCGCGAACTCGTCGACGGACCAGGACCGCCCCTGGTTGCCGAAGGCGCGGGCGTGGAGTGTGGCCATTTCTTCAGGCGTCATCGAGAATGACGGGCGGTGCATCGCGCGCCGGGGCGGCATCGGCCGGGCGCAGGTAAAGCGGTGCCGGCGGCGGGATGTCCGCTGCGGCATGCGCGGCCGCCAGGCGCGCGATGGCCTCGGCCATGTCGGCTGCCGGCGGTGGGCCGACCAGTGGCAGACCCAGTGCCTCGGCCTCGTCCCGGCGGGCAAGCTTCGGCAGGCAGCCCGGCGCCCGAACATAGAGCTGATCGCGCGGGGCCGGCAGTGCGGGAACATGCCCCGGCACGTGGGCATGGGCGATGACATCGAATCCGCTGACCCCGACGGCGGGAATTTCCAGTGCCATTGACAGGCCACGCGCCGCCGCCACCGATATGCGGATCCCGGTAAAGTTGCCCGGGCCGATGCCGACACCGAGCCGGTCGAGATCGCGCCAAGCGGCCCCGGCTTCGGCCAGCAGGTCTTCCAGCAGGGGCATCAGGCGCTCGGCCTGCCCGCGCCCCATTTCCTCGGCCCGGGAGACGAGGACGGTATCGCCAAACAGCAAAGCGGCCGCGCAATGCGCGGCCGACGTGTCGAACCCCAGTACGAGGGCGTCAGACTCCAACGGGGCGCACCTCGGTCACTTCGGGGATATAATGCCGCAGAAGGTTCTCGATGCCCATCTTGAGCGTGATGGTCGAGGACGGGCAGCCCGCGCAGGCACCCTGCATGTGCAGGTAGACGACGCCGCGCTCGAACCCGTGGAACGTGATGTCACCACCGTCCTGTGCCACGGCCGGGCGCACGCGGGTATCCAGCAATTCCTTGATCTGGCCGACGATCTCGCCATCAGCGCCGTCATGCTCGGCATGGCCGGACGCGCCCGCGCCATCGCCCAGGATCACGGGCTTGCCGGACTGGAAATGCTCCATGATCGCGCCGAGGATGGCGGGCTTCATGTGGTCCCACTCGGCGCCGTCATCCTTGGTGACAGTCACGAAGTCATTGCCGAAGAACACACCCGTGACGCCCTGAACCTTGAAAAGTCGGTCGGCAAGCGGTGATTTCTCCGTTCCCTCGGACGAGGGAAAATCGGCCGTGCCGGTTTCGAGAACGGTCTGTCCCGGCAGGAACTTCAGCGTGGCCGGGTTGGGGGTGGATTCGGTCTGGATGAACATGATCGGCACCTTTCCTGTGTCGATTGGATATGCGCGCGGATATGCCACGAGTCAAGGTTTGGAACCATTCTAAACTTTTCCCGGCCCCGCGCCAAGGCTGTTCAGGTGATCGCCTCCAGCCGTTCCTTGCTCAGGTCCCCGGGAACGATGGTGACCGGGATCGGCAGGCTGCCGGAATTCCGCGAAAGCTGCGTGACCAGCGGCCCGGGGCCTTTCTTGTCGGTTCCCGCGCCAAGCACCAGCACCCCGATCGCGGGGTCGTCTTGCACCTGCGCCATGATCTCGGTCACGGGCTCGCCTTCGCGGATGACAAGCTCTGGGTCGACACCCTGTTTGTCGCGCATCCATTTGGCAAAAACCTCGAAATGGGCGTGGATACGCTCCCGCGCCTCATGCCGCATGATGTCGCCCACGCCGATCCAGTGGTTGAATTCCTCGGGCGGAATAACGGCCAGCACCTCGACCCCGGCGTCGGTATTGGCCGCCCGCATGGCCGCGAAGCGCATCGCGTTGAGACATTCGCGGCTGTCATCCAGAACAACCAGAAACTTGCGCATGACGATCCTTTCCTGACCGCGCCATTGTGGCGGCAATTTCCGGCATGGGCAACCGAAAGCGCCAGCCGCGGTCAGTCGAAGGTGCCGGCCACGCGCCCCAGAAGCATGAAGGCGCGGGCCGTCCGGGTATCTGAAAGCTCGGATATTTCGGGATCTGTCGCCGTTTCCGCGAAACGGCTGAACATCCGGTCGAACAAGCGCAGGAAATGATGCGCCGCGTCCCGGAAAATCGCGTCCTGACGCATCCGTGACGCCGTCAGCGCCAGCGAGGATCGGTCGCGTACGCCGCCCAGTGCCGCCATGGTTCGCCCCCGCTCACCGTCGGCAAAGCGCCGCCAGACTTCGGGGCGGGCCATGTCCGGGCGCAAGTCGTCCATGTAGATGCCGTCATGCGACAGCAGCGTCAGCACGTCCTGGGCGGCCTGTATGAGTTGCGCCGTCTCCCTGTCCTTGAGCGCCTTGCGCAACGCGGCGAATCCTTCCCTGTCATCGGCGGTTTCCGGAAAATTCAGCGCGCGGATGAAATCGGACCGCTCCAGCGGCGGGCGGATATCATCGGCCGACGTCCCCAGCGGCAGCGCAACCTGTTCGTCGTCCGCCGACCCTTCGGGTGCGGGCGGGGCAGGGGGGCGCGCGGTTTCGGGCTGGCGCGTCGAGGTGAACATGGCCAGCGCGGTTTCGGTCTTGCGTTGGGCCGCGGCTATCTCGTCCAGCTTCTTCTCGACCGAGGGTTCCGCCGCGGCGTTCCGGTTCTGGTTCTCGGTCACGTAGGCGTTGCGGATCGCGTCGATCGCCGTCTGCAGCCGGCGGCTTTCCTCGCGCATCACGCGCGAGGCGCGCGCGGCGATCGCCCCGACCCAGATCATGGCGACGGGAAGAAACACGACCAGCATGATCAGCACGAACTGCAATGCGCCGCCGCCAAACGCGCCGGCCGGTTGCAGCACGAGGAAAAACACCGCCGTGGCCAGCAGCCACAATACCGACAGCACGGTGGCGACCACCTCGATACCGGTGATTCGCTCATCCTTCTGCCTGTCGTAGATCCCCAGCGATGTCGGACGCTGATCCTCGTGCTCGGGCATGTCCGCGCGCCCCTGTCAGATGTAGGCGATCTTCAGCACTTCGTAGGCTCGTTCGCCACCGGGCGTGCGCACCTCCACGCTGTCGCCCTCTTCCTTGCCGATCAGAGCGCGCGCAATCGGCGATTTGATGTTCAGCAAGCCGTTCTCGATATTCGCCTCGTGCTCGCCCACGATCTGGTAGGTCTTTTCCTCGTCCGTGTCCTCGTCAACCAGCGTGACGGTCGCACCGAACTTGATGGCGCCGGACATCTTCTTGGGGTCGATCACTTCGGCCAGGCTGAGAATGCCCTCGATCTCCTTGATGCGGCCCTCGATGAAGGACTGCTTTTCCTTGGCGGAGTGATATTCCGCGTTTTCCGACAGGTCGCCATGTTCGCGCGCTTCCGAGATGGCGCGGATGATGGCCGGACGTTCCTCCGATTTCAGCTGCTTGAGCTCGGCTTCGAGGGCCTGGTGCCCCACCTGTGTCATCGGTATCTTTTCCATTCCCGTCGTCCACTGCTGTAAGCGGGTCGGCGCGCGACCGTACCCGTCGGTTCCGGTGCAGACTGTACCCGTCGGTTCCGGTGCAGACTGTCGCAACAGATTGCCCCGAGGTGCAGGGCCGATGCAATAGGCGATGGCATCCATCCAAGCAATCCCGCAAGAACGCGCAAATGTGCCGTTTCGCGCCGGTTTTGATGTCGTGTTTGAATTGACCTCGGCGAGGCCGGCAGGCTAACCAAGTCACTGACTTCATAGCAAGCCGGCCCGGCCGGCACGCCGGAAAGAGGATGACACGAATGTCCGACGTCGAACGCGAAGCCATGGAATACGATGTCGTGATCGTCGGCGCCGGGCCCGCGGGCCTCAGCGCGGCGATCCGCCTGAAACAGCTCGACCCCGAGCGCGAGGTCGTCGTGCTGGAAAAGGGCAGCGAGGTCGGCGCGCACATCCTGTCCGGCGCGGTGCTGGATCCGTGCGGGCTGGACGCGCTGATCCCCGACTGGAAGGACAAGGGCGCGCCGCTCAACGTGCCGGTGAAGGACGACAACTTTTTCATGCTGGGCGAGGCGGGCCGGATCCGCATCCCCAATTTCCCGATGCCGCCGCTGATGAACAACCACGGCAACTACATCGTGAGCATGGGCAATGTCTGCCGCTGGATGGCCGAACAGGCCGAGGAGCTCGGCGTGGAGATTTTCCCCGGCATGGCCTGTTCCGAGATCGTCTACGGGGACAACGGCGAGGTCAGGGGCGTGGTCGCGGGCGAATTCGGGCGTGAGCCCGATGGCACGCCGGGGCCGTCCTACGAACCCGGCATGGAACTGCACGGCAAGTACGTGTTCATCAGCGAGGGCGTGCGCGGCAGCCTCGCCAAGGAGCTGATCGCGAAATACGACCTTTCCCAGGGCAAGGAGCCGCAGAAGTTCGGCCTTGGCATGAAGGAAATCTGGGAGGTCGATCCGGCCAAGCACCGCGAAGGCAGCGTCACCCACACGATGGGCTGGCCGTTGAACGGCAATGCCGGCGGCGGATCGTTCATCTACCACCTCGAGAACAACCAGGTTTACGTGGGCTTCGTGGTTCACCTGAACTACCGCAACCCGCACCTGTTCCCGTACATGGAATTCCAGCGGTTCAAGCATCACCCGATGGTGGCTGATCTGCTGGAAGGCGGCAAGCGCGTGGCCTACGGCGCGCGTGCCATTTCCGAGGGCGGGTACCAGTCCATGCCCAAGATGGTGATGCCCGGCGCGGCCTTGCTGGGCTGCTCGGTCGGCATGGTCAACGTCCCCCGCATCAAGGGCAATCACAACGCCATGCTGTCGGGCAAGGCCGCGGCCGAGGCCGCGCACGAGGCACTGGAGGCAGGCCGCGCCGGCGACGAGCTGCACGACTACGAGGGCGAGGTGCGCAGCGGCGACATCGGCAAGGACCTGAAAAAGGTGCGCAACGTCAAGCCGATGTGGTCCAAATACGGGCTGACCGCCTCGTTGACGCTGGGCGGGTTCGACATGTGGTGCAACACGTTGGGCTTCTCGCTATTCGGCACGATGGGCCACGGAAAATCGGATGCCGAGGCGACCGAGACGGCCGACAAGCATCAGCCGATCGACTACCCCAAGCCGGACGGCAAACTAAGTTTCGACCGCCTGACCAATGTCAGTTTCTCGATGACGAACCACGAGGAAAGCCAGCCCGTGCACCTGACCCTCAAGGATGACAGCGTGCCGATCTCGGTGAACCTGCCCACGTATGCCGAACCAGCACAGCGTTACTGCCCCGCGGGCGTGTACGAGGTGGTCGAGAAGGACAACGGGCCGGAATTCGTCATCAACTTCCAGAATTGCGTCCATTGCAAGACCTGTGACATCAAGGACCCCAGCCAGAACATCCACTGGGTGACACCGCAGGGGGGCGACGGCCCGAACTATCCGAACATGTGACGTTCACGCGGACCGGTGACGGCAATTCGGCGTCGCCGGATTGCTTTGCCGCGTGGCTCGTACTACGTTGCCGGCGAATGAACACGATGACAGGCGGGCCGGTTGAAACAGAGTTTCTTGTCACTGATCGCGGCGGGGATGCTTGTGTCCGCCACACCCGCGCCGGCCGGCGATGCCTCGGGCGCTTATCTGGCTGCACGTCAGGCCCGGTTCGACGCGGATTTCGCGGCGGCGGCGGAATATTTCGGCCGCGTTCTCAAGGCCGATCCCGACAACGCGGCGATCCTTGAGAACGCCGTCATCGCCTACATGGCGCTTGGACAATTCGACAAGGCGTTTCCGGTCGCCCGCAAGATGGAAGCCGCCGGGCTCAAGAGCCAGTTACCGCACATGGCGCTGATCGCGCAGGAAGTCCGCGACGAAGCCTATGACGCCATCATGGCGCGTCTCGAGGACGGTCGCGGCATCGGGGATCTTGCCGACGGGCTGCTGGCGTCGTGGGCCGAACTCGGGCGCGGGGACATGGCCGCGGCGCTTGCCGGGTTCGATGCCGTGGCCGAACAGCGTGGCTTGCGCGGGTTTGCCATCTATCACAAGGCGCTGGCACTGGCCTCGGTCGGGGATTTCGAGGGCGCCGACGCCATCTTCTCGGGGCAGTTCGACGGGCCGATGCAGCGCACGCGTCGCGGTGTCATCGCATGGGCGCAGATTCTCAGCCAGCTGGACCGCAACGATCAAGCGCTCGCGTTGATCGAAGAATCCCTGGGAAACGAGCGGGATCCGGAGATAAGCCAGCTTCGATCGGCCCTCGCAGCCGGCGAGAGCGTGGCGTTCTCGCTGGTTGGCACGGCAAGGCAGGGCATCGCAGAGGTGTTCTACTCGCTCGGGCGCGCGCTGCAATCGGACGCAAGCGACGATTACACGCTGCTGTATTCGCGGATCGCGGAATACCTCAACCCCGATCACATAGACGCTGTCCTGATGTCGGCCGGACTGCTGGAAAGCCTGCAACGCCATGAACTGGCCACCAAGGCGTACCAGAGCGTGCCGCGCGACCATCCGTCCTTCCATGCCGCCGAGCTGGGCCGGGCCGAGGCGCTGCGCCGCTCGGGCAAGACGGACGCCGCGGTCGAGGTACTGTCACGACTGGCGCAAACGCATCCCGACCTGCCGATCGTACATGTCTCGGCCGGCGATCTTTACCGTGAGCTCAGCCGGTTCGAGGACGCCGCAAGCGCCTATGACAAGGCGCTTGCCCTGTATGACGACGGGGACTCGCGGCGCTGGTTCGTGCTATATGCGCGCGGTATCAGCCACGAGCGTCTGGGCGAATGGCCCGCCGCGGAAGCCGATTTCCGCGCAGCGCTGGAAATCAACCCGGATCAGCCGCAGGTCCTGAACTATCTGGGATATTCGCTTGTCGAGCAGAAAACCAAGCTGGACGAGGCGCTGAACATGATAGAACGGGCCGCCGAGGCGCGGCCCGAAAGCGGCTATATCGTGGATTCGCTGGGCTGGGTCCTTTACCGGCTGGGTCGGTATGACGAGGCGATCGGCCACATGGAACGCGCGGCGGAGCTGATGCCGGTGGACCCGGTTGTCAACGATCATCTGGGCGATGTCCTCTGGGCTGTCGGGCGCTACACCGAGGCACGGTTCCAATGGAAACGGGCCTTGTCCTTCGTCGACAAGGAAAACCCCTCGCCCGACATCGACCCCGAGCGGATACGCCGCAAGCTGGATATCGGGCTGGACCGCGTGCTAGAACAAGAAGGCGCGCCGCCGCTGAACAGGATCACCAGTGACGATGGCTGAGGTTTTCGCGCCCGCCAAGATCAACCTGACGCTTCACGTGACCGGGCGGCGTGAGGACGGGTATCACGAACTCGACTCGCTCGTGATGTTTGCCGATATCGGCGACAGGATCACGGTCACACGGGCCGCGGCGCCAAGGCTGGTCGTGACCGGCCCGATGGCGGGCGGTGTGCCGACGGATGACCGCAACCTCGTGAGACGCGCCGCCGACCTGATCGGCGTCCCCGCCGACATGACACTGGAAAAGAACCTGCCCCATGCCGCGGGCCTCGGCGGGGGATCAAGCGACGCGGCGGCGGCCCTGAAGGCGTTGACACGCCTTGGTAACCGTGACCTGCCGGACAACCTGTTGGCGCTCGGGGCGGATGTCCCCGTCTGCCTTGCGGGCACTGCCGCGCGTGTGCGCGGCGTGGGCGAGGCGGTCACGCCGATAGCGGAGCTGCCCGTTCTCCATGCCGTGCTGGTGAACCCCAAACTGCCCGTGCTCACCGCCGAGGTCTTCCGGCGTCTGGCCAGGAGTTGCAACCCGCCCATGCCCGATGCCCTGCCGGCTTTTCCAAGGGCGGGCGACATGATCGACTGGTTGCGTGGTATGCGAAACGACCTTGAAAAGCCGGCGATCGAGGCCGAACCCGTCATTGAACAGGTGTTCGCGACGCTGAAAAAGACGCCCGGTTGCCAGCTCACCCGCATGTCGGGGTCTGGGGGGACGTGTTTCGGCCTTTACGGCGATGCCGAAACGGCCGCTGCCGCGGCCGGACGGCTGAGGGAAAGTTATCCCGGCTGGTGGGTTACCGCGACGCGGCTGAACGCCGCCTAGCCGAGGCGCGCCACCACGTAATCCGCCAGATCGTGCAACATCTCGCGCACCGGGTGGTCCGGCAGATGTTCAAGTGCGGATTTCGCCTTGTCCGTCCATGCCCGGGCGTCGCTTCGGGTCGCGTCGAGGGCACCGTGACCGCGGACAAGCGCGAACGCATGGTCGAAATCGCCGTCGCGCTGATTGCCCTTTTCGATGGTTCGCGTCCAGAATTCCCGTTCGCGCGCATCGGCGGCCGCGATCGCCTTGATCAAGGGCAGGGTCAGTTTGCGTTCGCGGAAATCGTCCCCGACGCGCTTGCCGGTGGCGAGGCTGTCACCCTGGTAATCGAGAAGGTCATCAGCGATCTGGAACGCGATCCCGAGCGCGTCACCGTAATCGAAAAGCGCGGTGACCTGTTCCTCGGGCGCGGCGGCGATCACGCCGCCAACCTCGGTCGCTGCCGAGAAAAGCGCCGCTGTCTTGCCGCGTACCACCTGAAGATACACCGACTCTGTCGTTGCGAGGTCACGCGCCGCGCTGAGTTGCAGCACCTCGCCCTCGGCAATCGTCGCGGAGGCGTTGGAAAGGATATCGAGCACCCGCAGCGACCCCGGTTCGACCATCAACTGGAAGGCGCGGGCGAAAAGGTAGTCGCCCACCAGCACGCTCGACTTGTTGTCCCATAACAGGTTCGCCGTCGGCCGCCCGCGTCGCTGCGCGCTCTCGTCCACGACGTCGTCGTGAAGCAGCGTGGCGGTATGGATGAACTCGACAGTCGCCGCGAGATGCACGTCGTAATCGCCCTCGTAGCCGCACAGGTCCGCCGTGGCCAGCGTGAGCATCGGGCGCAAGCGCTTGCCGCCCGCCTCGACCAGATGCGCCGTGACCTCGGGGATACGGGGGGCATGGCGCGATGACATTCGCGCGCGTATCAGATCGTTGACCTTGTCCATCCGCCCCCCCAGATGGGCGGCCAAGGCATCATGCGGTTTTGACGCGGGCTGGTCCAAACTCATCGCGCTCCTGTCCCACCGCTCGACAAAGGGCGGGCGGTGACATTAGTTCATGGCCATGAAACAGCTACTGAGCACAAACGACCCGACCGCGATCGCCTTTGCCAAGGCCCTGCTTCAGGGCGAGGGTATAGACTGCTTTGAAATGGACGTAAACATGAGCATCCTCGAAGGGTCCATCGGCATCTTCCCACGCCGCTTGATGGTCGCCGATCACGATTATGCCCGCGCCGCCCGGACACTGGAAGATAACGGCCTGAGCATTGATGAGTGATAACTGGCCGGACAATGCCTTGAGTTGCGACGACTTCCTTGGTGGGCGGCTGCGGATCCGGCAACCCCTCGCCGGGTATCGCGCGGGCATGGACCCTGTTCTGCTGGCGGCCAGCGTGGCGGCGGAGGCGGGGCAGAGCGTGCTTGATCTGGGCTGCGGCGCGGGCGTTGCCGCACTCTGTCTGGGCGCGCGCGTGCCGGGGCTCGGTCTCGTCGGGCTTGAGCGGCAGGCGCCCTACGCGGCCCTCGCCCGGCGAAACGCCATGGACAACGACATTCCGCTCGAGGTCGTCGAGGGCGATCTGGCCGCGTTACCGGCCACGCTCAGGCAGCGCCGTTTCGACCACGTGATCGCGAATCCGCCCTATTTCACCGGGCATGCGCGCACCGCGGCGATGGATACGGGCCGCGAGGCGTCAAGATCGGGGGACACACCGCTCGGGACGTGGGTCCGGGCCGCCGCGCGCCGTACTCTCCCGGGGGGCAGCGCCACTTTCATTCAGCGGGCCGACCGCCTGCCCGACCTGTTACGCGCTGCGCAGGATTGCCTCGGATCGCTCGAGGTGCTGCCGCTTGTCCCGCGGCGCGGCCGGGCGACGCGGCTGGTCTTGCTCAGGGGGCGGAAAGGCGGGCGTGCCGCTTTCCGTCTGCATGACGGCTGGTTGCTTCACGAGGGCGCGCATCATGATGGTGATCGCGACAGTCACACGGTGGCAACCGGCCGGGTCCTGCGCGAGGCGGCGCCGCTCCCGTTCGGTTGAAGACGCGGAAAATCCGATGCGCTTTTGCCCGCCGACGCTGCAACTGCAGCGTGACAGATCTACGAAAATATGCTGCACTGATGGCACACATATTCACAGAGGAGAGTGCACATGAGCTTGGGTTCGCATGTCGAGGAACTGAAGAAGAAACACGAGGCTCTCTCGCAGCGCGTGGAAGAGGCGCAGCGCGCGCCGGGCTCCAGTGATTTCGAAATCGCCGAGCTCAAGAAACAGAAACTGCGCATCAAGGAAGAAATCGAAAGGCTGTCGATGAATGCCTGACATCACGTCGGGGTCCGACTTTCCCGGCGGCGGCAAGGCCGCTGCCGGATATACAGTCGGAAGATAACAACAGGCAACTACCAAGGCCAAACGTGCATCGGAGCATGAAACGAATGGCGGTCGCTACCGTGGCATCCGGGACGGGCTGGTATGCCTTGTGTCACCGCACGACGAACTCGGCATGGAGGGCGCCCGCGGCCTTGATGCTTTTCAGGATGTCGATCATGTCCCGAGGTGCCACGCCGAGGGCGTTCAAGCCGGCGATGACTTCTGACAGGGACGTGCCGGGCGGAACCTCGGCAAGACCGATTCCTTCCTCTTCCTCGATCTCGGCTTCTGTCCGCGGCACGACCACCGTTTCACCCTGCGCAAATGGATTGGGCTGCACCGCCAGCGGCGCCTCGCGCACGCGCAATGTCAGGTTGCCCTGCGACACGGCCACGCGCGAAATGCGCACATCGGCCCCCATCACGATGGTACCCGACCGCTGATCGACCACGACGCGGGCCTTGCGCTCCGGCTCTACGAGCAGGTTCTCTATCCTGCCCAGGGCATGAGCGGGAGAGCGCGCGTTCATTGCAGCCACGTTCACCCGGACCGTTCCACTGTCCAGCATCAGCGCGACCCGGCGGCCAGCCTGTTCATTGATCCGCGCCTCGATCCGGCCAGCCGTCGTGAAATCGGGCTCTCGCAAGGCCAGTCTGATCTTTTCAAGGTCGCCGAAGCTGAAATCTATCTCTCTTTCGACACGTGCGCCGGACGGAATGACACCAGCCGTCGGTACACCCTGAACGACCGCCGCGCCATCACCCTCGGCCGCTGCACCGCCAGCGATGATCGTCCCCTGCGCGACGGCGTAAATCTGGCCATCGGCGGCATTCAGAGGTGTCATCACCAAGGTGCCCCCCAACAGGCTGTTCGCATCACCGATGGCCGACACCGTCACGTCGATCTGACCGCCTGCTCGGGCGAAGGGTGGCAGGTTCGCCGTGACGAAAACCGCGGCGACATTCTTGGGCCGAAACTGCTCCCCCGTGACGTTGACGCCCAGCCGTTCGAGGATGTTCGACATGATCTCTTCGGTGAAGGGGGCGTTCCGGATTCCGTCGCCGGTGCCGTTCAGCCCGACGACCAGCCCATACCCGACAAGGTCATTACCACGGACACCGTCGAATTCCACGAGATCCTTGATGCGCACGGGCCCGGCCGGTGCCGCGATCGGGCCGAGCAGGCAAACCGCGATCAGCATGGCGCGCATGATGGAGGTAACAGGGCCGCTCACAGGAAATTCACCAGGCTGAGGCTTGCGCTTCGCGCCGCCACCGTGAATATCGTCTCAAGTTGTCCTTGAGCCGCCTCGAGCTCGCTTGCGGTGGCGAAACGGTCTATTCCGACAAGCTCCTGTCGGGCTGTTCGCAGGCTGGTGGCTTCGGCTTCTAGGCGTGCGGCGCTTCGTTCGGCCTGCGCCTCCGCCGTACCCAGGCCGCCGCGGATTTCCGCGAGTTCGGTATCGGCGCCCATCAGGGCGGTGCCGGCGCCGCTGGCAAGGTCACGCCGTTGCGCATCATCCAGTGTCAGCGCCGGATCATCGGCCAGCGCCACCGACATCATATTGGCTAGGACATCGCGGATCACCGCGTCGTCGGCACGTGTGGCGGCCGTGATGGTTTCACCGGCATCCAGCTTGTATGTCAGATCACCGGCTGACGTGCCGCGGAACACATCCGTCTCGAACGTACCGCCGGCTGCGAAAAACGAGTCCAGCTCGGCCCGCACGTCGGCGGCCGTAGTCGCCCCGGAGACGGCGGCGCGCGCGAGCGCGAGAATGTCCTCGGAAGGGGCGAGCACCTGACCGTCAACGTCTGCCCCGGCGAACAGGGCGCGACCGGCATTCTGGGCGTTCATCGCGGCGACCACCTCGCTCAGCGCCCCGCGGGCCTGATCACCCAGAACCGCGACGGTCGGCGGGTTCTGCATCGTGCTGATGGCAGCGGCCCGACCCGCAAGTTCCTGCCCGAGGGACTGGACCCGGTCCAGGCTGGATTGCATCACTGACATATCGCTGAGCGCCAACGCTGCCGCTGTCCGGTACCGCCCGGTCACGCCCAGACGCCGTTCCAGGTGGGCAAGTTGGTCAAGATTCCCTGACAGGTGTCGTGGAACATCCTGCGCGATGCCGCTGGACAATTCATTCGTCAAACGGCCGATCCGTGCCTTGACCTCGCCACCACTGCGGCTCTGCACGAGGGTCTGCGCGAGATCACCTACCGATGTGAAATTCATTTCCTATACCCTCAACAATGTCTGCATCATTTCGTCCACAGTCTCGATCATTCGCGCATTGGCGCTGTACGCCTGCTCGATGGAGAGAAGTCGCTGAAGCTCGAGATCGGAGTCCACGCCGCCCCGCGCCTCCTGCGCGGCCAACTCGGAATGGCGCGACGCGGCGAAACTGACCGACTGATCCTGCGCCACGCGTGCCTGGGATACCTGCGACACGAACCCCGCAACGTGACCCGAGGCACTGCGGGCCGCCGCGCCGAGGGCGCCGGAGGCAAGCGTGTCCTCGGCCACCAACACATCCGAAAGTTGACGCAACAGGCTGCCGTCTCCGGCGGCGCCCGGCGCGGTGGCGCCCAACCCATCGCGAAGCCGCCACGGCGCCCCGCCGGAGGCGGGATCGACCGCGGTGTTGAGCGCCAGCCGCCCGGACAAGCCGGTTTCGTCGGCCGGGTCAAAAACGCTGCCGGAATCGGTGAACAGGCCCGGCGCGCCCACGCCACGCGACGGGTCGAGCCCGGCTTGCTGAAATCGTTCAACAAGGTTGCGGGCCAGCGCATCCAGATCCGCCTGCGCATTGACCGCCGTTTCGTCCCTGATGGTGAAAAGGGTGGCAAGCCGCCCGCCGCCGACAGGCCCGTCATCGGCCGAGACGGGGACAGGCACACCATTGATGGTCAAGCCATTCAGAAGACCGTTTTCCGCGGTCATGTGCGGCGCGATGACATTGGCGGGTGTGAACTCGAGCTGCGCGGCAGGCCCGTCAACAAGCGTGGCCCCGCCCTTGGTGAAAAGGGCCACCATGCCATTGTCGCGCGGTGCCTGTCTCAGCGGCAGGAATTCCGCCATGCGATCGATCGCTTTCTGGCGCGTATCCTCGAGCCCGGCGGTTTCCCGACCTTGCGCACGCGCCGACGCGATACCGGCGTTCAACGTCTCGATCTCCGACAGGGTTGAATTGATCGTGCCCACCGCCCGGGAAATGGCGCTTTCGGCCTCGCTGCGCATCGCCTGCAGGCCGGAGGAAATCGCGACGAATTCGCCTGTCAGCGCCTTTGCGCTGTTCACCGCCGCCTGCAGGCTCTGCCCGGCCTCGGGCCTGTTGGCAGCCGACACCAGGTCCGACTCGAACGCGGTGAGCCGGGCAGAGAGTGAGCCCGCCTGATCCGGGGTGCCGATCAACCCCTCGATGCGCGAGAGAAAAGCGGCCCCGGTTTCCGCTTGGCCGAGGGCGCTGGTGGCCAGACGCCTTTCCTGAACCAGTTGCGTGTCAACGTTCCGCACGACCCCGGCGGGGCGCACGCCCGGACCCGCGCCGTCAGCCTCGAGCGCGAGCGACCGCGGGGCGTATCCCTGTGTCAACGCATTGGCGAGGTTTGAGGAAACGACGCTGACGGCGCGCGAATTCGCGTTGAGACCACTGATCGCGGCGTTCAATGCAGATGTCAAACTCATGTCGGATCGCCTTGCTCTGGCTGGATCAAGCGACTGTCAGGCCGAAAGATTCAGCGCTTGATGTTGGTGGTTTCCTGCAGCATCTCGTCCACGGTCTGGATGACCTTGGCGTTCGAGGAATAGGCACGCTGGGTCTGGATCATGCTGGTGAGTTCGCTGGCCACATCGGTGGCGGATTCCTCCCTCGCGAAGGAAACGACATCCCCGGTAGGTCCATCACCCGCATTCCAGAGGAAAAACGTGCCGCTTTCCGGCGAAGGCAGGTATGTCTGCTGATCCATGGCAATCATGCCGTTCGGATTCGGCAGGTCGACCAGCGGAACCTGGTAGATGACACGGCTGATCCCGGTATCGAACGTGGCGCGCACGAAACCGTTCTCGTCAACCTCGGCCGACGTCATGTTGCCCACGGGCGAGCCGTCCTTGGAAATGGAGAGCGGCGCGAAGCTGTCGGAAAGCTGCGTGAGCCCGTCCGATGCGCCGAGCCGCCCGATATTGATTTCCATGGGCCCGCCTTCGACATCGACGGAAAGTCGGCCGGTCGCCGGATCATACGGATCCCCTTGGATGGTCTGAACATCCAGCAACGTCCCGCCGGAGGCACGCGCATCGTCGAAAGTCAGCACATATTCACCGATAAGCGCATCATTCTGGGCGGAATCCGTCAGGGTCATCGTCCATTCGTTCGACGACGCGTTGGCAGGGATGGTCGGCGTGAACTCGATCTGGATGTTCTCGGATGTGCCAAGGTTGTCGAAATATTCCACCGACAGCTGCTCCGGATCGCCGTTCGCGTCGAAACGTGTCCCGGTGGCGGGCAGATTGACGCCGAGGTTCACCTCGGTCGTCGGCTCACCCGTGAGCTGGTTGACGTTTATCTCCACGGGTTCGAGCCCTTCGCTCGTGTCGCGCGGGAACTCGGGCACGGTACCGTCGGGGTTCGCCGGCCAGCCCAGCAGGACCAACCCGGATTCGGTTCTCAGCATCCCGTCGGCGTCTGTCCGGAACGATCCCGTGCTGCTCAGCAGCATCTGCGGGTTTCCGTTGTCGGCATCAATCTGGCTGGATTCGGCAACCGGGAGCATCCCGCGCCCCCTGACGGCAAGGTCTGTCGGGTTCGACGTGGTGACGAGCGAGCCGCTTTCGTCGATCAGTCTTTGCGTGGAGGATCGCACCCCCCCGGCCGCGTAGCTGCCGCCGCCGGAAGAGATGACGAGCGATTGGAAATCCGTCTGCACGCGCTTGTAACCGAAGGTCGCGGAGTTCGAGATGTTGTCCGAAATCCCCGCGAGGCGCGCGGCATTCGAACTCAGCCCGGCGACGCCGGCATTCAAGGAGGAGGAAATCGTCATGTACACGCCTTTCTGCTGCATCGAGAGTTGATCTCGACCACAACGCATACGCATGACGATTTAACAGGGCGCTAACAGATAAAATCCGCGTTACATGTCGGACCGCAAGAAGATGACCTCCAGCCTGTCATTGCGGATCGCCATCGGGTCGCGGGTGGCCGGCTCGCGGTCGGCATGCCCGGTGACACGGCGTATGCGGGTCGGGTCCATGCCAGCCGATTCCAGCAAGCTTCGCATCCGGTCGGCCCGCCGCGCTGACAGGCGCCACACCGGGCTGGACAGAAGCGTCACCGGTCGCGCGCGCGTGTGACCTTCGAGCGCGAGGCCGTTTTCCACCATCGTCGCGGCCGTCGCCAGCAGATCGGACAGGTCACGCAGCAGCGGCGTGGGCTCGGACGTGCCCGGTCTGAACAGCGTTGCACCGGGCCTGTCGAACAATTCGACGACAAGGCCCTCGTCGGTCACGCGCGTGACGATATGCCGGCGCGTTTCGTGCGACACCGTGCTTTCACCGCCGCGGCCCATCAGGACCTCTTCCATTTCCTCGAATCGTTCCCGGTCGGCCGACATGCGCCCCTGCCCGGCACCCTCGGGCGAGACACCTGTCTCGCCGCGGGCCTGCTGGCGTTCCGTCGGGCGCAGGTTTGTCGCGCCGGTGCCGTTCTGCGGCAACTGATCCTCGGAAAAGACGCTGTCACCGCCGAACATCCCGTCACCCCCGCCCGATATCCGGTTCACCGGAACCGTCGGGCTGAAATAATCGGCAATGCCCTTTCTCTGTTTCTCGGTTGTCGCGTTCAGAAGCCACATCAACAGGAAGAAAGCCATCATCGCGGTGACGAAATCTGCGTAGGCGACTTTCCACGCGCCGCCGTGATGCCCGTCACCGCCGGTAACCTTCTTTTTCTTCCTGATGATGACTGGCGCGACGTTATCGCCCGGCGCGCGCATGTCCACCACCTTTCTACTCACCCGTGGAAAGGGGTAGCAGACCCGGCATTACGCATGGATTAACATTTCAATTTGCGCGGATATTCGAGGCCGTCAGACCAGCCCGGGCAGCCACAGCACGATCATCGGGAAAGCCACCAGCAGGGCGATCGTGACCGCGTCGGCGATGAAGAAGGGCATCACGCCCTTGAAAACGTCCTGAACGCTGAGATCGGGCCGCACGCCGGCGACCACGAAACAGTTGAGCCCGATGGGCGGCGTGATCAGGCAGAATTCCGCCATCTTGACCACGAGGATGCCGAACCAGATCGCGCACATCGGCCCCGACATGCCGAAGGTACTGTCGGCCGCCGACACGAACTCGCCGCCGTTCAGCGCCATGACGGCCGGGTAGACCACCGGCAGCGTCAACAGCAACATCCCGATCGCGTCCATGAACATGCCGAGCACGGCATAGGCCAGCAGGATGCAGACCAGGATCAGCATGGGCGAGACGGTCAGCGAGGTAATCCACGCGGCAAACGCGCCGGGCAGATCCGCGAAGCCCAGAAAGCGCACATAAATCAACACCCCCCAGATGATCGTGAAGATCATCACGCTGAGCTTGGCGGTTTCCAGCAGCGCATCCTTGAGCTGCGGCCAGCGCATCCCGCGCCAGACAGCCATGCAGAACACGACGAAAGCGCCGATCGCGCCGCCCTCGGTCGGGGTGCCCCAGGCATCGCCGCCGAACGGGTTGTAGACGAAGAAGATGATCGTCACGACGACGAAGACGATGGGCAGCGCGGGCGGCAATGACACAAGGCGTTCACGCCACGAGAACCCGCCGACCGGCGGGCCGAACCCCTTGATCAGCAGCGCCATGCCGATGATGAGCGAGGCATAGACAACGGCCGAGAATGCCCCGGGTATGAAACCGGCCAGCAGCAGCTTGCCGACGTCCTGCTCCACGATGATGGCATAGATCACGAGGATCGCCGACGGGGGAATCAGGCTTGCCAGCGTCCCGCCGGCGGCAACGACACCGGACGCGAAACGCTTGTCATAGCCGATCTTGAGCATCTCGGGGATGGCAATGCGCGCGAAAACCGCGGCCGTTGCCACGCTCGCCCCCGACACGGCGGCAAAGCCGGCCGTGGCGAACACCGTCGAGACGGCGAGCCCGCCCGGCACCCACGCGATCCAGCGCTTCGCCGCCTCGAAAAGCGCCTTGGTCAGCCCCGCGTAATAGGCAAGGTACCCGATCAGGATGAAGGTGGGGATGAGGCTGAGCGCCTGACTGGATACCTTGGAATGGGGCACCTGTCCGGCCGTTTTGGCGGCGACGGTCAGCGCCCAGCCGAATTCCTCGGCATCATAGCCCTTTTTCGACCAGAATATCCAGATCAACCCGATCATGCCCGCGAGGGCCGCGGCAAAGGCGACGCGCATTCCCAGCACGACCAGCACCAGCAAGCCGCCGGTCACGGCAAGGCCGATATCAATCGGGTCCATCAGCGCGCCTTTCACTCATCACGGCCCGAGACATGCTCGGCCTCCATCTGTGCCTGCGTCGCCACGTCCAGCACCAGCGGCACCGCCACCGGCCGCGTCGTGCCGCTGACCAGCGCCCGGCCGAAGCCCCACGCCTGCAGGCCCAGCCGCAGGCAAAGCACCGAAAAGGCGACCGGTGCCAGCAGTTTCGCGGGCCAGATCGGTAGCGCGATGTCCATCGTGCTGTCGCGGCTCCAGAGCGGGGCGTTCCAGTCGAAGCTGCGGTCGAAATGCGCCCAGCTTCCCCAGACCAGCAGAACCATCAGCGCCAGCACGGCCAATGTCGTAAGCAGTTCCACGAAATAGAGCACCCGGCCCCTGAGCACCCCAACGACGATGTCCATGCGGATATGCGCGCCCTCGCGCATCACGTAGGACACGCCCATGAAGGCGATCAGGGGCATGGCCTGTTCGATCCAGTCCACGTACCCCGGCAAGGGCTGATTGAAGAAATTGCGACCGCCGACCGATATCACGGCAAGGATCATCAGGGCGAAAACGGCAAGCCCGCTGAGCAACGCGAAAAAGCGTTCCAGACGCAGAAGACCGCGATCCAGCCGGCTGAGGCGGCTGTCATCGGTCAGAACCGAGGCGGCACCGGCCATGGGTCACTCCTGAGGATGCGGTTACGACGTCGGGCCGCCCCGGACCAAGCCGGGGCAGCGGACCACGATCAGGAATCTGTCTTGAGTTCCGCCAGCTTGCCGGTGACGAAGTCATAAAGCTCCTGTGCCGGCAGGCCGCGGTTGCCCATGTCCTCGATCCAGGCCGCGGCGGCCGGGCCGGCCACGGCCTCCTCGAACGCGGCGAGCGATTCTTGGCCGAAGGTCACCCGCTCGATTCCGCGTTCATCCAGCGCCGGGCCCCACGCCTCCATCGTGTTGTTGGTGTAATTGTCGACATAGTGGTCCAGCGCCTCGTCTATCGAACTCATCAGCGCCTCGCGATGCGTGTCGGACAGGTCGTTCAGTGCATCAGTGTTGGCCACGACCGGGCAATTCACCGTCCCGGGGTTGAGGTTCGTCGTCCACCACTTGCCGTTCTCGATGGTTCCGAAGGCCATGTGCGCGTGTGGCGCGAAGGCGACCGCCTTGACCACCCCGCTATCCATGGCCTGACGCACCTCGGTCGCTGACATCGAGGTCGGCACGGCGCCCGTGGCCTCCATCGCGGCCCCGATACCGCCAGTGGCCCGGACGCTCAGCCCCTCGAAATCATCAAGGCCCTCCGGCGCCTCACCAAGCCCCACAAGGTTGTATTGTGGCAAGGGCGAGGGCATCAGCAGCGTGGCATTCCAGCGCGCCAGGTCTTCCTTGACCGCCGGGTGATCATAAAGCGCCATCGACAACGCGCGTTCCTGATCCAGCGTTTCGACCCCGAGGAACGGCAGCTCGAGCACCGTGATCGTCGGGTTCTTGTCGCGGTGATAGCCCGCGCAGAACTGTGCCATCTCGAAAGCGCCGATCGAAATGCCGTCAAGGTTCTCGCGGTTCTTGCTGAGGCCGCCGTAGCTGATGTTCAGCGTGAACTCGCCGTCCGTTTTCTCGGCCACGAGTTCGGCCAGCTTCTCGGTGTTCTCGGTGAAGGCGCGGCGCTTGCCCCAGAGCGACACGTTCCACTCCGTCGCCAGCGCCTCGCCGGCGAAGGACAGCGAAATCGCCGCGGCAGTCGCCAGACCCAGATACTTTTTCATGATCACCTCCCTGTTGGTTCCTTCGACCCCGCGCGATGCGCCGGGCGTTTTCTCGTTGCGTCACGCGTCAGGCGCGACCACCGACCGCCCGCGATGGCGGGCGGGCACCATGGAAGTATCGCACCCCAAAAAGCGCGCCGGGTCAACAGCCGCCGGCCGGTCAGAGCGCCGCGCGGAACAGTTCCGTCACGTTCGCCTCGGTCAATGCCACCGGGTTGCCGCCGCAGGACGGATCAGTCAGCGCGTCCTTGACCAGCGCGGGGATGCTTTCGGCCGTCACGCCCAGGTCGCCCAGCTTGCGCGGGACACCAAGACTGTCGTTGAAATCCTGCACGAAACGGCGGAACCCGTCGAAACCGCCCTCGATCCCCAGATAGGCCGAGGCCATGTCGAAACGATCGGCGATCGCGGACGCGTTGAAATCCAGCACCGTCGGCATGCAGACGGCATTGGTCGTCCCGTGATGGGTGTTGAAATGCGCCCCGATGGGGTGGCTCATGGCATGGATCGCACCAAGCCCCTTCTGGAAGGCGGTCGACCCCATGGCCGCCGCGCTCATCATGTGGGCGCGTGCCTCGATGTCATCGCCGTTTTCATAGGCCCGCGGCAGGTTCTCCTTGACCAGCCGCATCCCTTCCAACGCCATGCCCTGGCTCATCGGGTGGTAATGCGGGCTGGAATAGGCTTCGACGCAATGCGCGAAGGCGTCGAGCCCCGTGCCCGCCGTGATGAACTTCGGCATGCCGACCGTCAGCTCCGGGTCGCAGATCACCACGCTGGGCAATACCTTGGGGTGAAAGATGATTTTCTTCACATGCGTTTCGGAATTCGTGATGACGCTGGCGCGCCCCACTTCCGAGCCGGTTCCGGCGGTGGTCGGCACGGCGATGTTCGGGACGATGGCGTCGGCGTCGGCACGCGTCCACCAGTCGCCGATATCCTCGAAATCCCAGACCGGTCGCGTCTGCCCGGCCATGAAGGCGACCATTTTCCCGAGGTCCAGACCGGACCCACCGCCAAAGGCGATCACGCCGTCATGCCCGCCGGCATTGAACGCCTCGACCCCGGCGGCGAGGTTCTTCTCGTTCGGGTTCGGATCGACCTGCGAGAATATGGCGGCACCCAGCCCGGCGTTCTGCATGATGTCGAGCGTCCCGCGCGTGACCGGCAGATCCGCCAGCCCCTTGTCCGTGACAAGCAGGGGGGTCGTGATGCCTGCCGCGGCGCAGGCGTCGGGCAACTCGGTGATCCGGCCCGCGCCGAAACGGATGGCCGTTGGATAGGACCAGTTTCCGACAAGTTTCATTTCGTCACCTTTTTCAAATGGTAGGATTTCGGACGTGTGAGGTTGTGATACCCGATCACCGACAGCCCGCCGCCGCGGCCGGTCTGCTTGCAGCCGGTCCAGCAAAGCCCCGGGTCGAGGTAATCGGCGCGGTTCATGAAGATGGTGCCCGTCTCCACCGCGTCGCCCACCCGTTCGGCGCGCGCGATATCCGCTGTCCACAGGCTGGCGGTCAGGCCGAAATCGCTGTCATTCATCAGCCGGATCGCCTCGGCGTCGTCCTTGACCGGCATGATCCCGACAACCGGGCCGAAACTCTCGTCGCGCATCACACGCATGTCATGGGTCACGCCCGTCAGGATCTGCGGCGTGAGATACGCGCCGCCGTCATCCGCCGGCTTGCGGTCGATATGCGCCGTCGCACCCATTTTCAGCGCCTCGTCGATCTGCGACCGCACCTCGTCGGCAAAGCGGACATGCGCCATCGGCCCGATATCGGTGTCGGCCTGCAGCGGATTGCCCAGCTTGTAGGCCTCCACGATCGCCACGGCCTTGTCGATGAAGGCATCGAACAGGCTCTCGTGAACGTAGATCCGCTCGATCCCGCAACAGCACTGGCCCGAGTTGAACATCGCGGCGTCGATGAGCGTGTCCACCGCCGCGTCAAGGTCCGCATCCTCCATCACGTAGCCCGGGTCCTTCCCGCCAAGCTCCAGCCCCATACCGGTGAAGGTGCCCGCCGCCGCATGCTCCATCGCCTTGCCGCCACCGACGGATCCGGTGAAGTTGACGAAATCGAAAGCGCCGCCGGCGATCATCTCCGACGTGGTGTCATGATCCAGAAAGACGTTCTGGAAAACATCCTCGGGCACCCCCGCCGAATGGAAGGCGCGCGCCATGCGCTCCCCCACAAGCAGAGTCTGCGTGGCATGTTTCAGCATCACGCTGTTGCCGGCGATCAGGGCCGGGGCCACGGTGTTGATCGCCGTCATGTAGGGATAGTTCCACGGCGCCACCACGAAAACCACGCCATGCGGCACCCGCTTGATATAGCGCTTGAACTCGGCATCCTCGCCCACGGCGATATCGGCCAGCGCCTCCTCGGCGATGGCGGCCATGTGGCTGGCGCGTTCGTCGAACCCGCCGAACTCCCCGCCGTACCGCACGGGCCGGCCCATCATGTGCGCCAGTTCCGGCACGATCTCGTCGTTCATTGCCCCCACGGCCGCCACGCCGTCCATCACCAGCCGGGTGCGCTCCGCCAGTGGGCGGGCCGCCCAGTCCGCCTGCGCCGCCCGCGCCTTCCCGGCCGCGGCACGGGCCGCATCGCGTGACAGGGTCTCGCGCTCGGCGACCACCGATCCGTCGATCGGCGAAATACATGTCAAGGTTCCGGTCATCATGTCCTCATCGCATTCAAGAGCCCACGCTCTTCATCTTGCCCAAAATACTCCCGCCGGAGGCGCCCGGCCGACGCCACCGGCGCCGCGGTCAGGCCCGCTCGAACCCGCGGGCGACCTCGTAATCCGTCACGGCCCTGTCGAGATCCTCGATCTCGACCTCGGCGGCGCGGACGTAATGATCGACCACGTCATCGCCCAGCGCCGCGCGCAGCATGGTCGAACCCGTCAGGCTGTCGCGCGCCGCCCGCAGGGTCTGGGGGATCAGGCCCGACTCCCCCGAATACGCGTCGCCGGAAAGTGGCGGCTCCAGCGTCAGGGTCTCCTCGATCCCGGCGATCCCGGCGGCGATCTGCGCGGCCATCGCCAGATAGGGGTTCAGGTCCGACCCGCCGATCCGGCATTCCACGCGCACCGCCTTCGTCCCTTCGCCGCAAAGGCGGAACCCGGCGGTGCGGTTGTCCACCGACCAGACGGTGCGGGTCGGCGCGAACGTGCCTTTCTGGAAGCGCTTGTAGCTGTTGATGTAAGGCGCAAGGAAATAGGTCACGTCGGGCGCGTATTTCAGCAGGCCGGCCATGTAGCTTTTCATCAGCGCCGACATCCCGCGGCTGTCGGCCGGGTCGTGGAAAGCCGGCTTGCCGTCCCGCCACAGGGATTGGTGGATATGGCTGGACGAGCCGACCCTGTCGTGGTGCCACTTGGGCAGGAAGGTCGCGGCATGTCCCTGCTGCCACGCTATTTCCTTGACCGCGTGTTTCGAAATCGTGTGATAATCGGCGGTGTCCAGCGCCGGCGCGTACTTTATGTTGAGCTCTTCCTGCCCGGCCTCGGCCTCGCCCTTGGTGTTCTCCACGGGGATCCCGGCCGCGAAGAGGTGATTGCGAACGGGCCGCATCACGTGCTCTTCCTTGGTGGTCTGGAAGATATGGTAATCCTCGTTGTAGCCGCTGATCGGGGCCAGATCGCGGAAATTCGCCTTGCGAATCTCGTCGAAGCTCTTCTCGAACAGGAAGAATTCCAGTTCGGTCGCCATCATGGCCTCGAAGCCCATCCCGGACAGCCGCGCGAGCTGCGCCTTCAGGATCGCGCGCGGGGAATGCGGCACGGCCGCGTGGGTGTGGTGATCCAGCACGTCGCACAGCACCATGACGGTACCGTCCAGCCACGGCACCGGGCGCAGCGTGGCCAGGTCGGGCTTCATCACGTAATCGCCATAGCCCGACGCCCAGCTTGTCGCGGCATAGCCGTCGGGCGTGTCCATCTCGAGATCCGTGGCCAGCAGGTAATTGCAGCAATGGGTTTCCTCCCACGCGCTGTCCGCGAAATGGGCCGCGTGGAACCGCTTGCCCATCAGGCGACCCTGCATGTCAACGAAGCAGGCCAGTACCGTGTCCACGTCGCCCGCGGCCACGCCGGCCTTGAGATCCTCGAATGTCAACGTCATCAACTCCCCCGGTTCGCATCCCGCGCCGGCGCGATCCAGCGAAAGACCCTGCCGGTATTCTTGCTTGAGAAATCCGCCGGGGCGCCGATGCGCCCCGGCCTGTCGTGGCTGTTCAGGTGTAGCGGTACGGCCGACCGGCTTTCTCCATGTCGGCGTTGTACTGCTTGAAGATCTCCACGACCTTGCGCTTGGTCTCGGACTGCTCGGCGATCTCGTCCCAGAATTCGCGCGCCGCCGTCTCGACGGTCGCCCACTCGGAATCCGGGATCGAGGTCAGTTCCATCTTCTCGCCGTGCACGCGCAGGCGAGCCTCGCCGCCCCAGTACCACCACTGTCGGTAGTAATGCGACTGGTCGCAGCACACGCGGAACAGCGTCTGCAAGTCCTCGGGCAGTTCGTTCCAGCGGCCCTGATTGGCAAAGAAGGAACCGCACCACGCGCCCGAGATATTGTTGGTGAGGAAATAGTTGGTCACGTCGGCCCAACCCACCGTGTAATCCTCGGTGATGCCCGACCACGCGATCCCGTCAAGCTCACCCGTCTGCACGGCGACCTCGATATCCTCCCATGGCAGGGTGACGGGAACCACCCCGAACTGCGACAGGAACCGGCCCGCGGTCGGGAAGGTGAAGACGCGCTTGCCTTCGAGGTCGGCAAGGCTGCGGATCGGATCCTTCGTGGCGAAATGGCACGGGTCCCACGCGCCGGCGCTGATATGCTGCACGCCGACCTTGGCGTATTCCTCTTCCCAGATTTCCTTGAGACCGTACTGGTTGAACAGCACCGGCACATCCAGCGAGTAGCGCGATCCGAAGGGAAAGTACCCGCCGAAGACCGTCACCTCTGTCGGCGACGCCATCGAGTCGTCGTCGGATTGCACCGCGTCGATCGTGCCGCGTTGCATCGCGCGGAACAGCTCACCCGTCGGCACCAGCTGATCGGCGAAGTAGAGCTCGATCTGCATCCTGTCGCCGGCGATGCGGTTGAACATGTCGATCGCCGGCTTGACCACGTGTTCGGCCAGCGCGGGGCCGGCATAGGTCTGCATCCGCCACGTGATCTTTGACTGGGCGATGGCCGGCGAAGCCAGCGGCGCCGCGACGGCTCCGGCCCCGGCGGTGGTCAGAAACTTGCGTCTTGTCGTCATTTTCTTCTCTCCTTGTCAGAATTCCGGCCCCCTGCCGGGGCTCTTCTTGGGGTTATTTTCCATAGACGTAATCGGGCAGCCACAGCGCGACCTCGGGAAACACCATGACCACGGTCAGCGCGACGACCATCACCAACACGAAGGGCACGATCGACACGTAGATATCGCGCAGCCCGATCTCGGGCGGGGCCATCGCGCGCATCAGGAACAGGTTGTAGCCGAACGGCGGCGTCATGTAGGCGATCTGGGTCGTGATCGTGTAGAGTACGCCATACCAGATCAGGTCGAACCCGAGTTGCCCGACCAGTGGCACGTAAAGCGGCGCGACGATCACCAGCATCGCCGTGTCGTCGAGGAACGTGCCCATCAGGATGAAGCTGAGCTGCATCAGGATCAGGATCAGCCACGGGTTCAGGCCCAGCTTCTCGGTAAAGAGGTCCTCGATGGCGTTCACCGCGCCGAGGCCATCGAAGATCGCGCCGAACCCGAGCGCCGCGAGGATGATCCACATGAACATGCAGGACACGGCCAGCGTCTGGCGCACGCTGTTCTCGAACACCTCGCGCGTCATCCGCCCCTTGAGGATCGCCGCGACGAAGGCCGCCGTGGCCCCGATGGCTGAACTCTCCACCAGTGACGTCCAGCCCTTGACGAAGGGAAACATCATCACCGCGAAGATCACCAGCGGAAGAAGCCCGGCCCGCAGCAGGCGCAGCTTTTCGGACATCGAAACGTCGCGCTCTTCCGCCGGGAGCACCGGCCCCAGATGCGGCTGCACCCGGCAGCGAACATAGATGTAGATAATGAACAGCGTGGCCATCATCAGCCCCGGGATCACCCCCGCCAGCCAGAGTTGCCCCACCGGCTGCCGCGCGATCATCGCGTAGAGCACCAGCACGACGGAGGGCGGCACGAGGATGCCCAGCGACGACCCGGCCTGTATCACCCCCGTCACCATGATCTTGTCATACCCGCGGCGCAGCAGTTCGGGCAGGGCGATGGTCGCGCCGATGGCCATGCCGGCCACGCTGAGCCCGTTCATCGCCGAGATCAGAACCATCAGCCCGATCGTCCCGATCGCCAGCCCCCCTTTCACCGGCCCCATCCAGACATGGAACATGCGGTACAGGTCGTCGGCGATCTTGGATTCGCTCAGGACGTAGCCCATGAAGATGAACATCGGCAGGGTCAGCAGCGGATACCATTTCATCAGCTTCATCGCCGCAGAGAAGGGCACGTCGACACCGCCCGTCCCCCACAGCAGCAACCCGGCGGCCGCCCCGACGAACCCGATGGCGCCAAACACACGCTGCCCCGTGAACAGCATGAGCATCATCGAGGAGAACATCAGGATCGCGATCAACTCGTGCGACATCTCAGAGCGCCTCCCCGCGGACACGGCCGATATCGCGGAAGAATTCGGCAAGGCATTGCAGCAACATCAGGAACACGCCGAGGCAGAGCAACGTCTTCACCGGCCACAGGTATGGCCGCCAGACGGTGCGGCTGCGCTCGAGGAAACCCAGCTTCTCGCCGGCGGCATCGGCGCCCTGCGTCACGAAGGTAGCGGCCAGATCCCAGAAGAAGGCGAACGGCTCGGTTCCGAAATATCCCAGCGAGTAGGCGGTGGACCCCACGGCACCATAAAGCAGCACCCCGAGGTAGAAGATCAGGAACCACACCGTTATCCCGTCCATCCACGCTTTCTGGCGTGGTGTCCAGTCGCCATAGAAAAGGTCCATCCGGACGTTGGACCCAAGCTGGACCGAGTACGGCCCGCCCAGCACGTAATAGGCGACCATCACGAACTGCGCAGTCTCCAGCGTCCAAAGCGAGGGATCGAAGAAGGTCTTGGAAACCGACGACCACAGCAGGACCGCGACAAGCACGAAGATCAGGTACATCGTGATCCGCCCGATGAAACGGTTCATCGCGTCGATGGCGCGGACGTAGGCGACAATCGGTCTAGGCACGGGACGTCCCCTCCACGCGAGGCAGGCAATCATTCAATGCCGGCGTCAGCATCGACAGAATCTCCGCCGCGACCTCTTCCTGCGCCGCGGGCGTTTGCAGCAGGTCATTTCGCACCTCGATCATCACGTTGGGCAGGCCGTTCGCGAGGCCGTACAGCTTCAGCGAATGGGTGACGCCGTCCTGCGGGCCGTAGGGCTCGTTCCGGCGCACGATGCGCCGCGGCAGGGTCGCGGCGCGGTCGAGCATCGCGTCGGCCAGTCGCGCGTCTCTGTCGTGAAGGATCCCGATTTCGACCTCGCGCGGCGTGCCGAACCACGAGGGCGTGAAACTGTGCACGGTGATCAATGCCGTCGGCAACCCGGCCTGCCGCCGCTTGTCCAGCAGGCCCTGAACCGCGGCGCGGAAAGGGCTGTAGATCGATTCGACACGCTCCTCCCTTTCGGCTGCGCCAAGTGCGCGATTACCGGGGATATCGACGGTTTCGGATTTTTCGGGCATCGCGCTTGGCGCCTCGGGCGGGCGGTTGCAGTCATAGACAAGCCGCGAGACGCGCCCGGCGATCATGGGCGCCTCCAGCTGCCTCGCCAGGATCATGGCCAAGTCGCGCGCGCCCGGATCCCATGCCACGTGGCCGATCCCCTCGCCGGGGGCGAGCCCGAGCCCGGCATACCGGGCGGGGATGTGATGCGACGCATGCTCGCACAGGACAACCGCGCGGCCCGCCGCCTGCGCGTCGATGATCTCGACGGCCTCGGACATCTCGGAAATGTCGGTGCTCGGCATTCATTCCCCCGGTAGCTGTAAAAAAGTTTCCACAGTCGAAATTTTATGTCAATATGTTTTCAGCCAGCATTGGGCGCCGGAGCAGCGTACCGCCTGTTTTCCGTGCGCCATGCATCACGGAGGCAACGAGGCGACGCACCAGTGACACAATCGCACACCACCGTGCGCGAATTGATCCGCGAGCATTACACGACGCTCACGCAGTCGGAGCGGAAGTTCGCCCAATCGCTGCTGGACAACTATCCCGCGGCGGGACTGGCTTCGATCACCGTGGTCGCAGCCAATGCCGGTGTCTCGACACCCACGGTCGCACGGATGGTGCAAAAGCTGGGGTTCAAGGGATATCCGCAATTCCATCAGGCGCTTCTGGGCGAACTGGAAGCCAAGGTTTCGGGCCCCACGCAGCGGCGGGCCAACTGGGCCTCGGAGGCACCGGAGACGCATCACCTCAACCGGTTCGCCGGCGCGGTGACACAGAACATCGAGCAAACATTCTCGAACATCGATACGGCGCGTTTCGACGCCGCCGCGACGCAGCTTGCCGACACGCGGCACCGGCTGTACGTCGTCGGCGGGCGGATCACGCGGGCCTTGGCCGATTACGCCTTCACCCATTTTCAGGCGGTGCGCGAACGCGTCACGCACATGACGGCCTCATCGGCGACATGGCCGCATTACGTGCTGGACATGGAACCCGGCGACACCCTGCTGATGTTCGACATCCGGCGGTACGAAAACAACCTGCTGAGACTTGCCGAGATCGCCAAGGAACGCGACGTGCGCGTTCTGCTGATCACCGATCAATGGATCAGCCCGGTGGCGGACGTGGCCGACCACACGTTCTCCTGCTGGGTCGAGATCCCCTCGGCTTGGGATTCTAACGTGGCGACGATGATGCTGCTCGAGGCCCTCATCGCCGCCGTACAGGAAGAAAGCTGGCCGCGCACGCGCGACCGGTACGAAAAGCTGGACGAACTTTTCAACGCGACGCGGCTTTTCAACAAGTCCGGTTAATCCGATGACCGCACCACGTAGACCGAGCATTCGGCATGGGTCACGACATGGCTGGCCGTGGTGCCCAGAAGATAATCCTGCACCTTGGGGTTGGCGGCCTCCATCACGATGAGATCCACCTTGCGCTCGTCCGCCAGCTTGACGATCTGGCGGTGCACCGCCCCCTTGCGGACGAGCGTTTCCACCTCGACACCCTCGGCCGGGTGGGCCGCGATGAACTTCTTTAGCTCGTCACCCCAGTACAGTTCCGAGTCGTAGATGTTCATGTTGCGCTCGATCTCGGGCGCGACGGTCGCCACGATCAGTTTCGCGCCCCGGCGCTGCGCCATCTCGACGGCTTCTTGGTAGGCATTGTATTCGATCCGCGCGTGGCGCAGGTTGACGGGGCAAAGGATAAGGTTGGTTTCGCGCGGCATGGCGGGCACTTTCGGAATCGCGGCATGGAGGCCTCCCTTATCCGATTCGCATCGGCACCGGCGGCCAATAGCGCCGCATGCGCCGCCATGAGCGACACGATCCTCCGGGTACCGCACGCCGGGGGTCAACGCGGCCTCGCGCGTGCGGAATGCGGGGTTTGATCTAGCGCGGCCCTGTCCGTAGGTGTGGGGTCGACCGTCACGTCCTGCTGGGGGGCCGAGAATGGAAACGGTGACCGCATGATGCCATGGCCCGGAAATCTGACCGACCGGCTGGGGGATGTCGGTACGGTATTTCGCGTCTCCTTCGTGATCGTGGTCGTCTTCCTGCTCGCCGCCGCGATCGCCCCGGCAAGGGTCGAGACGGCTGCGCAGGCCGTGCTGCACGCGACTGCGACCAATGTCGGCTGGATGTACCTGCTGGTCACGACCGGGTTCGTCGGGTTCGTGCTGTTTCTGGGGTTGTCAAAGACCGGGCAAATCCGGCTCGGGCCGCCGGACGAGGCGCCGGAATTCTCGTATCCCAGTTGGCTGGCGATGATCTTTTCGAGCGGCATGGGCGTGGGGCTGGTGTTCTGGGGCGTGGCCGAACCCATGATGCATTTCAACAATCCGCCCCTCGGCACCGGCCTTCCGCGAACGGCCATGGCCGCGCAGACGGGCATGCGCTACGCCTTCTTTCACTGGGGCCTGCATCAATGGGCCAATTTCGCGCTCATCGGGCTGGCGATCGCCTATGTCCGCTTCCGCCACCAGAGCCACGGCTTGATCAGCGAAACCTTTCGCCCTCTTCTCGGCGATCGTGTGGATTCCGGCTGGGGAAAAGCGATCGACATCCTGACCGTGATTTCCACGGTTTTCGGCGTGGCCACGACACTCGGGCTGGGGGCATTGCAGATCAACAGTGGCCTCGCCCGGCTGACCGGGCTGCCTTACGGGTTCGCGCCGCAACTTGCCATCGTGGCCGTCGTCGGCGGGTTGTTCATGATGTCGGCGATGACGCCGCTTGATCGCGGCGTGCGCCTGCTGAGCACCGCGAACATGGCACTGGCGGCGGCGCTGCTGGCCGTCGTGCTGTTTTTCGGGCCGACGTCGTTCATCTTCGGCCTGATGACGCAGACGCTGGGCGAATACCTTGGCAACCTGCTGCAGATGAGCCTTGTCACCTCGCCCTATTCCGACGGCCAGTGGGTGGAACAATGGACACTGTTCTACTGGGCCTGGGGGCTGAGCTGGGCACCCTTCGTCGGCAGCTTCATCGCCCGGATATCGCGCGGGCGGACGGTGCGCGAATTCGTCCTCGGCGTGATGATCGTGCCGGTGGGGCTGTCCATGCTTTGGTTTGCCACGTTCGGCGGCAGCGCCCTGCACTTCGAGATATTCGCCAATGCCGGGATCGCCGACGCGGTCGAGAAAGAGGTGCCGGCGGGGCTGTACGCCATGCTTGACCAGCTTCCCGGTGGCGGGATCCTGACGGTCGCGGCGATCGTGCTGGTCTGCATGTTCCTTGTCACGTCGGCCGATTCGGCGACTTTCGTACTGGGGATGTTCACCTCCAAGGGTGTGCTTGATCCGACGCGGGCGGTGCGCGTGCTGTGGGGGTGCCTGCAATTGCTGATGGTGGTGGTTCTGCTGCTGACCGGGGGTCTCGAAAGCCTGCGGACCGTGTCGATCATCGCGGCCTTTCCCTTCATGCTCGTGATGATCCTGATCGCGGTCTCGCTGCACCGCGACCTTGCGCAGGAAATTGCCCGGCAGGCCGAGAAGGCCCGGCTCCTTGAACAGCGGGTCGAGCGGCTGCTGCTGCGCAGCGCCGAGCGGGAAGCGGCCCAGAAGGCGGAAGACGAAACACACCCCACGGCACCCGAAGCGCCCGCGGCACGACCCGACAACCCCGACGACCCGGACGCGGGAGACGGCCCGCCCGCCGCGCGGTGACAGACGCGCCCCGGCCCGCGGGTTTCAGCTACCCGCGCGCGGGGTCAGTGCGCCTCGGCCCAGTTCGCGCCCTGCCCGACATCGACCACCAGCGGCACATCAAGATGGACGGCCGGGCGCGCGGCAGCTTCCATGACCGCGCGGGCGGCGCTCACGAGCCTGTCTTCCGCGCCGGTCTCGACCTCGAAGATCAGTTCGTCATGTACCTGAAGCAGCATCTTCGCGGGCTGCCCCTCGATGGCGGCGGGCATCCGGATCATGGCGCGGCGGATGATGTCGGCCGCCGTGCCCTGGATCGGCGCGTTGATCGCCGCGCGGCGTGCGAAACCGGCGCGCGGCCCCTTGGCCGAGATCTCGGGCGTGTGGATGCGGCGCCCGAACAGCGTCCGGACGTATCCGTGCGCCTTGGCGAAGGCCACGGTGTCCTCCATGTAAGCCTTGATCCCGGGGAAACGCTCGAAATAGCGGTCGATGAACCCCTGCGCCTCGGAACGCGGGATGCGCAGGTTGCGCGCGAGGCCGAAGCCCGAGATACCGTAGATCACGCCGAAATTGATCGCCTTGGCCTGACGGCGGATTTCCGGTGTCATGTCATCCACCGGCACGTCGAACATCTCCGAGGCCGTCATGGCGTGAATGTCCTGACCGTCGCGAAACGCCTGCTTCATGGCCGGCAGGTCAGCCACGTGCGCAAGGATCCGCAGCTCGATCTGGCTGTAGTCGAGGCTGACCAGCCGGTGCCCCTGCTCGGCGACGAACGCCTCGCGGATGCGGCGGCCTTCCTCGGTGCGCACGGGAATGTTCTGCAGGTTCGGGTCGGTCGAGGCCAGCCGCCCGGTATTGGCACCCGTCTGCACGTAGGAGGTATGCACGCGGCCCGTCCCGGGGTCGATATGCTCCTGCAGCGCATCCGTGTAGGTGGACTTGAGCTTGGACATGGCCCGCCAGTCCAGCACCCGGGCGGGCAAGTCGTGTTCGGTGGCCAGATCCTCGAGAACGTCGGCACCGGTGGCGTAGGCGCCGGTCTTGCCCTTCTTGCCGCCTTCGTACCCCAGGTCGTCGAACAGCACCTCGCCAAGCTGTTTCGGGCTGCCGACGTTGAACTCGCGCCCGGCAAGCGTGTGGATCTCTTCCTCGAGCTCCGCCATCTTCTGCGCGAACTTGCCGGACATGGCGTTCAGCGTGCCGCGATCCACCTTGATGCCGTTGCGCTCCATCCGGGCCAGCACGGGCACGAGCGGCCTCTCCAGCGTCTCGTATACGGTCGTCACGCGGTTCACGTGAAGCTGCGGCTTGAACGTGTGCCACAGCCGCAGGGTGATGTCGGCATCCTCGGCGGCGTATTTCACCGCCTCGTCGATCGGCACCCTGTCAAAGGTGATGGCCGACTTGCCCGTGCCCAGCAGCGTCTTGATCGGGACCGGCGTATGCGACAGGTAGCGTTCGCTGAGCGTGTCCATCGCGTGCCCGTGTATGCCCGAATTCAACGCGTAGGACATCAGCATCGTGTCGTCGATCGGCGCCACACGCAGCCCGTAGCCGGCAAGGATCTTGGCGTCGTATTTCATGTTCTGCCCGATCTTGAGAACGGCATCGTCCTCGAGCACCGGTTTCAGCGCCGCCAGAACATCGTCCAGCGGCAATTGCCCGTCTGCCAGGTCTTCCGCCCCGAACAGGCCGCCCGCATCGGCATCTCGGTGCCCCACGGGGATGTAACACGCAAAGCCCGGCTCGACCGACAGGCAGACCCCCACCAGCGCCGCCTGCATCTCGTTGAGCGATGTCGTCTCGGTGTCCAGCGCCACGTACCCGCGCGCGTTGATCCGGTCGATCCAGCGACGCAGGCCTGACATGTCGCTGACGCGTTCATACTGCGCCGGGTCGATGGCCGGCCAGTCGGGCGCGCTTTCCGCGCGGGGGTCGGCACCGGCGGGGTTGCTGTCGGGGATGACGGGCGGCTCCACGCCCAGCGTGTCGGCAATGCGTTTGGACAGGGTCCGGAACTCCATCTCGGTCAGGAAAGCCAGCAGTGTTTCCGGATCGGGATCCTTGACCTCGAGATCGTCGAGCGTGAAATCCAGCGGCGTCTCGCAATCAAGCTGCACCAGATTCCTGGACATTTCGATCTGCGCCCGCTTGTCTGTCAATGTCTCGCGGCGCTTGGGCTGCTTGATGTCCCCGGCGCGGTCGAGCAACTCGTCCAGGGAGCCGTATTCGTTGATGAGCAGCGCGGCCGTCTTGATCCCGATGCCGGGCGCGCCCGGCACGTTGTCCACGCTGTCGCCCGCCAGCGCCTGCACGTCGACCACGCGGTCCGGGCGCACGCCGAACTTCTCCTCCACGCCCTCGGCGTCGATCCGGCGGTTCTTCATGGCATCGAACATCTCGACCCCGTCGCCGACCAGCTGCATCAGGTCCTTGTCCGAGGAGATGATGGTGACCCGCCCGCCGGCTTCCCGTGCCCGGCAGGCGAGGGTGGCGATGATGTCATCGGCCTCGTAGCCCTCGGTCTCCTCGCAGGCGATGTTGAACGCCTCGGTCGCACGGCGCGTCAGCGGTATCTGCGGGCGCAATTCCTCGGGCATCTCCTCGCGGTTGGCCTTGTACTCGGCGTACAGGTCATTGCGGAAGGTATGGCTGCCCTTGTCGAAGATCACCGCCACGTGCGTGGGCGCGTCCGGCCCCGCGTGATCGTCGATGTAGCGTTGCAGCATGTTGCAGAAGCCCGAGACCGCCCCGACGGGCATGCCGTCGGATTTCCGCGTGAGCGGCGGAAGCGCGTGGTAGGCCCGGAAAATGAAAGCGGACCCGTCGATCAGGTGCAGGTGGCACCCCTTGCCGAATGTCATGAATGATCTCCCGAAATGGCCGGCGCTACGTGGTAGTCATGCCATGCCGCGCCGGCCGGGACCAGTGGCCAAACGCACGCGGTAAAGGTCCGTCCACCGCTGTCGAGGCCCGTTCGGGCATGACGGGCCGGCAGGGGGCGCTGCCCCCGTCGCCCTTGCGGGCGACTCCCCCGGGGTATTTCGGCCGAGAAGAAACGGCGCGTGGGCGCCCGGCGGATCAGACCTTGTCCTTGAAGTCACGGTGGACAAGCTTGGCGTCGCAGTAGGGGCACTCGACAAAGCCCGTCTCGCGCGGGATCGAGAGCCAGACACGCGGATGGCCCAGGGCACCTTCGCCGCCGTCGCACGCCACGCGATAGCTGTCCACGATCCTGGTTTCGGGAGCTTCGGTAACCATCGGGCGTTTCCTTTTGCCAGCAATTCCTCTAGGTCCGAATATGTTCGATCACAAGGCAGGGGGCAAGAGCAGCCATGGCCGGAAATGCCATCGAGATCCGCGGTTTGACGAAAACCTATCGTGGCCGCAGGGGCGAACCGGAAAAGCACGCCCTCACAGGCATCGACCTGGACATTCCCGCCGGCTCGGTTTTCGGGCTGCTGGGGCCGAACGGCGCGGGCAAGTCGACCTTGATCAACATACTGGCGGGACTTGTGGTCAAGACGTCGGGCCGGGTCACGATCTGGGGCTTCGACCAGGACGTTAACCCGCGGCAGTCCCGCGCGGCCATCGGCGTGATGCCACAGGAGCTGAATCTTGACCCGTTCTTCACGCCCCGCGGCGCGCTGGACGTGCAGGCGGGGCTTTATGGTGTTCCCAAGGCCCGGCGCAGGAGCGACGAAATATTGCGTCTGGTGGGGCTGGAGGACAAGGCGGAAGCCTATGCCCGCACCCTGAGCGGCGGCATGCGCCGGCGCCTGCTGCTGGGCAAGGCGCTGGTGCATCACCCGCATGTGCTGGTGCTGGATGAACCCACGGCAGGCGTGGATATCGAACTGCGCCAGATGCTGTGGGACAACGTGCGCAAGCTCAATGCCGAGGGCATGACGATCATCCTGACCACGCATTACCTGGAAGAGGCCGAGGAGATGTGCGACGAAATCGCCATCATCAACCTTGGCGAGATGGTGGCGCGCGACAGCACGCCGAACCTGCTGGGGCGGCTGGACGGCAAGACCATGGTCATCCATCCCGACGCCCCGCCGCACCAGCTGCCCGAGGCGCCCGGGCTGGAGGTGGAGCAGCGCGGCGACGGATCGCTGGCGATCACCTATCACGCGTCGCAGACGCCCGCCGAGGCCGTGCTGGAAGCGGTGCGTGGCGCCGGTATCGGTATCCGTGACGTGAAGACGGAGCAGGCCGATCTGCAGGACGTGTTCCTTGACCTCACGCGCGGGCACGCGCGTGAGGACTAGCAGAACCAGGACGCGCTAGGACTTGTCGCCCCTGTCGTCGAGACGCGCCTCGATCCGGGCGAGCCGGCCGAGCACCTCGTCACGGTAGGTATCGGTTTTTTCCACGTCCTCGAGATGGTGGGCATCCTGCATGGAATTCACGATCAGGCCCACAACGAGGTTCACAACGGCGAAGGTCGTGACGAGGATGAAAGGTACGAAGAACGCCCAGGCCAACGGGTAGACCTCCATCACCGGGCGCACGATGCCCATCGACCACGACTCGAGCGTCATGACCTGGAAAAGCGAGTAGGCCGAGCGCCCCAGCGTGCCGAACCATTCCGGAAAGGTCGCGCCGAACAGCTTGGTCGCCATGACGGAGCCGATGTAGAAGATGATTCCCATCAACAGGAAGACCGACCCCATGCCGGGTAGCGCGCTCATCAGCCCCTCGACGACACGGCGCAACGAGGGCGTGACCGACAGGACGCGCAACAGGCGCAGGATGCGCAACGCCCTGAGCACCGACAACCCCTGTGCGGCCGGCACAAGCGATATGCCGACGATGCCGAAATCGAAGATGTTCCATCCGCTGCGGAAGAAGGGCAACCCACGCGCCGCCAGTTTCGCGCCGATTTCGGCCACGAATATCGCCAGGCAGACCTTGTCGAGCGTCAAGATGAGCCAACCCGCGGCCGCCATCGCGTGACGGGATGTCTCGAGCCCCAGGATCACGGCGTTGAAGAGGATCACGCCCAGTATGAAATTCTGCACGCCGGGGCGGTCGATGAGCGCGCCCAGCCGTCCGCGAAATGTCATTTGATCCGAGTCCGGTTGTCTGTCGCGTCCGGATAATGGCGCCGGGGCGCCTTGCTGACAAGCACGGCAACCGCCATCACGCGCCCTTCTCCAGCATCCGCCCCATCGGCCGGCCGCCGAGAATATGGAGGTGGTAATGCGGCACTTCCTGCACGCCGTTCTCGCCCGCGTTGGAAATCGCGCGGAACCCGGCGCCGCCCTCGCCAAGGCTCACGCCGGTTATCCGGCACACCTCGGCCGTGACGCGCATGAAATCGACGATCTCGCGTTCGCTTGCCTCGGCGGCGAAATGATCATGGCTGACATAGGCGCCCTTGGGAATCACGAGCACGTGCACGGGCGCCTGCGGCTGGATGTCGTTGAAGGCCAGCGTGTGCTCGGTTTCCAGAACCGTGTCGTTGGGGATCTCCCCGCGCAGGATCCTCGCGAAAATGTTCTGGTCGTCGTAGGCGTATGTCATGGCGGTCCTCAATCGGCGTAGAGGTGGGTGGTATCCGCGATTTCATGCGCTATTTCCGGCGAAACATCAAGGAAGCGTGCAACGCGGCGCTCCTGTTGCTCGCGCGGGTCGGACTCCCGCACGATCAGGTGGTTCTCGAACTCCTCGTCGCGGATGCGATCACATTCGAAGGTGATGTCGCCGCGAATCGTCGGCAGAAGCCGTTCCAGCGTTTCGGGCGGGGTCTGTTCCCCGGCAAGGCCGACGCGCATCGCGTGCCCGATCAGGTAATCGTCGGAAAAGTCGCACTGGATTTCCAGTATCCGGGTGACCGCGCGATCGTGGCAGAAATCCTGCAGCAGCTCGAGGTTGCCGGGATCCATGCAGACGATCAGCCGGTCGGTCTCGTAATAGTCGAAAAGCATCCGCATCAATGCGCGCCGGTGGCGCGTGCGTTTTTCCAGCGTGGCCTGGATCCCCCCGAGATCCGGCAACGCGGTGCTTTCCTCGTTGAACAGGTATTCGATCGTCGGCACGGGCGTTGCCTGCCTGATCCGCTCCAGCAAGCGCTTGGCGACGTGCCATTTCTTGCAAACGACGATCAGCAGTTCGCGTTCGCGCCCGAGCGAGCTTTCCTTTTCCCAGAAGCGGTTGGCGAAACGCCGCCCGATGCGCCCGCGCCCGGTGAGAAACTTGAACAGGCTCCGGCCCTCGTTCGAGATCTTGAAACGCGCGTCCTCGGCCACGTAGAGTTCACCGAGCCGGTGCTTGAGATCCCATGCCTCCGGGCTGATCTTGCGGGCGAAAAGGTAATCCTGACTCAGCAGCAGATCGTAATGATCGTTGTAGAACGTCACGGGCATCCCGTAATCCGTGAACATCAGGAAGGTCAGCGTCCGCGTGCGGATTTCCTTTTCGGGCACGAGGTGGCGCACCAGCGTCTGGAAAAACGTTTCGTCCGGGATCCATGTCGTGCGGAAGAACCGCATCACGTCGGGGCGTTGCCGCGTGAAATCGAGGATCCACTCGATCGTGCGGCGACGCAGGCACCACCATTGACTGCCGATCTGAACCTGGATGTCATGCGGGATGGCACGCGTCAGCCCGAGTTTGCGCTGAAACTTGTAGGCGGCATAGAAACGCCGCGGCTGCGTCCGCTCGTTGAAGAAATGGCGGTAGATCAGCCGGTCCTCCTTCATGCCGGTCTTGATCCAGTCGCTGTCGAAATAGTCGAAACTCTCGATGTAGTCCACGTCCTGCTGGTCGAGAAACTCGTGCGCGTAAGCGGCCGACTTGATCGCGGCGCAATCGCCGGACAGCATGTAGAAATGGGTCGCGCGGGGAAACGCGTCGGCCGCCGCCTGAACAGCGTGGAGCGTGGCCTGCACCAGCGACCATTCACCCCAGCCACACTTCACGCGCCGACGCGCGAAAGTGACGTTGGGATTGTCCGCCAGCGCCGTGCGGATCTCGTGGTACGCCACGGGATCGGCACGCGCATCGAAATGGATTGCCATGTAATCCCCGGCCGCTGTCAGCATATTGGCCTGCTTGATGATCGCGTCCGGATCCTTGTGGCACAGCAGTATGAACGCGATTTTCGCCATCACTCAAACGGTTTGACCTGCCCTCCCGTGGGTCGGATACAGTGATAGTCGTGAACGCACGTTGAATAAACAGGCTTTCTTTGCTTTTTTCGTCGGGCTACACAAGAAACGCCCCCGGCAGAGCGGGCATCAAAGCGCGGAGGCGGCAGCATGGGGTTTCCCGGTACCTGGATGACCGAAAGCGAGAGCGTGGTATACCGCGTCGTGCCCAAATGCGCCTGCTCGACCATCGGGCAAATCATGTATTACTCGGATCACGGGGAATTCTTCGACGGCGACATTCACGACGCCACGCAAGGGCTGCACAAATGGGCGCGTGAGGACAGTCAAAAGCTGATCAACGCCAATGTCAAGACGCACACCTCCTACGCCTTCACCTGCGTGCGCAATCCATACACCCGCATCCTGTCGAGCTTTTTCGACAAGATTTGTGGCATCCAGCGCAACGGCAAGCGCTATCGCGGCAAATTGGTGCCAATGCTCATCCAGAAATACGGCGTCGAGGTCGGCGGCGAAGACGGAAAAAAGGAGTTCGACCAGGTCAAGAGCTTCCGCCGTTTCCTGCTGTTTGCGCGCGACACGATCCGCTGGAAACGCCCAATGGACCCGGATATCCACTGGTCTGCCATGTCGGGCCATGTCTCGACCTTCATCGGCAATGGCGGCACCTACGACAAGATATTCTGGACCGAGAAGTTCAATGACGGCATGGGAGAGGTCCTCCAGGCCATCCAGACGCCGCATACGGTGGATCTCGCGACCATCCCCCGATTCAACGAGTCCGAAGGGCACGGCCCCAAGCGCGCCTACCCGGTCGAGGACTATTTCGACGACCTGTCAATGCACCTCGTCAAGGAGATCTACCACCGCGATTTCGAGCTTTTCAAATACGACTTCGACGACCCATCGAACAAGATGCCGGTGGGCGAGATCGACCTCGACGAAGTGCACGCCAAGCTGGGTGAGTGAGGACCGTCCCGATACGCTAAAGGCGCACGGGGCGCGCGATGAAAGACCACGTGCCCCACGACCAGCGTCCGCCCAAGGGGCGCTGCCCCTCTTGGCCTGCGGCCAATTCACCCCGGGGTATTTTGCCCGAGAAGAAACGCGTAACGCCATGTTAACCACGGTGTGATGACACTGGAGGCGCGGTACAGGCTGGGGAGCCGATGACCGCCCGAGGAGAAGCCGCGCCCGGGCCGGTCCGCATCGGCGACGGGCCGACCGACGCCGGTTCCGGGCGCGCACCCTTGACTTCTTCTCGGGTCAAATACCCGATCTCGCTGCGGGTCCGGGTGCCTGCATCGGCAGATTCCGAGCGATCACACAAGACCCTCGGCGCGGAACATCGCGGTCACGTCGGCCTCGGGGCGGGCGCCGAAATGGCCTATGACCTCGGCGGCGGCGATGCATCCCATCTGCCCGGCAACCGCCAAGGGTTTCCCGGTGGCAATACCGTAGAGGAACCCGGCGGCGAACTGGTCACCCGCGCCCGTGGCATCGACCGGGCGAACCTCGCGGACCGGTACGGAGACGCTGTTATCGCCTTCGACCAGTACCACGTCGTGGCCGGAGCGGGTGCAGACGACCAACCCGCTGTCAGCGGCGGCCTGTTCCAGCGCAGCCCCCAAATCCTCGGTTTCGTAGAGGGATTTCCATTCGTGTTCGTTGCCGATCACGTAATCCAGTTCGCAAACCAGGTTCCGAAAATCGGCCCTGTGTCGATCGACGCAGAACGGGTCGCTGAGCGCGATTCCGGCCTTGCCGCCGCCGGCCCGGCAATCGCGGGCCGCCTCGAGAAAGGCCGCCTTGCCTTTCGGCTTGTCGTAAAGGTAGCCCTCGAGGAAAAGCAGATCGGCCTGACCGGCAACCGTATCCGGCACATCCTCGGGGCCCAGTTCGGTCGAGATGCCGAGATACGTGTTCATTGACCGCTCGCCATCGGGCGACACGAAGATCATCGAGCGCGAGGTTGGCAGTTCGCCGTCGCGAACCGGCGCGTTGACGAAATGGCACCCCACATCGGCCATCGCGGCCGCGTAGAACCTGCCGAGGTCGTCGTCACGCACCCGGCCGATGAATCCCGTCTCAAGACCGAGGGCCGCCAGGCCGGCGGTCGTGTTGGCGACCGACCCGCCCGGCATCCGCGCCCGCGTTTCCATCCCGTCGTAAAGGAATTCGGCGCGATCCTGTTCGACCAGTTGCATGACACCCTTGTCGATGCCCATGCGCGACAGGAATCCGTCGTCACATTGGCTGATCACGTCCACGACTGCGTTGCCGATCCCGACGGCTTGGTATTTCTTCATGGGGTCTTGTCCTCGAATTCACAGAGATCACGGATGAGGCAGGTGCCGCATAACGGCTTGCGCGCCTTGCAGGTGTAGCGGCCATGCAGGATGAGCCAGTGATGCGCGTGCTGCTGGAAATCCACCGGGACGTTATCCTCGATGGCGCGTTCCACCGCGTCCACGTCCTTGCCGGGGCAGATGCCGCTGCGATTGCCAAGCCTGAAGATATGCGTATCCACGGCCTGCGCCGGGTAATGCCACCACATGTTGAGCACGACGTTCGCCGTCTTGCGACCCACGCCCGGCAGCGATTGCAGCGCCGCGCGCGAATTGGGCACGTGGCCGCCGTAATCGTCGACAAGGATGCGGCTGAGCTTCATTACGTTCCTGGCCTTGTTGCGATAGAGCCCGATCGTCTTGATGTGTTCGATCAACCCTTCCTCGCCCAGCGCCAGCATTTTCTCGGGCGTGTCGGCGACCCGGAACAGATCGCGCGTCGCCTTGTTCACGCCGGCGTCGGTGGCCTGCGCGCTCAGCGCCACCGCCACGACGAGCGTATAGGCGTTCACATGGTCCAGCTCCCCCTTGGGATCGGGGTCGGCTTCCCGGAAGCGGGTAAAGATCTCGCGTATCCTGTGGTAATCGAGCTGTCGTGCCATGCCGTTTCTAATGCCCGCAATTCGCCGGATGCGCAACATTCGGGTCGTCGCCGGCGGCGCGGCGTTTTAGGGTGCAGGCACCGCATCGAATGAGCCGCTGCATGAACACCGCCCCGGAACACAGTTATCACTACCACGTCATCCGCCGCGCGATCGACGTGATCGACGCGCAGGGCGGAAACCTGCGTCTTGATGATCTGGCCAGCGAAATGCGCATGAGCCCGACGCATTTCCAGCGGGTTTTCTCGCAATGGGCAGGTATTTCGCCCAAGCGCTACCAGCAATATCTCGCGCTGGACCACGCCAAGGCGCTGCTCGCACAGCGCTTCACGACGCTCGGTACGGCGCATGAGCTGGGGCTGTCGGGCTCGGGCCGGCTGCATGACCTTTTCCTGCGTTGGGACGCGATGAGCCCGGGCGCCTTCGCCCGCCGGGGCGACGGGCTGTGCCTGCGATGGGGACGGTTCGACAGCCCGTTCGGCCCGGTGATCGCCATGGGCACGGACAAGGGCCTCTGCGCAATGGGATTCACCGACGAGCTCGGCGATGAGACGACACTGGAGGACCTGAAGGCGCGGTGGCCACGCGCAACCTTTTCCGAGGACCCGTCGGAAATAGCGCCCTGGGTGCGGTCCGCGTTCGGGACAGGCCTTGAAACGCCGGTTCACCTGATCGGGGCACCGTTCCAGATCAAGGTCTGGGAAGCACTGCTGCACATCCCGTCGGGCCGGGTGACCACCTACGCCGAACTTGCCCGGGCAATCGGTGCGCCGCGCGCGGTGCGCGCGGTGGGCACCGCCGTGGGCCGCAACCCGGTCAGCTTTCTCATCCCCTGTCACCGCGCACTGCGCAAGTCCGGCGGGCTGGGCGGGTATCACTGGGGCTTGCCCGTCAAGCGCGCGATCCTCGCCTGGGAAAGCGCCCGGACAGAAGACTGACCGCGCGGCACCCTGCGCGGAATACCGCCGTTTCCGGGCCGGAATCACCTTGGGGCCGTGGCTGTTATTGCATATCATCACAAGCGATCCCGACGTGATCGGGCGCCAAGAAACCAGAGGCATTGCACATGACACGAGCACGTAAACCCCTTCTCATCCTGTCCGGCTGTTCGCTGCTGATGGCGTCGGCATGTACCGATCCGGCGGTTGTTGGCGGCAATGACCCCAACAAGAACGCCAAACAGGGCGCGCTGCTGGGGGGCCTGCTCGGCGCGGGTCTCGGGGCAATCGTCAGCGACGACAAGGCCAAGGGCGCCGCGATCGGCGGCGTTGTCGGCGCCGCGGGCGGGGCCGCGTACGGAAGCGCATTGGACAAGCAGGAGGCGGAACTACGCCGCAACCTCGACAATGACGAGGTACGGATCACGAACACGGGCGACCGCCTGATCGTCACCATGCCGCAAGACATCCTATTCGACACCGACAGCGCGGTTGTCAACGCCGGGCTGCGTGGTGACCTGAGTACGGTCGCGGACAGCCTCCAGAGCTATCCGGACACCATGGTGCAGGTGGTTGGGCATACCGACAATACCGGGGATGCGGCTTACAACCAGCGTCTGTCCGAACGGCGTGCGAACTCGGTCGCGGACGTCCTGATGAACGGGGGGGTTCCGTTCGGGCGCATCCGGACCTTCGGGCGCGGCGAAGATCAGCCTGTCGCATCGAACCTGACCGAACAGGGCCGCGCGCAAAACCGCCGGGTCGAGATCGTGATCCTCCCCACAAGCACGTGATCTTTCAAGGGCGTATCGCGCGGTCACGGCCATTATCATTGTGAACTGTGCGCGGCCCCCGGCGAGGCCGCGGTGAGCGGTCTGGGCCATGCCGCCCACGGTCTCGGTCCAGCCGAAGGTGAGGTGGATCAGAAAACGGCGCGGCCGGGCGGGAAAGGCGTCAGTGGCGCGTTTCCCGGCCAGGCGGGGATCGTTTTCCCGACGCAAGTCGATCTTCTTGCGGTGTCGCTGGGACAGGGCGTAGCCGGGATGGTGCGTGGTTGGTCCGTCGATGGCGGAATGCCGAGACCTTTTTCGCGATGTGCGGGGTCACGGCCATGCCTCTCAGTTTCTTGAGGAGGTCGGCACTGTCATACCCCTTGTCTGCCGCCAGCGTCAGGCGCCGGGTCGAGCCCGGCGTGGACCTCGAACCCGTGGCGGCCCGCGCCTCACTCCATCAGCAGGGCTCCGCCCGTTCAGGGCAGAATTGATCCCCCGGATCAAGTCCGAGACGCCCTTCACCCCGTGAAGCACAGCATCGCCGCGCCGGGCGTCTTCTTGTAGGGGCGGGCATCCCGATCCGTGACCGAAGCGTGCTTGCCATTGTCACTCGGACCGATGGCGTTCCAATGCCAACCGTTCGAGCGCTTCGTGCCGCGGAAGTTCTCTCCGGCGTTGCGGGTCTGGCGGGCTTTGTCGGACATCGGCCGTGTCTGCTGGGGGGCTGGTCGGTGTCTGCGACGGTCTCCTGTATTGGCGCCGGTGGCGGTGGACCGCCGGGGTCGGGATCGTGATCGGGTGGCGCATCAATCGCTCGCTTCAAGATCTGCCGGATCCTGCGAAGCGGGTGACCCGCCGGGACCCGTTCCTCAAGGTCCACATAGCTGAAAAGCGGCCCGCTCGCCTCGTCCGTCCCGCGCATCATCACCCCCTTCGCGACTTGAAAAGGGTGGAACATGGTCTCAAATTCCTGTCTGTACCAATTCCCATCATTTCCATGCAGGTCGCAACATGCAACCGCCCGGCGGTGACCCCCTCCTGCCGCAACAAGCCCGTCATCATTCGACTGGCCGCGAACGGATAATCCATGTGCAGCTCGTCGATCCGGTGCATCAGCTTGCGGGCCGCGTCGCTGACAGGGCGCGGCGCGTGGTACGGGCTGCCACGGCTGATCCCCAGAGATTCGGCTTGGCGTCTCAGGCTCAGCTTTTGGGGGCGATCTGTTATTTCTTTGCGCTCGGCAGGAGGCCGGGCTTGGCGAGCGCTGCTTCCAAGGATCATTTTCCAGCGTCAGCCGGCCGATCTTCGTCTGCAGGGATTTGACATCGATCTCAGCGATCTTCGACCCCCCTCGGCGTGCCATCGAAGACATCCGAAACACCGTCCGGAAGTTGATCCTCCCACGGCTTGGTCTGGCCGGGATGCAGGTCAAACTGCGTCGCCGGCTCGCTCATCGTTCTGTCGCCCGTCAACGCCGCCAACGCGACTTCCGCCTTGACGGCAGGACTGTGGTTCCTTCGTGGTTACCTTCGCTCCTTCGTCCCGGCAATGCCGCGGGATTGGGAGCGCAAAAGCCACATAACTTTCCTGTTCAGATTTCCCGAGCCACCTTGCGGGTCCGACACATACGCCAACAACGCAGGACAAAAGACTGGCCCCGGCGGCCAGCCAAGGGCCATACCGTTGTCCTCTCTCGACGATGATTTCTGGTTGGCGGTCAAGCCAGAAGTTCAGCCTTCCGATCCTTCACGCATGATCAGAGCTGTTTCTACTGGACGATATCTATCAGCGATCCTTGGTAAATCATTCGTCACTGCTTCGCTGAATTTCTATTGTTCCCAGGCATTCAATAGAGACTCAAGGCTGTCTTTGCCTCACACGGTTGTCGAATATCCGATCGCCTTTCGAAACACCTACGTTGCGGACGTGATCAACAATTCGGCACGTTCACCGCCAGCCCGCCCAGCGAGGTTTCCTTGTACTTCTCGCTCATGTCGGCGCCGGTCTGGCGCATGGTCTCGATACAGGCGTCGAGCGGCACCAGATGCGTTCCGTCGCCGCGCAGCGCCAGCGAGGCCGCCGACACCGCCTTGATCGCACCCAGCCCGTTGCGCTCGATGCAGGGGACCTGCACCAGCCCCTTCACCGGGTCGCATGTCATCCCGAGGTGATGTTCCAGCGCGATCTCGGCGGCGTTCTCGATCTGCGCGGGCGTTCCACCCAGAACGGCGCAGAGCCCGGCCGCCCCCATTGCCGCCGCGCTGCCCACTTCGGCCTGGCAGCCCGCCTCGGCCCCGGAAATCGAGGCGTTGTATTTCACCAGCCCGCCGATGGCGGCCGCCGTGAGCAGGAATTCCTCGACCTGCGCGTCGGTGGCGCCGGGCACGTGCTCCAGCCAGTACTTGATGACCGCCGGCACCACGCCGGCCGCGCCGTTGGTGGGGGCCGTCACCACCTGGCCGCCGGCGGCGTTCTCCTCGTTGACGGCCATGGCATAGGCGCTCATCCAGTCGTTGATCTTGTGCGGGGCATTGAGGTTCGTGCCCCGCTCCGCCAGCAGCGCGTCGCGGATACCCTTGGCCCGGCGCTTGACATAAAGGCCGCCGGGCAGTTCGCCCTCGGTGCTCAGCCCGCGATCGATGCAGTCGTTCATCACCTGCCAGATGCGCGCCACGCCCGAGCGCAGGTTTTCCGGCCCGCCGCGCGCGACCTCGTTGGCCTTCTTCATCCGGGCGATGGTCTTGCCCGATGTCTCGGCCATCTCCAGCATCTCGGCGGCGGACTTGAACGGGTAGGGCACCGGCTCGCCCTCGTCGGTGTCGCGCCCCGCGGCCAGTTCGGCGTCGGTCAACACGAAACCGCCGCCGACGGAATAGTAGGTTTCCTGCAGGATCACGTCGCCCTGCGCGTCGGTGGCCATCAGGACCATGCCGTTGGCGTGGCCGGGCAGGTTCGGGCCGAAGTCAAAAGCCAGATCCTGCTTGGGATGGAACCTCAGCTCCGGCAGGCCGGGCGGGCGAACGGTATGCGTCTCGCGGATTTGCGCCAGCACCGCCTCGGCGCGGTCGGCGTCATAGTTTTCCGGTTGGAACCCGGCCAGCCCGAGGATCGTGGCGCGGTCGCTTGCATGGCCGACCCCTGTAAAGGCCAGACTGCCATGCAGCGACCCCTTGAGCCCCGCGCAATCGAACGGCGCGGCGCGCATCTTGTCCAGAAACCGCCCGGCGGCCACCATCGGCCCCATGGTATGGCTCGATGACGGGCCGATGCCCACC
>JAVLCJ010000050.1:0-17954 GCA_031580875.1 Roseovarius sp.
GGCGGCGCGATCGAGCTGGAGCCGATCAAGCTGGTGGAAAAGGAAATGTCGCTGGTCGGCTGCCATGCCTTCGGCAGCGAACTGGCCGAGGTCGGCCGGCTGTTGCCCGGTCTGGGCGATCGTCTGGACTGGCTGATCGATGCGGAAATCCCGCTGGACGAGGTGCCGGCGGCCTATGAGGCGCATCTGGGCGGGCAGGTCGCCGGGCTGAAGACGATCATCCAGTGCCGGGAGGCGAGTGATGCCTGAGGCGCGATCCCGCACGGCCGAGATCCGCGCGCTTGCCCGGCACGACCTGCCGCGCGCCGAGGCGGCGCTGACCGCGCTTCTGGCCGAGCTATTCGGCATACCGGTGCAGGGGCTGGCGATCCGGCGGGATGCGCACGCGCTGAATTCGCTGTTCGGTGACTTCGAGTCGGACGGCGCGCCGTTCTTCTTCAAGTTCCACCAGGAAGAGGGCGAGGAGGAGATGGCGGGCGAATACTATCGCGCGGATATCCTTGCCCGGGCCGGATTGCCGGTGGATCAGCCCGTTCACATCTCGCGCGTGCCGGGAGAGCAGATCCTTGTTTATCACAGGCGCGACGACGCGCGCTTCGCCGATGTCCTGCGGGATCTCGAACGATCGCCGGACGAGGCCGGCATCTCGCGCGCCGTCACGGCGGAGGCCGAGCTGAATGACCGGCTGCTTGGCGTCGCCCGTGACACGCTGCACCCGATCACGCCTGCGCAATCCCGCGCGCAACCGATCCACCGGCTGTTCCATGCCCGGCTCGTCGACCCGGCAAGCGGCAGCTATCCCGGGGGACGGCTGGCGCAATTCTATGAGGGCAAAACCTTTGCCCTGCCGGGATGCGAGGTCAGCTGGGCCGAGCTTGCGACTGCGCGGCCGGTGCTGAACGGGGTCGCGCATGCCCGCAGCCTTGGGGAGATGTTCGATTTCGCCCATGCGCGCCTTGCCCCCGAGCGGCTGGCCGATGCCGGCGGGATCACGGCGCATGGCGATGCGCACAACGCCAATGTCTGGTACGAAAGACACGACGCGGGGGACAGGTTGGCGCTGTTCGATCCGGCCTTCGCGGGCCAAGACGTGCCCGCGCTGCTGGCCGAGGTGAAATCCACCTTTCACAACGTTTTCGCGCATCCCCAGTGGCTATATCACCCGGTCGAGGCGGCGGCGCGTTTCCGCGCCTCGGCCCGGCTGGAGGACGGCCGGCTGTATCTTGATACGGACTGGACGCCGGGCGCGCCGCGCCTGCGCCTGCTCGAGGCGAAGGCGGACCGGTTCTGGCGGCCGTGGCTGGTGCATCTGAAGGGGCGGGGATATCTGCCGCCCGACTGGGAGGACGTCATCCGCGCCGCGCTGTTCCTGTCGCCCACGCTGGTCATGAACCTGCGTGCGGGCGGGGGCGGCGGGCACGATCCGGTCTCGTCGGCCATCGGGCTGTTCGTCGCGCTGCGCGTCGGTAGCGCGCCGGCGGATGACAGTAGCGACATCGTGACCGATTTCTTCCGTCGGGTCCGCCCCGACTGAACAGGGGCCGTCGCCGACCGGGCGGGTAATTTCGCGCGGTCGCTTTTCCTTGGCTGCGCCCGGGTGTAAGGCTGCGCGGGAGGCGAGACGGAGGTGCGCATGCCCGATACCATGCTGTTGTTGCAGATGCTGGTGCTTCTGCTGGTGATCGGCGGAGTTGCCGGGGTTCTGGCCGGTCTTCTGGGCGTGGGGGGCGGCATCGTGCTGGTGCCGGCGTTCTTTTACGCGTTCCAGACCCTTGGCTATGACGGCCCCCAGCTCATGCAGATCTGTCTGGCGACATCCCTTGCGACGATCATCGTGACCTCGGTCCGGTCGGTGCTGAGCCACAACCGGAAGGGCGCCGTCGACTGGTCGATCCTGCGGGCATGGGCGCCGGGCATCGCCATCGGCGCCGTGCTTGGCGTGCTGGTGGCGGCAAGCCTGCGTTCGACCACGCTGCAGGGGGTGTTCGGCGGTCTCGGCCTCGTGATCGGGGCGTATCTGGGGCTGGGCCGGGCCGAATGGCGATTGGGCGCGGCGATGCCCGGCGGGATCAAGCGCGCCGTGATGTCGCCCGTTCTCGGCTTTCTGTCGGTCTTGATGGGCATAGGCGGCGGCAGTTTCGGCGTCCCGTTGATGAGCCTTTACGGCGTGGCCATCCACCGGGCCGTGGCAACGGCCGCCGGTTTCGGCGTCACGATCGCCGTGCCGTCGGTGGCGGGGTTCCTGTTTCTGGAGATCGCGCCTGAAAACCGACCGCCGCTGACCTTCGGCGCGGTCAACCTCGTTGCCTTTCTCGTGGTGACGCTGATCACGGCGCCGTGGGGGGTGAAGCTGGCCCATGCGATGGATCCCAAGCCGCTGAAACGGGTTTTCGCGATTTTCCTGACGCTGGTGGCGTTGAACATGCTGAGGAGGTCACTGGGATGGTAGCGGCCTTGCTTGAAAAGGGCTGGGCGCTGTTCCCGGCCGAGCCGGCGGTGCAAGCATGGGCGGTTGACGCGCGCCGCGCCGCGCTGCCGCGGGTGAATGACCCCGAGGAACGCGCCAAGTGGCTGCAATGCGAGGGAACATGGTTCGTGGGGGTGGACACGCTGGCCAATGACGCGGCGGGCGCCGTGCCGGGCGGCGCGGCCCTGACGGGGGCGGCGATGGACGCGGCGACGCGGCTTTACGGGCAGTTGCCGCTGCATCGCGGCCAAGTGTCGGTGACCTGGCCGGGCTATCCGCGACCCCGCAAGGGGGAATCCGAGGCGGCGTTCCGCTATCGCCTGAAACGCGACGCGGCGCATGTGGACGGGCTGTTGGCCGTGGGAGAGGCGCGCCGGCGGATGCTGCGCGAGCGGCACGCCTACATTCTCGGCCTGCCGCTGACGGAATGCGACGCGGGGGCCAGCCCGCTGGTGGTATGGGAAGGAAGCCACCACGTGATGCGCGAGGCTTTCGCGCAGGCGCTCGGCGGCAGGGACGACGCCGAGTGGCGCGAGATCGACCTGACGGACGCCTACCATGCCGCGCGGCGGACGGTGTTCGAGACCTGCCCGCGCATCGAGGTCAGCGCGCGCCCCGGCGAGGCCTATCTCGTGCATCGTCACGCCCTGCACGGCGTGGCGCCGTGGGCCAGCGGCGCCCGGGCCCCGGAGGCGGGGCGCATGATTGCCTATTTCCGGCCGGAATTCCGCGCGGGCACGCGCGAGTGGTTGGAACTGCCGTGATCGCCGTGATCGTTTTTCCCTTCTATTGACGCAATCCGGCCGCAAAATGGCGCGCGGCATGGGCGAAAAACAGGGCATCTGTCACGGGGAGCTTCATGGAGCGCGTCGCCAACAGCCTTTACCTGATCATCGCCGCGGCCGTTTTCGGCTGGACATGGGCCAGCCCCGGCGTGACGGCCGCCCATTTCGCCCGGCCGCTGCTTGATTATACCCACATGGCTGTTGGGATGTGGGCTGTAGGGGGCCTGATCCTGGTCTGCTGCGCCTTGCTGCGCCAGGCGCTGACGGGCGGGAGCGGGCCACGCCTTGCCTTTCTGCGGCACTGGGTTGCGGACCATTGGCGGGAAAGCCGGTTCGCCCACGTGCTGGGCCCGGTCCTGGCCTTCGTGGTCACCATGGCCAGTTTCACGGTTCACAAGACGGTGGCGTTACCGGCCCAAGGCTTCGGTGCGGGGTGGGATGCGGCGTTCATCGCGCTGGATCGCTGGCTTTTTCTCGGGGCTGAGCCGTGGCGTGTGTCGCATGGGGTCCTCTCGTCCGCGGAGGCGACGTGGCTGATCGACCGCATCTATCACGCGTGGTTCTACCCGATGATCCTGGCCTATGTCTTTTGCGGGCTGATGATCAGGGGGGCCTTGGCGCGGGCCTGCTACATCGCGACCTATCTTGCGAGCTGGGGCCTGATCGGGTGCGTTCTGGCTGTCGTCTTCGCATCCGCCGGACCGGTCTACGAGGGGCTGCTTTTCGAGGCGGCCGGGGAGTACGACGCGCTGTCGGCGCGCCTTGCCGCGCAATCGCAGGCAATGGGCGGGCTGGATTCCCGGCTCTATCAACAGGTCCTGCTGGAAGGCCACGAGGCGGGACGGGTGGCATTGGGGTTCGGCATTTCGGCGATGCCGTCGATGCATGTCGCGCTCGCGGCGATGTGGGCGATGCTGTTCTTCAGCCTCAACCGCTGGCTCGGCCTGCTGGGCACGGCATATACCGTCGTGATCTGGGTCGGCTCTTTTCACCTCGGGTGGCATTACGCCGCCGACGGTCTGGTGTCGGGCGGTCTTGTCGTGGTGGTTTGGGCGGCGGCCTCGGCCCTTCTCCGCCGGTTCGCGCCGGCGCCCGGGCCGTGGTATGCCCGACCGTCGCGTGCCATGCAGCCGGCCGAATGAAGCCGGGCCCTGCCTGCCGCGGCGATTTGCATGGCGTGGCGCCTGCCCTCGGCCGCGCCTTGTCGGGCGGCTGAAAATGCAGGTTACAGCCTGAAACGCCCGGATTGCGTGCCAAGCCTCGGGAGGGGTGGCGACCAACGCCTGCCGGCACATATTCCGAGCGTTTTTAACCGGGGTTAATTCTGGCGTGGACTCACATCTGTAATCGTGAATGTGACGACATCGGTTCATCGAGCGTCAATTGCGCACAGTCATGAAGGACAATTGTTAAGGCTACTCCAATCGACCCCACCAATGTGCAGGATTTCGACCAGCCATTGAACGACACCCCCCAGTTCACATCGACGCATGTCTTCAGCACCAATGACATCACGGGCACGTTCGGCGGCCTGACCCAGGCCGATCTGGCCGGCACCGCGCTGCCAGTGATCGATTTCTCGGCCGATCCTGTGATTGCGCAGGACGGCACCGAACTCTTCCCGATCAATAGCGAGTTCGGGTTCAACGTGAGCGATTTCTTCGGGGCGGAGCAAAAGGATTTCAACGCCGACCCCGAATACGAGGAAGGCTTCGTCGGCGATATCTTCGGTGAGGAAGGTGAGCAGATCGGCGTTGCGGTCCAGACCGCCGAGACCGATCTGTTCAAGGCGCCGTCGGGCTTCGGCACCTGACTGGCTGGCTTGGGCGGCAACACCGTCAAGGCGTCCACCGAGCATTACACCGTGATGCAGAACGTACTGACGGACCAGCGCTACCCCGAGGACCCGGACGCGGTGCTGAACCTGGACGATGATCTGCGGATGCACGACCTGCGGCCCGATGGCATCGGTGGGCTTAACAATGGCCCGCTGCATGACGCCTACCTGCTGGAGCTGACGCAGTCGCTGCAGGCGGCGATCGACAACGCGGGCAACCCCGACCAGCTAGACGTGACCGACACCGATTTCGACCGCGACGGTACTATCGATCCCTACGACATCCTGACGGTGGCGGCGCCGGACAATCCCAACGAGATGGTGGGCGCGCTTGACCTCGACCAGGACGGCACCGCCGACGTGATCGATGGCCCGCTGAACGGCTACGGCGCGGACGCCGATATCACGGATATCCTGAAGCCCAACGAGAGCACCGTTCTCTTCGACATCGCCTATGGCGACGACTACTCGATCACGTTGAAGGATGACGGCAAGCTGCTCTATCGCTTCGGCAACGCGGTCAAGCGGCCGACCGACGTGCGCATGGAGGCCGAACTGGAGCTTCCCGAAGAGTGGAACGCGCCCGACGACGAAAAGCCGGACCTGATCCCGCTCTACCAGATCACGTCGGCCGAGCTGGTGACGCATCACACCATCTCCAACAGCCCGAACGACCAGATCCGTCCCGAGGATTACGAGAACGAGGCCGCGATCGGCCGGCTGCCCGACTACGAGGTGCAGACCAGCCCCGATGGCGACTACTGGATCTCGACGCAGGACTTCTACGCGGGTGACGGCACCTTCTACCCCGCCGGCACCGTTCTGAAGGATCCGACCCTTCCCGGCCAGTTGCCCGGCACCGTTCTGGATGAGATCGGCGCCACCGGCGAGGATCTGGAAGAGGGCTTCACCAACGCCTATTACACCACGATGGACCGTGAGCCCTTCGAGCCGGTTCTGACCCCGGACGGGACCGATTATGACGACGCCGGGTCCGGTCCGCGCTGGCGCCTGAAGGGGCCGAAATACGGTCAGGACCTTCCCGGCGTGGAAATTCCGGTGGATCCCACCATCGAGCCGCCGGCCACGCGGGACGAGGTGAAATACGAGCGCGGTGCCGAGACGCAGACCGTGCTCAACCTGCTGGACTGGGAAGGCTTCTCGCCGCTCTCGCTGTCAGCCGGTTGGCAGAACGCGGCCGGCACCGTTACCGAGAACGGCCTGAACAGGACCATGAACTTCGACGTTGCCTATTACGTCAAGGGTGAAGGCAAGCCGTCCTCGCTCTATTCGACCGAGCTGGTGATGGATTACGAGGAACTGCCGATCGCCGACGAGGGTGACCCGATCACCGGCGGCTTCCAGGACGATATCCTGGTGGGCGAGGGCAACAACACGATGACCGGTGGCGTGGGCGAGGACGTGTTCGTCGTCTCGTATGGCAAGAACGGGGCGTCGAATGTTCTCAATTCCGACATCACCGACTTCGAACTTGGGTCTGATATCCTGGCGCTCATCGGGCTTGGCGTGACGGAGGACAACTTCGACACGCTGATCAGCCAGACGGTTGTCGGCAGCGACCTCGTCATCGATCTTGATGGCAGTACCGTCGCAACCCTCGAAGGGGTCACGACGGAACTCGAATTCGGCGAGGAAGAGTCGGATTTCCTGCTGCTGAGCCAGAGCGCGCTGATCATCGGGACCAACGATGCCGACACGCTGGTCGGTGACGCGCTCGACAACGACATCCGCGGGCTCGACGGTGACGACACGCTGAGCGGCGGTGACGGCGACGACACGATCGAAGGCGGCGCCGGCGCCGACAGCATGGACGGGGGCGACGGTACCGACACCCTGAGCTATACCAGCGACGATACGGGCGTGACGGTAAGGCTGTACAACGGCATAGCCTATGGCGGTGACGCGACTGGTGACACCTTTTCGGGCTTCGAGAACCTCGTGGGCGGTAGCGCGGACGACTACCTCGTCGCTGACACGACCGACAACGTCATCCGTGGCAATGATGGCGACGACTACATCAATGTCGGACGCGGCGATGACACCGCCGAAGGCGGCGCCGGAGACGACTACGTTATCGGTGGTGAAGGTGCCGACATGCTCAGTGGCGGCGATGGCATCGACACGCTCAGTTATTTCAATGACGATACCGGCGTCACCGTCAAGCTCTACAACGGTGTCGCAACCCGCGGCGATGCAGCCGGCGACAGCTTCTCGGGCTTCGAGAACCTCGAGGGAGGCAGCGCGAACGATTTCCTCACCGGCGACACGACCGACAACTTTATTTTCGGCAACGGCGGCGACGACTACATCAATGTCGGCGGTGGCGACGACACTGCCGAAGGCGGCGCCGGGAATGATACGATCCACGCCGGCGACGGCACGGATGTCATTCTCTTCAGCGGAAACCGCGCCGATTATACCATCACCGGGGATACGAGCAGCGCGACGGTCGAGGCGCTGAGCGGTGATGACGGGATCGACACCCTGTTCGGTGCCGAGTCGCTGCAGTTCGCGGATGACCTGATTTTCCTCTGAGACTGCCCGAGCCCGTGCCGGGCGCGCCCAGATTTCGGGAGCGCCCGGCACGAACAGGGCAGCTATTCGCGACATGGCAGTCCGTCCCTGTCTTCAAGACGCGATGATCGAAACGGACGTCATTTCCCGCGGCGTCACGATCCTCGCGTCGCCGCAGGAAGTGAACTGCGGCCCGGCGCAATCCCCTGCGCCGGGCCGTTTCATGTCGTATGACCGTTCCGGCGGCGCCTTGGCTGTGCCGCGGGTTCCTTTGTCCCGGCGGCATGCCCGCAAATGGCCCGGCTATTGTCGGCCGGCGCGAGCGGCCCGTCCGCCGCGGCGCTTGCGCAGCAGGCCGGCGCGATCGGGCAGAGCATCCATGATTTCGCGGCGCTCCTCGGGCATCATCCGTGACCAGCGGGCGATCTCGTCCATGGTCCGAAAGCAGCCCGTGCAAATCCGTGCCTCGGGATGAACGACGCAGACACGCACACAGGGGCTTTCGATCTCGTCGCGTTTCCAGGGGTCGTTGTCCGTCACGTGTTCGCCCTCATATGCCTCAGCCGGTCCAGAAGTCCCTGCAGGATATAGGACGCGGCGACACTGTCGATAACCTCGGCGCGACGTCTGCGTGTCGCATCCGCTTCAAGAAGGGCCCTTTCCGCGGCGACCGTCGACAGCCTTTCGTCCCAGAAGGTGATCGGCAGCCCCGTGAGCTTCTCGAGGTTCCTGGCGAAAGCGCGGGTGGACTGGCAGCGCGGCCCCTCGCTGCCGTCCATGTTGCGTGGCAGGCCGAGAACCAGCCCCGACACCTCGCGTTCGACGGCGATCTCGAGAAGCCGCGCGGCATCCACGCCGAACTTGCGGCGCTTTATCGTCTCCAATGGGCTGGAGACCGACAACAACGCATCGGAAACCGCCACCCCGATCGTCTTGGTGCCGAGGTCGAGCCCCATGACCGCCCGCATCGGGGCCAGTTCGGCCGCGAACGCCTCCACGGTTTCATGGATCATTCGACCAACCCCGCGTCCCGCGCGGCACGTCGGAGTGTCGTCAGCGCATCCGGGTCGTCGCCGTGGGCGTCCTGCGCCGCCTGCCACGCCTCTTTCGCGCTGTCCGTATCGCCCAGCACGCCATATGCCACGATCAGCCGCGACCACTCCGCGGCGGTGCCGCCGTCACGCGCGAGCCTGTCGGACAGCCGTTGAACCATGCCCCGGATCATCGCTTGCCGATCCTCGTCCGTCATGTCCTGCGCGGCCTCGATATCGGCGGCACCGGGCCCCGGGTCGGCGGGTGCCGTTTGCCCGGGCGCCGGCAGTTGATAATCCGTCACGCCGGCACGCCATGCGACATCCTCGATCCGGCTGCGGATCGGTGCGGCCCACGGCGCGTCGGGCGGGCTCTCCTCCAGCAGGCGCGACCATGTTCTGAAAGCACCGTCGGGCCTGTCGACCTGCAGAAGGTAGAGACCCAGGTAGTACCGTGCGCGCGGGTTCGACGCATCGCGCTGCAGCGCCGTGCGCAACGCCTGTTCCGCCTCGCGGCTCACGTAGCCGCCCGCGGCACTGATCATGATGTCGGCCAGCGTCGCGTAATCGTCGGCCGTCGCCGCCGCGCCCTTTGCGGCGATGACCCTCTCTTGCGCCTCGCGTGCCGCGCCCATGTTGCCGAGACGGGCCTCGTTCTGCATCAGCAAGGTCAGCCCACGGATGTCGTCCGGGCGTTGGGCGACCGTTTCGCGCAGCCGGTCCATCAGTTGCAGGAACTGGTCGTTCACCTGCGGATCGGCAGGCAGGGGCGGCGCCTGCGCCTCGGCCTCGGCCTGCGTGAGGCGGTTCGCGCGCATCGTGTCCGAGGCGGCGATGCGTGCCGCGAGCGGCAGGTCCGAGGCGCCCGGTGCGCCGAGCCGGTCGTAAAGCAGCAACGATCCGCCCGCCACGATCGCCGCAAGGAGGCTCGCCAGCAGGGTACCCGACCCGCGTGTCGGCTGCCCGCCGGTTTCGCCGCCGTCGCGCAGTTGCGCGTCGGCGGCCAGTACCCGGCGCGACACCTCGGCGCGCAGGCGCTCGGCGTCCTCCTCGCCGATCACGCCGCGGGCGAGGTCGCGGTCGACCTCCTTCAGCTGGTCGCGATACACCTGCAGGTCATAGGCCGCCGGCGGCGCGGCGCCCGTGCGCCCCCGGATGAGCGTGATGCCCAGTATCGCGCCCGCCAGAAGCGCCGTTGCCGCAATGATGATCCAGAAAGTCATGACGTCTCCCGCTTTGCATCCCGTTTAGCGGCGGCGGGAGCGATTCAAAAGAGGGCAGTTTCGCACAGGCCCGCGGGCCGACCGGGCCCGCATGTCGCGAATCGATCCTTTTGCGCCGCGCGGGGTGTCTACGCGGCGCCGGTTTTGTCGCATTACGCGGGTCAGGCAGCCCGTCTGCGACCCCTCAACCGTCCGGGAGCGTCCATGAAACGTTATTCCGCCTTTGCCATCGCCCGCGAAGCCCTGAGCAACCACTTCGGGTGGGAGCGCGCCTGGGCCTCGCCCGACCCCAGGAAAAAGTACGACGCGATCATCATCGGCGCCGGCGGTCACGGGCTGGCCACCGCTTACTATCTCGGCAAGAACCACGGGATCACCAATGTCGCCATCCTTGAAAAGGGCTGGCTCGGCGGCGGCAATACCGGGCGCAACACCACCATCATCCGCTCGAACTACCTGCAGGACCCTTCGGCGGCGATATACGAGAAATCCCGCAGCCTCTACGAGACGCTGAGCCAGGACCTGAATTACAACGTCATGTATTCGCCGCGCGGCGTGATCATGCTCGCCCAGACCGAGCACGAAGTGCGCGGCTACAAGCGCACCGCGCAGGCGAATGCCCTGCAGGGCGTCGACACCGAGTTCATCTCGCCCGCCCGCGTCAAGGAGATCGTGCCGATCATCGACCTCGAAGGCCCGCGCTACCCCGTTCTGGGCGGGCTGTGGCAGGCGCGGGCGGGCACCGCGCGCCATGATGCGGTGGCATGGGGATATGCGCGGGCCTGCAGCGCCATGGGCATGGACGTGATCCAGAAATGCGAGGTTACCGGCATCCGCCAGCAGGGCGGCAAGGTGACCGGCGTGACCACCAACCGCGGCGATATCGGCTGCGACAAGCTGGGGATCGTGGTGGCCGGGCATTCGGGGCAACTGGCCGACATGGCCGGGTTCCGCCTGCCCATCGACTCGGTCGCGCTTCAGGCGCTGGTCTCGGAGCCCGTCAAGCCCTGCATGGACTGCGTGGTGATGGCCAATACAGTGCACGGCTACCTCAGCCAGTCCGACAAGGGCGAGATGGTCATCGGCGGCGGCGCGGACGGGTACAACAATTTCACCCAGCGCGGCAGCTTCCACCATGCCGAGGAAACGGTGCGCGCGCTGTGCGAGACCTTCCCGATCATCTCCCGGCTCAAGATGCTGCGGCAATGGGGCGGCATCGTGGACATGACCGGGGACCGGTCGCCCATCCTCTCGCGAACCCCCCTGCAGGGCTGTTTCATCAACTGCGGCTGGGGCACCGGCGGCTTCAAGGCGATCCCGGGATCCGGCTGGGGGTTCGCCGAGCTGATGGCCAAGGGCCAGTCGCCGCTTTGCGACGCCTTCTCGCTCGACAGGTTCCGCGAAGGCCGGTTCATCGACGAGAGCGTGGCGGCCGGGGTGGCGCATTGATGGTGTTTCTTCTCGGTCGAAATACCCCGGGGGAGCCGCCCGACGGGCGGCGGGGGCAGCGCCCCCTCCAGCAGACGAAAAGGACGCGCACATGCTGAAACTCACTTGTCCGAACTGCGGCGTCACGGCCGAGGAAACCGAGTTCGCCCCGGGCGGCGAGGCGCATCTCAGGCGCCGGGGCCCCGGCGCCTCGGAGGACGACTTCCACGCCTACCTCTTCGACAAGGTCAATCCGAAGGGCGTTCATTTCGAACGCTGGCGGCATGCCAATGGCTGCGGCAAGTGGTTCCATGCCGCGCGCTGCACGGCAACGCTCGAGGTATTCGGCACCTACGGTGCGCAGACCGTCGCGCCCCCGCGGGAAATCAAGGACAAGATCTCGGCCCGGCGGCCGGGCTGGAGCTGGAGAGAGTTCGCATGAGCACACGTCTGGCCACGGGTGGCCGTCTTCTGGACACCGGGCGCGCCCTCAACTTCACCTTCAACGGCAAGCGCCTGACGGGGCATCCGGGCGACACGCTCGCCTCGGCGCTGCTGGCCAACGACCAGATGCTGGTGGGCCGCTCCTTCAAGTACCACCGCCCGCGCGGCATCGTCGCCAGCGGGGCGGAGGAACCCAACGCGCTGGTCGGGCTCGGCGAAGGTCCGCAATTCGAGCCCAACCAGCGCGTCACCACGACCGAGCTGTTCGACGGGCTGACCTGCGCCAGCCAGAACCACTGGCCGAGCCTCGACTTCGACATCGGCGTGCTGAACGACCGGCTGTTCGCGCGGTTCCTGACCGCGGGCTTCTATTACAAGATGTTCATCCATCCGCGGCCCTTCTGGAAACATGTCTACGAGCCGTTCATTCGCCGCTCCGCCGGTCTGGGCAAGGCGCCGGAACATCGCGACGAGGACCGGTACGAGCATTTCCACGCCTTCTATGACGTCGTCGTGATCGGCGGCGGAGTGGCCGGCCTGCAGGCCGCGCGCGCCGCGGCAGAGGCTGGCGCGACGGTCCTTGTCATGGAACAATCGCCGCATTGGGGCGGGCGCGCGCCGGTTGATGGCGGCACGGTTGCCGGGCAGGGCGTGGACGTGTTCGTGGACGAAACCGTGGCCGCCCTGTCGGGCATGCCCAACGTCACGCTGCGCACCCGCATGATGGGCGCGGGGGTGTACGATCATGGCTACCTGCTGGGCTACGAGCGCGTGCGCGACCATGAACCGGGGGCGCCGGGCCCGCGTCACCGCCTGTGGCGGATCCGGGCCGGGCAGATCGTGACCGCGACCGGGGCGATCGAGCGACCGCTGAGCTTTGCGGGCAATGACGTGCCGGGCGTTATGCTGGCCTCGGCCATCCGCGATTACGCGGTGAATTACGCCGTCTCGGCAGGCGATCGCACGGTCGTCGTGACCAACAACGACGATGCGTACCTTACCGCGATTGCCCTGAAAAAGTCGGGGCTGGAAGTGCCCATGATCCTTGACGCGCGGGCGTCGGGCGGCGGCAGGCTGGCCGCCGAGGCGCGTGCCATGGGCATTCGCGTCGAGACCGGCAAGGGCATTGCCAAGGTCAAGGGGACCAAGCGCGTCGAAGGCATCGCGATCTGCGCGCAGGCGGGCGAGGGCGCCGTTCTGGAAGAGATCAAGTGCGATGCCGTGGCCATGTCTGGCGGCTGGTCGCCCGTGGTGCACCTGTGGTCGCATTGCGGTGGCAAGCTGCTCTGGGACGAGGCGCAGGCGCATTTTCGCCCGGACGCGGACAAGGCCCCCACCGGCGACGACGGCGAGCCTTTCGTCATCGCGGCGGGCAGCGCGAACGGGCATCTCGATCTTGCGGGCGTGCTGGCGGATGCGCACTCGGCCGGGCGGGCGGCCGCCAGCGCCACCGGCCACGACGCCGCCGCGTCGCCGGCGCCGGATGCAGAAGTGCAGGAGGCCGCCGCGATCGAGCCTGTCTGGCTGATGCCGCAGGGGGCCAACATCAAGCTGCGCATGAAAAGCTGGTTGGACTACCAGAACGACGTGAAGGTGTCCGACGTGCAACTCGCCGCGCGCGAGGGGTTCGAGAGCGTCGAGCACGCCAAGCGGTACACCACGCTGGGCATGGCCACGGACCAGGGCAAGCTGAGCAATATCAACGGCCTTGCGATCCTGTCGGACAGCCTCAACCAGCCCATTCCGCAGACAGGCACCACCACGTTCCGCCCGCCTTACACGCCGATCACGCTTGCGGCGATCGCCGGTGAGGCCAAGGGCCGGACATTCCAGCCCGTCCGCCGGACCCCGATGCACGGATGGCACGAGGAGAACGGCGCGGATTTCGAACCCGTCGGCCACTGGCGCCGGCCGTATTGCTATCCGAGGGATGGCGAGAGCCGCCATGACGCCGTCAACCGCGAGATCACGCAGACGCGGCAAAGCCTTGCGCTGCTCGATGCCTCGACGCTGGGCAAGATCATCGTGAAAGGCCCCGATGCGGGCAGGTTCATGGACATGCTCTACACGAACATGATGTCCACGCTGAAACCGGGGCGCTGCCGCTACGGGCTGATGTGCAACGAGAACGGGTTTCTCATGGATGACGGTGTCGTCGCACGGCTCGATGACGAGACGTTCCTGTGCCACACGACGACGGGCGGGGCAGAGAGCGTCCATGCCCACATGGAGGAGTGGCTGCAGACCGAATGGTGGGACTGGAAGGTCTACACCGCCAACGTGACCGAGCAATACGCGCAGGTCGGCGTTGCCGGTCCGAACGCCCGCAAGGTTTTGCAGAAGCTGACCGACGATGACATCTCGGCCGACGGGCTGGCCTTCATGGGCTGGAAGGAGATCACGGTCGCGGGCATCCCGGCGCGGGCATTCCGCATCTCGTTCGCCGGGGAGCTTTCGTTCGAACTGGCGGTCCCGGCCGGCCGCGGGCGTGTGCTGTGGGACAGGCTGATGGACGCGGGTGCCGAGTTCGGCGTCATGCCCTACGGGACCGAGGCCATGCACGTGATGCGCGCCGAGAAGGGCTTCATCATGATCGGGGATGAGACAGACGGCACCGTGATCCCGCAGGATCTCAACATGCAGTGGGCCATCTCCAAGAAGAAAGACGACTACCTCGGCAAGCGTGCGCAGGAACGTACGCACATGGCGGACCCGGACCGCTGGAAACTGGTGGGGCTGGAGACCGAGGACGGCGCGGTGCTGCCCGACGGTGCCTACGCCACGGCCCCGGGCACCAACGCGAACGGGCAGCGCAACGTTCAGGGGCGCGTGACCTCGACCTACCATTCGCCGACGCTGGGCCGGGGCATCGCCATGGGTCTGGTGCATCATGGCCCGGACCGGATGGGCGAGGTTCTGGAATTTCCGAAGGTGGACGGCACGGTGATGCGGGCGCGGATCGTCGATCCGGTCTTCTTCGACAGGGATGGGGAGAAACAGAATGTCTGACGCGATAAGCGCCCTGCCGGGCGCGGTCCATGACGGATGGGTGAAGGTAACGGAAACCGGGCTCCAGGGCATGATCACGCTGCGCGCGGATCCGGGATCGGCCGCGGTCAAGCAGGCCGTGACGGGGGCCGCGGGCACGGACGTGCCGGGGCAGCGCGGGATCGTCGCGTCGGGCGACAGGGCCGTTGCATGGATGTCGTCCGACGAGCTGCTGATCATGGTGCCGTACCCCGAGGTGGCGGGCGTGCTCGCCGCGCTCGAAGAAGCGCTTCGGGGTGAGCATTTCCTTGCCGTCAACGTCTCGGACGCCCGGGCGGTTTTCGACCTGCACGGCGCGGGGCTTCGGGAAGTCGTCGCCAAGCTCTGCCCGGTGGACATGGCGCCGGGGGCGTTCGAGCCCGGCGAGATACGGCGGACACGTATGGCGCAGATCCCGGCAGCGATCTGGATGACGGGCGCCGAGTCCTTGCGTGTCGTGTGTTTCCGGTCGGTGGCGCAATACGCGTTCGACCTGCTTCGCGACGCGGCCGCGCCGGGGGGCGAGGTCGGAGTTTTCGCCTAGACCGGATCGGGGCCGTGGCCGAGTTTTTCGCTCGGAAATTCGGTGCAACGGCCTTGACCTCGGCCCGGCAACGCACCCATGTATCCCCATAGGATTTTGCAACAGACAGGGAGCCCGACAAATGGCTTTTGAACTTCCCGATCTACCCTATTCGCACGACGCGCTCGCCGATCACGGCATGAGCCGCGAGACGCTGGAATACCACCACGACATCCACCACAAGGCGTATGTCGACAATGGTACCAAGGCCATTGCCGGTACCGAGTGGGAAGGAAAACCGGTCGAGGAGATCATCAAGGGCACCTACGATCCGAAAGCCGTGGCGCAGAGCGGGATTTTCAACAACGCGTCGCAACACTGGAACCACACCCAGTTCTGGGAAATGATGGCGCCGGGCGGCAGCGGTATGCCGGGAGAGTTGGAAAAGGCGCTGCATGAGGCGTTTGGCTCGGTTGATGAATTCAAGTCGCAATTCGCGGCGGCCGGCGCCGGTCAGTTCGGGTCGGGGTGGGCCTGGCTTGTCAAGGACACCGACGGCAGCCTCAAGGTGACCAAGACCGAGAACGGCGTGAACCCGCTGTGCTTTGGCCAGACGGCGCTGCTGGGGTGTGATGTCTGGGAACACTCCTATTACATCGATTTCCGCAACAAACGCCCCGCGTATCTGGACAATTTCCTGAACAACCTCGTCAACTGGGAAAACGTCGCCTCGCGGATGTGAACCGCCCGGATCGAGACATGCACGCCCCCCGGTCCCTTTGCGGCGCGGGGGGCTTTCCTTTTCAGGCGCATGGCCCGGGCTTGACACCGGTCAAGGCGACCGTCCCGTCGCCCGGGCATGATCGCCGGCACACGGGCCGCCCGAGCCCGGCAGGATGACAAGGAGAGCTGCAAGATGGCTACACTCACCAACGGCACATGGGTTCTGATCGCGGACGGCGAAAAGGCGCTGTTCCTGCGCAATGAACTCGATGCACAGAACCCGAACCTCGAAGTCGTGCGCAAGCAGGCGCAGGACAACCCCGCGAGCCGTGAGCAGGGCGCGCACAAGCCCGGTCGGATGGACGATACCGGCGCGGGGCAACGCTCCGCGATGGAGGATACGGACTGGCATGAACTGGCCAAGGCAAGGTTTGCCGACGATCTTGCCGACAAGCTTTACGAGATGGGGCACCGGGGTCAGTTCGAGCGCATCGTGCTTGTCGCCCCGTCACGGGTTCTGGGCGAGTTGCGCGACAAGCTGCACAAGGAAGTGCGGGAAAAGGTGGTGGCAGAGCTGGCCAAGGACCTGACGAACCATCCCCTCGACAAGGTTGAGAAACTGCTGAAGTCGGAGCTGGACCCGAGGCTTTGATCACCGCTTCCGGTCTTTCGCCTTGCCAATCGCGCCCGCTTGGGTGAGGTGAAGCAGGCAGCCAGGGCGAGGGAGCGGGAATGAACGAGGCGTCAAAGGGCGTGATGGCGATGGTGGCGGCCTGCACCATCTGGGGGCTGTCGTCGATCTATTACAAGGCGTTGGCCCATGTCCCGCCGATCGAGGTGCTGGCGCACCGCACGATATGGTCGCTGGTGTTCTTCGCGCTCATCTTGACAGCGCAGGGCCGGCTGGGCGTGCTGCGGGCCGCGATCTCCGACCCCAAGTCGCGGTGGCGGATCGCGCTTGCCGCGCTCTTCATCTCCTTCAACTGGTTCCTGTTCATCTGGTCGATCCAGAGCGGCAAGGCGGTCGAGGCCTCGCTGGGGTATTACATATTTCCGCTCGTGGCTGTCTTGCTCGGGACCGTGGTGTTCGGCGAACGGTTGAGCGCGGCGCAATGCGTGGCTGTCGGTCTTGCGGTGGTCGCGGTGGCCCTGCTGACTGCCGGGCTGGGCGTGGCGCCGTGGGTCTCTCTCCTGCTGGCGGCAAGTTTCGGGCTTTACGGCGTCGTCAAGAAGGGGCTCGATATCGGGCCGGTCGTGTCGGTCACGGGGGAGGTGTTGCTCCTGGGGCCGATGGCGCTGACGGTGCTTGGCGCGATCCACCTGGGCGGTAGCGGGGCCTTTGGCCGCGACATGGCGGAATCGGGGATGCTGGCCTTTTCGGGGCTGCTCACCGCGACGCCGCTGATCCTGTTCAGCTATGCCGCGCGGCGGGTCGCCTTCGCGACGGTGGGCCTTGTGCAGTATCTCAACCCGACGCTGCAATTCCTTGTCGCGACGTTGCTGTTCATGGAACCCTTCACGCCGTGGCACGGTATCGCCTTCGCCATGATCTGGACGGCGCTGGCCGTATTCTCGGTCGCGACCCTGCGTCAGGACAGGGCGGCGCGCAGGGCCGCGGGCACCTGATCGGGCTGGTCCACGACCCGGAACATTTCGCGCAAACCGGCGCCGGCAAATCCCTCGTCGATCAGGTGGTCAAGAAGCGCGACCAGCTTGTCCCAGTATCCCCGCGTGTTCAGCAGCACGATGGGCTTGTCGTGCAGCCCGAGCTGCCGCCATGTCAGCACCTCGAAGAATTCATCGAGCGATCCGGCGCCGCCGGGCATCACCACGATGGCGTCGGAATTCATGAACATGATCTTCTTGCGCTCGTGCATGGTTTCGGTGACCACGTATCGCGTAACGTCCCGTTTGGCGGCCTCGCGCGTGAA
>JAVLCJ010000051.1:0-17824 GCA_031580875.1 Roseovarius sp.
GCCGATCTTGACCGGCAGCGGCTCGATCCCGGCGGGGTTGCCGGCGATGGTCCAGCCCGTCTCGGTCTGCCACCAGTGGTCATAGACCGGCACGCCCATCTTGTCGGCGGCCCAGTTGATCGTGTCTGGGTCGGCGCGTTCGCCCGCGAGGTAGAGCGCGCGCAGGCAGGAGATGTCGTACTTGGCCAGTTCCTTCGCCTCGGGGTCTTCGCGCTTGATCGCGCGGAAAGCCGTGGGGGCGGTGAAGAAGCTGCGCACGTTGTGTTCGGAGATGACCCGCCAGAACGTGCCGGCGTCGGGCGTGCCGACCGGCTTGCCCTCGAAAACGATGGTCGTGTTGCCGTGCACGAGCGGCGCGTAGCAGATGTAGCTGTGCCCGACGACCCAGCCCACGTCGGAGGCGGCCCAGAACACCTCGCCCGGTTCGACGTTGTAGATGTTCTTCATCGTCCAGTTCAGCGCCACAAGGTGCCCGGCGGTGTGGCGCACCACGCCCTTGGGCGCTCCCGTCGTGCCCGAGGTATAGAGGATGTAGGCGGGATGGTTGCCCTCGACCGGGACGCACTCGGCCGGGTCCACGCCGTACTGGAAGGCGTGCCAATCGACGTCGCGCCCGTCCTCGAGCTTGGCAACTTCCTGGTCACGCTGGAAGATCACGCAGAAATCGGGCTTGTGCGCCGCCTGGTCGATGGCGCCGTCCAGAAGCGGCTTGTAATGCACGACGCGCCCCGGCTCCACGCCGCAGGAGGCCGCGATGATGGCCTTGGGTGTCGCGTCGTCGATGCGAACGGCCAGTTCATGCGCGGCGAAACCGCCGAACACGACCGAGTGGATCGCACCGAGCCGGCCGCAGGCAAGCATGGCTTCGAGCGCCTCGGGCACCATCGGCATGTAGATGATGACGCGGTCGCCCTTTTCCACGCCCTTGGCGCGCAGCGCGCCGGCAAGGTTGGCGACCCGCTCCAGAAGTTCGGCATAGGTGATCTGGTGCTTGGTCCCGGTGACGGGGCTGTCATGGATGATCGCGGCCTGATCGCCGTTGCCCGCGGCGACGTGCCGGTCCACCGCGTTGTAGCAAGTGTTCAGCTTGCCGTCGCTGAACCATTCGTACATGGGCGCGTTGTCGTCGAAGAGAGCCTTGGAGGGTTTGCTGTCCCAGTCGATCGCTTCGGCCGCCTGCATCCAGAACCCTTCCGGGTCCTTCTGCCAGCTTTCGTACACGTCCTTGTATCCCATTGTATTCTCCTCCGCTCCGTTGTCAGGTTGTTACGCAACGTACGGCCCGCGCGACAAGGATGTTGGCGGTATCCGTGGCAGATTAGCGCATGAAATTTGCAGTACCTGATGGTTTTGGGCTGCAAATTTTTGCAAATGTGTTGTCTCTTCAGGATTCCGGTCGTTAATCAGCAGTATTTTGCAAACCTGCAAACAAACATCCTGCAAACCCGTTGATTCGTGCGCCGTCATCCGTAATGGCCCACCGGGGTGCCGGCGATGGCGGCCATGTTCAGCAGGCCCCGCGCGGTGATGCCCGACGTGACAACGTGCGCGCGGTTGCCCATCCCCATCAGCACCGGCCCGACCTCGAGCCCGCCTGCCTTCATCTTGAGGATGTTGCGCACGCCGGAGGCCGCGTCGGCATTGGCGAAGATCAACACGTTCGCGGCGCCCTTCATCCGGTTGTCGGGCAGCAGCCGCGCGCGCAGGTCCGGGTCAAGCGCCGCGTCCACGTTCATCTCTCCCTCGTAACAGAAATCCCGCGGGGCCGCGTCCAGCAGGTCGAGCGCCTCGCGCAGGCGCTTGCCCGAGTCGCTGCCCTGATTGCCGAACTGGGATTGGGAGCACATCGCGATCTTGGGCTCGATCCCGAAACGCCGCACGTGCCGGGCCGCGCCGATCGCGGTTTCGGCCAGTTGCTCGGGCGTGGGGAAGATGCGGACATGCGTGTCCGCGATGAACAACGGCCCGTCCTCGAGGATCATCATGCTCAGCGCACCGTGGGCATGGTGCTCGCTGTTGCCGAGCACCTGCTGCACGTAATTCAGATGCCAGCGGAATTCGCCGAATGTTCCGCAGATGAGCGAATCGGCCTCGCCGCGGTGGACCATCACCGCCCCGATCGCGGTCGTGTTGGTGCGCATGATCGCCTTGGCCAGATCCGGGGTGACACCGCGGCGCTTCATGATCTCGTGATAGCTGGTCCAGTAGTCGCGGTAGCGGGGGTCGTTTTCCGGGTTCACGATGTTGAAATCCCGATCGGGCCGTATTTCGAGACCCAGCCTTTCGCACCGGGTGTTGATGACGTCCGGGCGCCCGATCAGGATCGGGTGCTCGGTCGTTTCCTCGAGTATGGCCTGCGCGGCGCGCAGCACGCGCTCGTCCTCGCCCTCGGCGAAGACGATGCGCCGTTCGGCCGTGGCCGCCGCCTCGAACACCGGCCGCATCAGCAGCGCGGACTTGTAGACGCTGGCGTCGAGATCGGCCTTGTAGGCGTCGAGATCGGGCAGGGGTCGGGTGGCGACGCCGCTTTCCATCGCCGCGCGGGCGACGGCGGTTGAAACGATGCCCGACAGGCGCGGGTCGAACGGCTTGGGGATCAGGTAGTCGGCGCCGAAGGTCAGTTGCTCCCCCTTGTAGATCTTCGCCGTCTCGGCGCTTGTAGTGGTGCGGGCAAGCTCGGCGATGCCCTCGACGCAGGCGATCTGCATGGCGTCGTTGATCCCGGTCGCGCCCACGTCGAGCGCGCCCCGGAAGATGAACGGGAAGCACAGCACGTTGTTCACCTGGTTCGGGAAATCGCTGCGCCCCGTCGCGATGATCGCGTCCGGGGCCACCTCGCGCGCCTCGTCGGGCATGATCTCGGGCGTCGGGTTGGCCAGCGCGAAGATGATGGGGCGGTCGCTCATTTTCTCGACATGCGCGGGCTTCAGCACGTTCGGCCCGGACAGCCCGAGAAAGAGATCCGCGCCCCCGATCACGTCGTCGAGGCTGCGCAGGTCCGATGCCTGGGCAAATGCCTCCTTCTGCGGGGTCATGTCCTCGGTGCGGCCCTTGTGGACGAGGCCGTGAATGTCGCACAGCCAGACATTCTCGCGTTTCACGCCCAGTTTCAGCAGCAGGTTCAGGCAGGCGATACCGGCCGCGCCGCCGCCGGTGCTGACGACCTTGATATCCTCGAACCGTTTGCCGCTGACATGCAGGGCGTTGGTGGCCGCGGCGCCCACCACGATGGCGGTACCGTGCTGATCGTCGTGAAAGACGGGGATGTTCATGCGCTCCCGGCACAGTTTCTCGACGATGAAACAGTCCGGCGCCTTGATGTCCTCCAGGTTGATCGCGCCGAAGGTGGGGCCGAGGGCGCAGACGATATCGGCCAGTTTCTCCGGGTCGGGCTCGTCGATCTCGAGATCGAAGCAGTCGATATTGGCGAATTTCTTGAACAGGACGGCCTTGCCCTCCATCACCGGCTTGGATGCCAGCGCGCCGATGTCGCCCAGCCCCAGCACGGCGCTGCCATTGCTGACGACGGCGACAAGGTTGCCCCGCGCGGTATACAGGCTGGCATTCCTTTCGTCGGCCTTGATTTCAAGGCACGCCTCGGCAACGCCGGGCGAATAGGCGCGGCTCAGGTCGCGGCCGTTGGCCAGTGGCTTGGTGGCGCGGATTTCCAGTTTACCGGGGCGCGGTTCCGCGTGATATTTCAATGCCGCCTGTCGCAGCGTTTCCTTCTGGCCATCCATTTTCGCCGTCCCTCCCCGAATGCCGTTTTCTGATTTGGCATCTCAACGGTTCTTGCCGGCCTGTTGGCGCGCCGACCCTCGATGCGTGCCGGCAGCTTGCATATTGTGACGCGCGCGCGCAATCTTCAAATGTCCGGGATGCCGGACCGGGGCGAGGCCCGGCAGGATGCTGCAGTGACGCCGGACAAAGATGAGGAAGGACCGCGTCGATGACTTTGCTCGATCATGCCCGCGCGGTGCGTGAAAACGCCCACGCGCCCTATTCGGGGTTCCCGGTGGGGGCGGCCGTGAAATCCGCCTCGGGGCGCGTCTACATCGGCTGCAACGTCGAGAACGCGTCCTATCCCGAGGGATCGTGCGCCGAAACCGGCGCGATCGCCGCGATGGTCGCGGCGGGGGAGGTAACGCTGGTCGAGGTTGCCATCGTTGCCGACAGTGACCACCCGATCACGCCCTGCGGCGGATGCCGGCAGCGCCTTGCCGAGTTCGGCCGCGGTGACACGCGGGTCATCATGGCCACGCTCGACGGCGTTCAGCGTGAAAGCACGCTGGCCTGCCTGCTGCCCGGGGCCTTTGCAAGGCATGACCTTTCCCGCGGCTGAGGCGCCCGGCACGGCGGCTTTTACAGATTGCCGCGCGGGCCGCTTTCTGAAATGACAGTCCACGCCCGGAATGACCGCTAGGGGACAGACATGGACCAGCACCTCACCATCGTGAAGCACCCGCTTGTTCAGCACAAGCTGACGATCATGCGCGAAAAGCACACCTCCACGGCTGTTTTCCGCCAGCTCCTGCGCGAGATCAGCCAGCTTCTGGCATACGAGGTCACGCATGAACTGCCGATGACGACCAAGCGGATCGAAACCCCGCTTCAGGAAACGGAGTCGCCCACCCTTGCCGGGCGCAAGCTGGCGCTCATTTCCATCCTGCGCGCGGGTAACGGCCTGCTCGATGGCATGCTTGAACTGATCCCCTCGGCGCGCGTCGGGTTTGTCGGCCTGTACCGTGATGAAGAGACGCTGCGCCCGGTCAAGTACTACTACAAGGTGCCCGAGCTTCTGGGTGAGCGGCTTGTGATCGTGGTCGATCCGATGCTGGCCACGGGCAATTCGTCCGCCGCCGCGGTGGACATGCTCAAGGAATCCGGCGCGCGCGACATCCGGTTCCTGTGTCTGCTGGCCGCCCCGGAGGGTGTCGCCCGCATGAAGGAGGCGCATCCGGACGTGCCGGTCGTCACCGCGGCACTTGACGAGCGCCTCAATGAATTCGGCTACATTCTGCCGGGACTAGGGGATGCGGGTGACCGCATGTACGGCACAAAATAAGCCATAGAGTGTTTACTCAGGTTGGCAAATAAGGCACGATAGCCCCAATTGTCTTGGGGGAAAAATGAGAGTTACGAAAGCTCTGGCGGCAGCTGCCATCGCCGCGTCTTTCGGTATCGGGCCCGGTCAGGCGCAATCGTCTGACAGCGGTGCCGTGCCGGCCGAATTTCCACCGTCATCCTATACCGGACGGCAATACGTCGACAGCCAAGGGTGCGTGTTCGTCCGGGCAGGCGTGGACGGGAACGTGTCCTGGGTGCCGCGCATGACGCGCGACCGGCAGTTGATATGCGGGTTCAAGCCCAGCCTGCCCGGTATCGCCCGGCCCGAGGAAACCCGAACGGCAACCGCGCAGCCGACCGCCGCGCCCGAGGAGAAGCAGCAGGCACCAGAGGCCACGCCGAACGTCGTGCGCCGCGCCCCGGAAGCCGAAACGGCATCCGGGGCCGATCAGGTCAAGGTCGTGCGACGCGCGCCGGACGCCAAGGAAAAGGCAACGCCCGAGGAACCGGCCATGCCGCCGGCCGAGAAGATCGTCGAAAAGAGCACGCCGAGCGAACCGCCGGCCGACAGGCGGCGCGTCGCCTGCGAGGGAGGCAGTGACATTTCGCGCGAGTATCTCAGGGCCGGTGCCGGGGTGACGGTCCGCTGTGGCCCGCAGGAGACGCCGCACGTGTCCTCGACCGAGGCGCGCGATGGTCGACCGGTGCCGGTTCTGTCACGGGCGCCCGAGGCGAAACCCGCGCGCAAGGTGGTCCGGGTCGTGCGCCCCAAGGCGCAGCCGGCGCCGGCGCGCAGCGGGGCCAAGACGCGGGCCGCGCCGCGTGCGGTCCAGAACCGGCAGGTTCGGGGACATTCGGGAATCCGGGTGCCGGACGGGTACAAGCCTGTATGGGAGGATGACAGGCTGAACCCGCGCCGGGGGCAGCAGACAGCGCGGGGCAAGGCGAGCATGGAGCTCGTCTGGTCCAAGACGGTGCCGCGTCACCTGATCGAGCGCGAGACGGGCCGCGATGTCAGCTACAAGTATCCCGGCCTGCAATACCCCTATACCAGTTTCGATGACCAACGCAGCGCCGGTGTCACGGTCGCGACGCGGGGCCGCGTCGTGCCGGACCCGGTGCGCGAGGAGCGCGGTCGCACGATCTCGGGCAAGATCGAGGATCGTCAGGGCGCCCTCGTGCAGCGGGCATCGGACGGGGCGCGCGAGTCCCGTCGGACGACGGTTTCGACACGGTCGGCGTCGGGTGCCGCGGACAGCGCCCCGGCGCGCCAGCAGACGAAACCGCGCGCGCCAAGTGGCGGGCACCGCTACGTGCAGGCCGGCGTGTTCGGCGTGCCGACGAACGCGAAACGCGCGGCACGGCGCCTGGCCGATGCAGGGCTGCCCGCGCGGATGGGCCGGATGACGCGCGGCGGCAAGACCTACACGCTGGTTCTGGCGGGGCCGTTCGATGACCGGTCGGCGCTGCATGCTGCGCTGGCCAAGACACGCCGGGCCGGCTTTTCGGACGCGTACCTGCGGAAATAGGGGGTGACGGGCGGTGCCCGTCACCGGGGATGCGTTGCCCGACCGCGCCGGGCCATCGCGGTATTCGGTGGGTGTCCGGCGCGTGGCGGCGTGCCGATCAGACGCCCATGCACCAGCGCATCACGGCCTTCTGGGCGTGCAACCGGTTCTCGGCCTCGTCCCAGATGACCGATTGCAGGCCGTCCATGACAGCGCTCGTCACTTCCTCCTCGCGATGCGCGGGCAGGCAATGCATGAAAAGCGCATCCGGTCTGGCGTGCGCCATGAGGTCCTCGTTCACCTGGTAGGGGCGCAGCATGTTGTGGCGCCGTTCCTTGGTGGACTGGCTGTCATGCATGCTGACCCATGTGTCGGTGACGACGAGGTCGGCGTCCGCCACGGCCTTGGCGGGGTCACGCTCGATCCGGACATTGCAGCCGGCATCGCGGGCGAGGCCGACGAACTCGGCCTCCGGATCGAGTTGTGCCGGACCGGTGAAGGTGAAATCGAAACCGAATCGCGCCGCGGCGTGCAGGAACGAGGCGCACACGTTGTTGCCGTCACCCGACCAGACGACCTTGCGGCCGGCGATCGGGCCGCGATGTTCCTCGTAGGTCAGGACGTCCGCCATGATCTGGCAAGGGTGCGTGCGGTCGGTCAGGCCGTTGATGACGGGCACGTCCGAGAATTCCGCCATTTCGTAAAGCACGGATTCGTCGAAGGTGCGGATCATGATCAGGTCGACGTAGCGGCTCAGGACGCGCGCGGTGTCCGCGATCGTCTCGCCGTGGCCAAGCTGCATTTCCGCGCCGGACAGCAGCATCGTCTGCCCGCCCATCTGGCGAACGCCCACGTCGAAGGAAACGCGTGTCCGGGTTGACGGTTTCTCGAAGATCAGCGCGACCATCCGGCCCTGAAGCGGCTGTTCGTCGTCGGGCGTGCCGCGCGGCCGCCCGGCCCGCGCCGTTTTCATCGCCTTGGCGGACTCGATGATCGACCGCAGGTCCGGCTGCTCGGTTTTGTGGATGTCAAGGAAATGGTTCATCTTGTTTACTTTCTGCAAATGGCGGCGCGGCGCGCCGGCGCGCCGCCGGCGTCTCAGGCCGTGGCGGCCGTGTGCTGTTCAAGCTCCGTCGCGGCGGCCGAGAGGCGTTCGAGCGCCTCGTCGATCTCGTCATCCGAAATATTGAGCGGCGGCAGCAGCCGGAGGACATTATCGGCTGCCGGCACCGTCGTCAGAAGGGCATCATACCCGGCCTTGACCACGTCGGTGTTCGTCACCCGGCATTTCAGCCCCAGCATGAGGCCCGCGCCGCGCACGGACTCGAAAATCAGCGGATGACTGTCGACCAGCCCTTCGAGTTTCTGGCGGAAAAGCCCGGACTTGCGCGCGACCTCGGCAAGAAACGCGGGGTCCGCGACGATGTCCATCACCCGCGACCCGACCGCGCAGGCCAGAGGGTTGCCGCCGTAGGTGGAGCCATGGGTCCCCGCCGTCATGCCGCTGGCCGCGGCCTCCGTCGCCAGCACGGCCCCCAGAGGGAACCCGCCGCCGATGCCCTTGGCGACCATCATGATATCCGGCGTGATGCCGGCCCATTCATGGGCGAAAAGGCGCCCCGTCCGGCCCATGCCGCATTGCACCTCGTCGAGGATCAGCAGGATGCCGCGATCATCGCAAAGGTCGCGAAGCCCTTTCAGGCACTGGTCGGGCAGGGGGCGGATGCCGCCTTCGCCTTGCACGGGCTCGATGAGGATGGCGGCCGTTTTGTCGGTCACCGCCGCATGCAGGCCGTCGTGATCGCCCCAGGCCACGTGGCGGAAACCGGGCAGTTGCGGGCCGAACCCCTTGGTCATCTTCTCGGAGCCGGCGGCGGCGATGGCCGCGTGGGACCGGCCGTGAAAGGACCCGTCGAAGGCGATGATGTCGGTCCGCTCGGGGTCGCCCAGATCATGAAAATGCTTGCGGGCCATCTTGATGGCCAGTTCGCACGACTCGCTTCCCGAGTTGGTGAAGAACACCGTGTCGGCAAAGGTCGCGTCGACCAGCTTGTCGGCCAGTACCTGCTGTTGCGGCACCTGATAAAGGTTCGACGTATGCCACAGCCTGCCTGCCTGGTCGGTCAGGGCCTCGACAAGGTCGGGATGCGCATGACCGAGCGCGTTGACCGCGATGCCGGCGCCGAGATCCAGGAATCGGCGCCCATCGGCCTCGATCAGCCAGCTTCCGTCACCTTTCACGAAGGTGAGGGGCGCGCGATTGTAGGTCGGCAAGACAGACGGGATCATGGCACGTATCCTTTTCAGTAAACCCCGTGAGTGCCGGAACACCGGGGGCAAGTCAATATTTTGAGGGAGGGAGCGGGGCCCGGGCGCCGCCGACGAGCATGGTGAGTCAGACGCGGGTGCGTCGGCGTCGATCCGTGGATTTGATGCCCTTGATGCTCATGCCGGGTTGTTAGCCGTTCACGCGGCTTTCCGGAAGCGGAAATTTCCCGGCGCCGTCTTGCCGGGGTCTTGTGCGACATGCGCGCTCAACCGCCGCAAATGCCCTGAAGGCGCAGCCAGTCGCCGTCCGCGAGGACGGGTTCGGGAGGGCGGGCCGCGTGCGGGTCGGCCTCGATCAGGCCGAGCGTCGTTTCGCCCGAGATGTCGCGGGCATAGGCATACGGCGTGGCGCGCACCCGCCATTTCTCGAAACCGCGCAACAGCGTCGCGTCGTCGAGCGCGGGGCGCGGCGCCGTCAGCACGTGTTCGGCATAGGCGCGCAGCGTTTCGGTGGCCACGTTGCCGGTTGCCAGCAAGCGCAAGCTGGCGAGGATCCCGCCGTGTTGCAGGAGCCTGTCCAGCGGGTCGTGCCGACGCGCGCGCAACTGCTCGGCGATGATGTAACCGGCGACGATATCCGGGGTTTCGTGGTCCTCGACCAGCTTGCGGTTCAGCAGGATCGTGCCGCCGAGCAGGTGGGTCGAATCCTGCACGCCCCCGCGAACGATGCGCAATTCCATCGGCCCCGTGGCCGGTTGCAGGCGCGCCGCGAGGCGCTGCAGGGCGTTCATGCCTTCGCTGTCGCGGCACGGGGGGCCGGTCATGTCCTGCATTTCCGAAAGCAACGCCTGCCCGATCTCGGCGCGTTTCACCTCCGGGACGACCTCGACGGCGTGCCGCCGGGTCGCCTCGGGCAGCCAGATTGCCCCCAGCAGGATGACAGCCCCGACGGACAGGACAAGCGCCAGCAGGCGCAACCGGCCGGGATGCGGCCGCTGCCGCGCGATGGCGCCGAGCAGTCGTTCCATCGCGGCGATGAATTCGTGTTCCGTCTCCGGCAGTTCCAGCGTTTCGCCCGTATCGCCGTCGGGATGATAGATGGCGGGCATCTTGCCGGGGTTCGCGCGGGTGACGGCGGGCAGTGACCAATGGGTCAGCGCACGATCCCGCATGTCGCTTATCGTCAGCGTGGCATCCCCGATGGAGACGATCACGTCGATGCGCTGCGCGTCTTCCGAGGGGCGCCAGAGGGCGGATGCCTCGAGCCGCTCGTATTCGTTGAGTGCGGTCATGCGGTTGGGCCTGCTCTGCCTCTTCCCGCCAGCTATAGCACGCGGGCCTGACGCCCGGCAATCTGCCGAAGCCCGGCCATGCAAGCGCGCCGCCGGTCAGAGCGCCCTTGCGATGTTGCGCAGTTCGAACTTCTGGATCTTGCCGGTCGAGGTCTTGGGCAGTTCCCGGAATATCACCTTCTTGGGGGTTTTGAAGCCGGCGAGGTTTTCCCGCGCGAAGGCGAGGAGTTCATCCTCGGTCGCGCTCACGCCGTCCTTCAACTCGACGAATGCGCAGGGCGTTTCGCCCCATTGCGTGTCCGGCCGGGCGACGACCGCGCAGAGCAGGACGGCGGGATGGCGCATCAGCACGCCTTCGACCTCGACGGAACTGATGTTCTCGCCCCCAGAAATGATGATGTCCTTCGCCCGGTCGGCGATCCGCAGGTAGCCGTCGGGATGCTGGATGGCGATGTCGCCCGAATGGAAATACCCGCCCCGGAACGCTTCCCGCGTGGCCTGCGGGTTCTTGAGGTACCCCTTCATCACCGTGTTGCCGCGGATCATGATCTCGCCCTGCGCGGTCTCGTCCATCGGGATTTGCGTCATACTTTCGGGGTCCATCGCGGTGATGTGCTCGGCCATGGGCATGGCGACACCCGTCCGGGCCTTGATGGCGTACCGGTCGTCATCGTCGAGCGTGTTCCAGCGGTCATGCCAGATGCATTCGGTCACGTGCCCGTATGTCTCGGTCAGGCCGTAGACCTGCGTGACCTTGAAGCCCAGGGGCTCGATCGCCCGCAGCGTGGCGGCAGGGGGCGGGGCGCCCGCGGTGAAGACATCGACAACATGGTCGAACGCGCGCCGCTCTTGAGGTTTGGCGTTGACGATCATGTTGAGGACGATCGGCGCGGCCCCGAAATGTGTCACGCCCTCGTCCGCTATGGAGTCGTAGATGGCACGCGCGCTGACATCGCGGCAACAGAAGACCGTGCCGCCCAGCATCGGCATCATCCACGTGTGGTTCCAGTTGTTGCAGTGGAAAAGCGGCACGATCGTGAGGTAGCGCGCGCCGCGCGGCATGGGCCAGCTGACGGCCGTGCCCATTGTCGTGAGGTAGGCGCCACGGTGGTTATAGACGACGCCCTTCGGCCGGCCGGTCGTCCCGGAGGTGTAGTTGAGCGCGAGGCTTTCCCATTCGTCCTCGGGCATGATCCACTCGAAACCGGGATCGCCCGACGCCAGCAACGCCTCGTACTCGGTGTAGTGGCCGTGGGCGTGGACACCGGCCTGATCATCGGCAACCTCGATGACGGTCGGCGCCGGGCCGTCCAGCATCTCGATGGCCTGCGCCGCCATTGGCAGGAACTGTGGATCGACCAGCAGAACCTTGGCCTCGCCGTGGTCGAGGATGTAGGCCACGGTATCGGCATCGAGCCGGGTGTTGATCGCGTTCAACACCGCGCCGCAGGCGGGGATCCCGAAATGCGCCTCGGCATGGGCGGGAATGTTGGGCAGCAACGTGGCCACCACGTCGCCGGGCGTCACGCCGAGCGCCGCCAGCCCCGAGGCGAGGCGCGTGCAGCGGTCGTGGTATTCGCGATACGTCGTGCGGAAGCCGCCGTAAACGACGGCGTCATGATCGGGATAAATCTGCGCCGCGCGCCGCAGGTGGGACAATGGCGTCAGCGGTACGAAATTGGCGTCGCTTCTTTCAAGCCCGGTTTCATCCCTCATCCAACCCATCGCTCTCTCCCCGAAAATCAAGTGCCGCGTGCAAAGAGCATATTGACTTTGGTTTGCCGGTCAAACCCGTATGTTGCCCCGAAAACGGGGCGCCGCGCGCGCGGCTTGCCGCGGCGGATACCGGCGGATAGCCTGCGCGCCATGATCATTTCCCGCGGCCGCAATTACATCTTCGTTCACGTGCCCAAGACAGGCGGAACGTCGATGGCGCTGGCGTTGGAAAGCCGGGCCATGAAGGATGACATCCTGATCGGGGACACGCCAAAGGCAAAACGCCGCCGGCGGCGCCTGCAGGGGGTAAAGACGCGCGGGCGCCTGTGGAAACACGCCACGCTGGCCGATATCGACGGCCTTGTGCCCCCCGCGCTGATCGAGCAGGCCTTTGTTTTCACGCTGGTCCGCAACCCGTGGGACAGGATCGTGAGCTATTATCACTGGCTGCGGTGCCAGAGTTTCCAGCACCCCGCGGTGGCGCTGGCCAAACGTTACGGCTTTTCGGGCTTCCTGAACGCGCCCGAGACACGCGCGTCGCTGGCAGCGGCGCCCTATGAGCGATACGTTCAGGACGCCCGCGGCAGGGAGCATTGCAGCCTTTTCATCCGGCTCGAAAACCTTGGGCAGGATGCCGCCCCGTTATGGGACCATCTCGGTTTCGACCTGCCCGTGCCGCACGTGAACAGGTCGGATCGGCATGCGCATTACCGCGATCATTACAACGACGCGGACGCGGCCGTCGTGGCGGATATCTGCGGCCGGGATATCGCGCGTTTCGGCTACGAATTTTGAGCACAGCGCGGGCGCGGGCTTTCATCGAGCGCCGGGTTGGGGCAGGTATGGCACCATGACACCACGCGATCTTGTCCTGACGCCGACCGGCCTGCGGCACCGGGGCCGCCAGTTTCCATGTACCGTGGGACGCGGCGGCATATCCGCCCTGAAACGGGAAGGTGATGGCGCGACGCCGGTGGGTGCCCACAGGATCGTGGGTATTCAATACCGCCCCGACAGGCTGGCCCGCCCGTCAAGCTGGGCGGTACCGACCCGGCCCGGCGATTGCTGGTCGGACGCGCCGGACCAGCCCGATTACAACACGCTCGTCCGGGCGCCCTACGGGTTCAGTTGTGAAACGATGCGCCGCCCCGATCCACTGTACGACCTCGTGATCGTGACGGACTGGAACTGGCCCCGCGCCGAGCCATGGCTGGGATCCTGCATCTTCTTGCATCAATGGCGGCGCCCGGGCTATCCGACGGCCGGCTGTATCGGCCTGCGGCGCGACCATCTGCTGCGTATCGCCGGGGCGCTTGCCCCCGGTGACCGGTTGATCGTACCGCGTGCGCTTGCCCTTGATAGCGCGGCGCGCGATGCCTGAGCGGTTCAGCCGTAGTCGCGTTCGCCAAAGACCGCGCTGCCGACCCGGACATGCGTCGCGCCATGCGCGATCGCCTGGTCGAAATCATCGCTCATGCCCATCGAGAGGCCTTGCAGACCGTTGCGCGCGGCGATCTTGGCCAGCAGCGCGAAATGCAGGCTTGGCGTTTCCTCGACCGGCGGAATGCACATGAGGCCGGCCAGCGGCAGGTCGAGCGTGCGACATTCCTCGATGAAACCGTCAGCCTCGGCGGGCAGGATCCCCGCTTTCTGCGGCTCCTCGCCCGTGTTGACTTGGACGAACAGATCGGGGCAGTGGCCTTCCTCCTGCGCGATGCGCGCGATCGCGCGCGCCAGTTTCGGCCGGTCCACCGAGTGGATCGCCTGAAAAAGCCCGAAAGCCTGCCGGACCTTGTTGCTTTGCAGCGGGCCGACGAGGTGCAGGTCGATCTCGCCGCATTCCTCGCGGAAAGCGGGCCATTTGCCCGCCGCCTCCTGTACTCGGTTCTCGCCGAAGCACCGGTGACCCTGCCGCAGGACGGCCCTGACCCGGTCCTCGGGTTGCACCTTCGAGATGGCGACGAGTTTCACGCTGCCGCCGGGCCTGCCGGCGGCGTCCTCGGCCCGGGCGATACGTTCCTTTATGTCGGCAAGACCCACGGAGCAAAATCCTTATGTCGGAAGTACTTGGATGGTTGTGCCACAGAAACGTGAACGACGGCAATCCCCCGATTGCGCCGCGGCTGTCCACGTCCGCGACGCCACGAGGGCGCGATGGATGCCTGCGGACCCGCCACGTTAATTCCTTGCCCCTTTCATCTGGCTTAGATAGTAGGGAGCGTGAAACTAGGACGGGCCGTACCATGAAGCAATTGCGTTTCAAAACCATCGGGTGTGCACTCGCATCATTGGTCGTTCTCGCGGGATGCGGCGGTTTTCGGAATACGCAGCTTGATCCCGATGCTTACACGGTCGATTCGGGGCGCGAGGCGCAGTCGAGGGTCACAAGCGGCACGTCCCTGCTGGACATCTTCGACAGCGGCGGGTCGTCAGACGTCAAAGTCAACCGCTTCATCTGGACCGCCACGCTCGACGTGCTCGATTTCCTGCCGGTCGAAGCGGCGGATCCGTTCACGGGGGTGATCTCGACCGGTTACGGCCGTCCGCCGGGCGGTGGCAGCGCGTATCGCGCGACCGTCCTCGTCAGCGACCCCGCGCTTGACGCCCGGTCACTGAACGTCGCGCTGCAAACGCGCAGTGGTCCCGTCAGCGCCGAAACGCAACGCGCCGTGGAGGATGCGATCCTTGCCCGGGCACGGCAGTTGCGCATCAGGGCCGAAAATTTCTGAGCTGCTGACAGCGCCTGTCATCGCACCCGCGTAAGCGCGTGCGCGCGCGCGCTTTTGTCTGTCAAATGGTCGGGCGCTTGCGTAGCTGCGTCGGCGTGGCGTCGAACTGTTGTTTCACGGCGCGCGCGAGCGCCGCTTGAGAATCGTAGCCGCACCGGACCGAGATCTCGGCCATGCTGAGGCTGCTTTCCTGCAACAGTTTCCGCGCCGCGCTGAGCCGAAGGTGACGGTAGAGCCTGCCCGGCGACATGCCCACGACCGCCCGGCAGCGCCGGTCGAGCGTGCGGGGCTGGCAGGACACGCGCGACGATATCTCGGCAAGCGTCAGGGGTTTTTCGAGATTGTCGCGCATCAGCTTGATGCTTGTCCGCACCAGCGGGTCGGTTATGCCGCGCGGGGCCTCGCCGGGGTCGCGCACGGTACCGCCGCTTATGAACAAGGCCTCGACATCCAGCCGCGCTGCGATGCCCGCGTGATCGTTCACGAGACCGAGGCTGAGGTCGAGGGCCGCCATCGCCCCGGCGCAGGTGATGATCGAACCGTCCTTGATCACGTGCGCTTTCTCCAAATGCACGGTCAGGAAACGTTCGGAAAACGCGCCGAGGATATCCCAGTGCAGCGTCGCGCGGCGCCCGTCCAGCAGGCCCGCCGCGGCCATAAGCCACGGCGCGGTATCCAGACCGACCAGTGTGCACGCCACGTGCGGCAACCGTCGCAGCGCGTTGCGCGTTGCGCCCGCGTCGTGGCTTTCGTGCCCGTAACTTGCCAGCACAAAAAGATAATCACAGTGCGAAAGGCTGCTCAGCGGTCCGTGCGGCATGATCTGCATGGCGCTTGACGACAGAACGCCCGCCCCGGTCATCGTGAAGAACCGCCATTCGAAGGCGTCGCGTCCCGTCAGCGTGTTGGTGGCCCGCAACGGCTCCACACAGTTCGCAAGACACAGGTTCGAGAACCCGTCGAACAGCAGGAACGCGATATTGATCGTCTGGCCGGTCGTTTTTGTCCAGTCGTGCATAATAATTGTCCAGTACCGCAAAATGAGGGGCCATGTCAGCCGTGTAGCCTGTGATCCGAAAGCGAAGGAGACACAGATGCCGCTAGCCATGAACCGCGAGGTTTTCATCACCTGTGCCGTCACCGGCTCCGGCGGGACCCATGACCGGAGCCCGCATGTGCCGCGCAGCCCGCAGCAGATCGCGGACAGCGCCATCGCCGCGGCCAAGGCCGGCGCGGCCATCGTGCATTGTCACGTGCGCGACCCCGAAACCGGGGCGCCATCGCGGGACATCCACCTGTTCCGCGAGGTTACGGAGCGGGTCAGAGAAAGCGCGACCGACGTTGTCCTGAACCTGACGGCGGGCATGGGCGGGGACATCACCTTCGGTGGCGTGGAAAGGCCCCTCCCCGTGGCGGAAGAGGGTACGGACATGGCCGGGGCGAGCGAGCGCGTGGCGCACGTGGCCGAATGCCTGCCCGAGATTTGCACGCTGGACTGCGGCACGATGAACTTCGCCGAGGCCGATTACGTGATGACGAACACGCCCGGCATGTTGCAGGCCATGGGCCGGATGATGACCGAGCTGGGTGTCAAACCCGAGATCGAGGCCTTCGACACGGGCCATTTGTGGTACGCGAAACAGCTGGTTGACGATGGCATACTGGCGCCCGACGCGTTGGTACAGCTTTGCATGGGCGTGCCGTGGGGGTCGCCGGACGATCTCAATACCTTCATGGCGATGGTCAACAACATTCCCCGCGACTGGACGTTCAGCGCCTTCGCGCTCGGGCGCAACCAGATGCCGTACGTGGCGGCGTCGGTTCTGGCCGGGGGAAACGTGCGCGTCGGGCTGGAGGACAACCTGATGCTCGACAAGGGGGTTCTGGCCGAGAACTGGCAGCTTGTGGCGCGCGCGGTCGGCATCGTCGAGAACCTCGGCGCGCGGGTGATCGGCCCCGCCGAGGTGCGCGACAAGCTGAACCTGACCAAGCGGAAACCGGCCTGAGAGCGACAGCCGGTGCCGTCTCGGCGTCTTGACGGGGCAGCGCCCCTCGAAACGGGCGGGGCCGGAGGGTCCCAAGACAATTCGAAACGCGGGAGAGGATCGGGACATGAAAGATACGGCGGCCATTGTCGGCGGCGGCGTGATCGGCGGGGGCTGGGCGGCACGGTACCTGTTGAACGGATGGGACGTGCGGGTTTTCGACCCGGACCCGGCGGCGGCGCGCAAGCTCGGGGAGGTGCTGGAAAATGCCCGCCGGGCGCTGCCGATGCTCTATGATTGCGCGATGCCGCGGGAAGGCCGCCTGACGTTCCACGACAGCCTGTCGGCCGCCGTGGACGGCGTGGCGTGGATACAGGAAAGCGTGCCCGAACGGCTGGCGCTCAAGCACGAGATATACCGCGACATTCAGCAGGACTGCGGCCCCGACGCGATCATCGGCTCGTCCACGAGCGGGTTCAAACCCTCCGAGCTTCAGCAGGGCGCGCGCCGGCCGGAGCAGATCATCGTCGCCCATCCCTTCAACCCGGTCTACCTCATGCCCCTGGTCGAGGTCGTGGGCAGCGACAGCAACCCGCCCGGTTTCATCGACCGCGCGCGTGGCATGCTGCGTGATCTGGGGCTCTATCCCATGCATGTCCGCAAGGAGATCGAGGCGCATGTCGCCGACCGCTTCCTCGAGGCGGTGTGGCGCGAGGCGCTCTGGCTCATCAAGGACGGCATCGCGACCACCGAGGAGATAGACAACGTCATCCGTTACGGATTCGGTCTGAGGTGGGGGCAGATGGGCCTTTTCGAAACCTATCGCATCGCGGGCGGCGAGGCCGGCATGAAGCATTTCATCAACCAGTTCGGCCCCGCCCTGCAATGGCCATGGACCAAGCTGATGGACGTGCCGGACCTGACCGATGAGCTCGCCGGCCGGATCGCCGCGCAGTCCGACGCCCAATCCGGGCACCTGAGCATCCGGGAACTGGAGCGCAAGCGGGACGGCAATATCGTCGCGATGATTCGCGCGCTCAAGCAGCAGGGCAACGCTGCCGGGCGGATCGTTCTGGACCACCAGAAGACCCTGCAGGCATCCCCGCGCCGGGACGCCCCGCTCGTCACGCAGGACCGGGTCGTGCCCGTGGACTGGACCGACATGAACGGCCACATGAACGAGGGGCGCTACGGCCAGATCTTCAGCGACGCCGCCGAGGCGGTCATGGTGCTTGTCGGCGTTGATGACGGTTACGTGG
>JAVLCJ010000052.1:0-17688 GCA_031580875.1 Roseovarius sp.
CCCCGTGACGGGCAAAGAAGGCGCACGGTGTCTCCATCGATCACCTGGACGACCCGGCACCCGTCCGCAGGCTTGACCAGTCCGTTCACCGCGTCGACGACCGGCGGAAGCAGCACGGCGCCAAGGGTCAAACCTGCCATCAACAAGCCAAGCCGCCCCTTCAAGGACCGGCGCGGCCCGCCCGGCGGCGTTCCAAGATCCCAGCGAGGATGGCGGCGCGCGCCCCTGTAGTAACGGATAACCCGACCTCTGCCACTGGTCTTGCGCTTCATCCTCCCATCCTCACATCCTGAACACGCCAAAGCGCGTCTCCTCGACCGGGGCGTTGAGCGCGGCCCGCAGGCTCAGCGCCAGCACCTGCCGGCTCTTGCGGGGGTCGATCACCCCGTCATCCCACATCCGCGCACTGGCATAGAGCGGGTGGCTCTGGCGCTCGAACATCTCGATGGTGGGGCGCTTGAACTCGGCCTCGTCCTCGGCCGACCAGCTTTGTCCCTTGCGCTCCATCGCGTCGCGCTTGACCGTGGCCAGCACGCCCGCGGCCTGCTCGCCCCCCATCACGCTGATGCGCGAGTTGGGCCATGACCACATGAACCGCGGCTGGTAGGCGCGCCCGGCCATGCCGTAATTGCCCGCGCCGAAACTGCCGCCCACCACCATGGTGATCTTGGGAACGCACGTCGTGGCCACCGCCGTGACCATCTTGGCCCCGTGCCGGGCGATGCCCTCGTTCTCGTAGGCGCGGCCCACCATGAACCCGGTGATGTTCTGCAGGAACACCAGCGGCGTGCGCCGCTGCGAACACAGCTCGACGAAATGGGCGCCCTTCTGCGCGGCCTCGGAGAAGAGCACGCCGTTGTTGGCCACGATGCCAACCGGGCAGCCTTCGAAATGGGCAAAGCCGCAGACCAGTGTTTCGCCGAAACGCGCCTTGAACACGTCGAAGCGCGACCCGTCGACCAGCCGCGCGATGACCTCGCGAATGTCGTAGGGCGTGCTCAGGCTGGCCGGCACCACGCCGAGCAATTCCCCGGGGTCGTGGGCGGGCGGCTCGGGGGGGGCCCATTCGGGGCCGCCGGGACCGGGGCCGGCCCGCCCCGCCGAGCCCACGGCCCGCCGCGCCAGCGCCAGCGCGTGGACGTCATCCTCGGCAAGGTAGTCGGCAACGCCCGACAGGCGCGTGTGCACGTCCCCGCCCCCGAGGTCCTCGGCGGTGACGACCTCGCCCGTGGCGGCCTTCACCAGTGGCGGCCCGGCGAGGAAGATCGTCCCCTGTTCCTTCACGATGATCGTCACGTCGGACATGGCGGGCACGTAGGCCCCGCCGGCGGTGCAGCTTCCCATCACCACCGCGATCTGGGGAATGCCCTGCGCGCTCATGTTGGCCTGGTTGTAGAAGATGCGCCCGAAATGGTCACGGTCGGGGAACACCTCGTCCTGGTTGGGCAGGTTCGCGCCCCCCGAATCCACGAGGTAGATGCAGGGCAGCCGGCATTCGGCGGCGATTTCCTGTGCGCGCAGGTGCTTCTTGACGGTCATCGGGTAGTAGGTGCCGCCCTTCACCGTCGCGTCGTTGCACACGACCATGCAGTCGCGCCCCTGCACGCGGCCCACGCCCGCGATGACGCCCGCGCAGGGCGCCGCCCCGTCATAGAGCCCGTGCGCCGCCGTGGCCCCGACCTCGAGGAACGGGCTGCCCGGGTCCAGCAGGGCCGCCACGCGCTCCCGCGGGAGCATCTTGCCGCGGGCCTCGTGACGGGCGCGCGCGGCCGCGCCGCCGCCCGCCTCGGCGGTCGCGGCGGCCGCCCCGACCTCCTGCAGGGCCGCGAGGTTCGCCGCGTGGTTCGTCTTGTAGGTCTCGGACGCCGTCGTGATTGCCGATCGCAGTTTCATGCCGCCTCCCTTGCCGCGCCGCGCCGCGCTGTTGCCGAATTGCCACATCGGGGCCGGGATGCCGGATTTTGACATGGGTCAAGGCAGCACCCGCGCGCCGGGCGCAGAACCGCACGCGCAGTTCGAAAAATGGAAAGACCATGAAAAAGACCACAGCATTCACGCTCGCCGTCGCCCTCGCCACCGCAGCCGCCCCGGCGCTCGCGCAGGAACAGGGCGACATGACACTCGGGCTGGGGATGGGCTACGTCGCGCCCGATGACAGCTACAGCAGCACGTCCGTTGCCGGGCTCAACCTCCGCGCCGGCGACAATGCCCGCCCGACTCTGACCTTCGAATACTTCGTGGCCGACAATGTCGGCATCGAGGTGCTGGCGGCGTGGCCGTTCGAGCACGACATCGAGGCGCAAGGAACGGGTGATATCGGCTCCACCAAGCACCTGCCGCCGACGCTGTCGCTGCAATACCACTTCACCAACGATTCCGGCATCACGCCCTTCATCGGCGCCGGCCTCAACTACACCACGTTCTGGGATGACAAGCTGGACAACGGCGCGGCCCTGTCCCTCGACGATTCCTGGGGCCTGGCGCTGCATGCCGGCGTGGACTTCGCGGTCAGCGATCGCGCGGCGATCCGCACCGATGTGCGCTGGATCGATATCGAGACCGACGCCAATGTCGGCGGCGCCGACATCGGCAAGGTCAAGATCGACCCGTGGGTCTTCGGCGTCTCCTACGTGATGAAATTCTGAGGAACCGCCCGGCAAAGTCGTCAGGGGGCCGGCCAACGCGCCGGCCCCGGTGGGCATCCTTGACCAGGTGTTCATGACGGGCCCTCCGCAACCGCCCGCGCCCTCAATTCCTTGCGCATGACCTTCCCGGTCACGGTCAGGGGCAAGGCGTCGAAAAAATCGATCTCCCTTGGATAACAATGGGCTGCAAGACGGTCTTTGACATGCGCGCGAAGCGCGTCGCCCAAGGCCGCGCCGGGGCGCCAGCCGGCCCTGACAACGACATAGGCCTTCACGATCTCGGTGCGCAGGGCGTCGGGCTTGCCCACGACGGCCGCGGTCGCCACGGCCGGATGCGTCATCAGGCAATCCTCGATCTCCGCCGGGCCGATGCGGTACCCCGCCGAGGTGATCACGTCGTCCTCGCGCCCGATGAACCGCAGGAAATCGCCGTCCCACCGCCCCCTGTCCCCGGTCACAAGCCAGTCGCCGCGAAACTTGGCCGCCGTCGCCTCGGGCCGGTTCCAGTATCCCAGCATCATCGAGGCCGAGCCGCGGCGGATGGCCACGTCCCCCTCGCCCGGCGTCGGCCGCCCCTCGGGGTCGAGCACGGCAAGGTCGTGGCCCGGCACCGGTTTGCCGATGCAGCCCGGCCGCTGATCGAACAGCGCGGCGCAGGAAGTGGCGACCATGTTGCATTCGGTCTGGCCGTAGAACTCGTTGATCGTGACCCCGAGCGCATCGCGCCCCCAGCCCAGCATCTCGGCGCCCAACGGCTCCCCGCCGCTGGCGACGCTGCGCAATCCCCGCAGACGCGCATCGGCGGCTTTCAACATGCGCAGCGCTGTCGGCGGGAAAAACACGTTTCGGACAGCCCCTTCACGGATGATCCTTGCCGCATCCCCGGCGGTGAACTTGTCCAGCCGGGCGGCAACGACCGGCACTCCGAGCGCCAGCCCCGGCATCAGGACGTCGAACAGCCCGCCGATCCACGCCCAGTCCGCCGGCGTCCAGAGGCAATCGCCCGGTGCGCCGAGAAAATCGTGGCTCAGCTCGACGCCGGGCAGATGCCCGGTCAGCACGCGATGCGCATGCAGCGCGCCTTTCGGGCTGCCGGTGGTGCCCGATGTGTACATCAGCACGGCCGGATCCTCGGCCCGGGTATCGGCGGTCTCGAACCTCGCCGTCGGCAGGTCCGTCATTTCGGGAACCAGCGCTGACACGCCGTCAAGACCGGCCAGCATCGGCAGGCCGGCCCTGTCGCTCACCACCACGCGCGCCCCGGCGTCACGCAGCCGCGACCGCAGGGCATCGTGCCTGAAGAGTTTGAACAATGGTATTGAAATTTCCCCTGTTTTCCAGATCGCGATATGCGCGGCCGCGCACCACGCCCCTTGGCTGCGCAGGACACCCACACGATCACCGGGGCCCACGCCCCGCGCCATCAGCGCGTGCGCCAGCCCGTCCGCCATACGACGCAGACCGGCGAACGTGACCTCCGCGCGTGCGTCTGTCAGGTCGATGATGGCCACCTTGCCGGGGTCCGTGTCGGCCCGGTGATCGCAGGCCTGAACGGCCATGTTCAGCCGCTCCGGCACGCCCCACGCGAAGCCGGCGCGAAGCGCTTCGTATGGCGCGTGGTTCAGCATGGTGCCGCCTTCATGCTGCTCAGCTCCCGGTCTCGCGATCGGCGACGCGGCCGTAATCGTCAACGAAATACGTCCGCTTCGGCCCCTCGCCCGCGTCACACGCGATCACCAGCCACAACCGGGCGGATCGCGCCGGCCGCGCCGCGCAGTCACTGACAGCGGCGCCGCCCCCGGCCTCGGCCACGTAGCGGGCGGCGACGCGTTCGATCACGGCTGTCTCGGTGGTCAGCACCGCGCGCCCGCCCAGCAACAGGCCCAGCCCGGCCACCACGGCGACAAGACCGCCCAGCGACAGGAACCACACCCAGCGGGGCATCATCCCATCGCCCCCATCATCTCGCGCCCGACAAGCATCCGGCGGATCTCGGACGTGCCCGCCCCGATTTCCATCAGCTTGGCGTCGCGGAAGATCCGCGCCACGGGCGCATCGTTCAGGAACCCCGCGCCGCCCATGGCCTGCACCGCCTGGTGCGCCTGCTTCATCGCCTCCTCGCTGGCATACAGGCAGCAGGCGGCGGCGTCCTGCCGGGTCACGTCCCCGCGGTCGCAGGCCTTGGCCACCTCGTAGACATAGGCCCGCGCCGAATTCATCGCCGTGTACATGTCCGCCATCTTGCCCTGCATCAGCTGGAAGTTTCCGACCGGCTGGCCGAACTGCTTGCGCTCGGACATGTAGGGCATCACCTCGTCCAGACAGGCCGCCATGATGCCGGTGCCGATCCCGGCAAGGACCACGCGTTCGTAATCAAGCCCTGACATGAGCACACGCACGCCCTTGCCCTCCTCGCCGAGGATGTTCTCGAACGGCACCTCGACGTCGTCGAAAATCAGCTCGGCCGTGTTGCTGCCCCGCATCCCCAGCTTGTCGAAATGCGGGCTTGTCGAGAATCCCTTCATTCCCTTCTCGATCAGGAACGCGGTGATCCCCTTGGCCCCGGCCTCGGGGTCGGTCTTGGCATAGACGACCAGCGTGTCGGCATCCGGGCCGTTGGTGATCCAGTACTTGCTGCCGGTCAGGCGGAAATGATCGTTGTGCTTCTCGGCGCGCAAGCTCATGGACACCACGTCACTGCCCGCGCCCGCCTCCGACATGGCCAGCGCGCCCACATGCTCCCCGCTGACGAGTTTCGGCAGGTAGGCCGCCTTCTGCGCCTCGCTTCCGTTGAGCTTGATCTGGTTGACGCAAAGGTTGGAATGCGCACCGTAGGACAGGGCCACGCTGGCCGAGGCGCGGGCGATCTCCTCCACGGCCACGACATGGGCGAGGTACCCCATGCCGGCGCCGCCCATGTCTTCCGGCACGGTAATTCCCAGCAGCCCGAGGTCCCCCATTTCCTGCCAGAGCGGGGCGGGAAATGCGTTGGAGTCGTCGATGGCGGCGGCCATCGGCTTCACCCTGTCCTGTGCCCAGCGATGGACCATGTCGCGCAGCGCGTTCACGTCCGCCCCCAGATCGAACTGCATCACCGCGTTATACATGCGCCCTCACTCCTGCCGCCGACATTTATTGAACACCTGTTCATTTATAGGCGCAAGAAAAGATGGCCGTCAATCCCGCGACATGCCCGGACGCCGCGGGACACGGTCGTGCTACCGCCGCGATGCCGACGCATTACCGCACGTCAAGAACAAGGGAGACAGCCGCGCCAGCGGCGGCGGCGCCACCGCCCGTCAGGAAGTGCCCTGGTAGACGGCGCCGACTTCGGCGCGGATGATCCGGGCGATCAGGGCGCAATCCTCGAGGCTGAAGGTCAACGGCAGCCGCATGTCGAGGATCGCCCTGAGAACCCTGTCGCTGCGCGGCATCCGCTCGCTCGGGGCGTAGCGCCAGCTGTCATAGCGGCTGGTGAAGCCCTCGGGCTGCGGACTGCCGAACCATTTCAGCTCCACCCCGCGGTTGCGGCATCTCTCCAGAACCTCCGCGATCGCGTCATCCGCCCAGTCCAGTAAAAGGAACTGGATGGACGAGCCCACGAAACTTTCCGCCTCGGGCCTGTCGACAACCTGCAGGCCGGGTGTCCCCCGCAGACCCGTTTCAACCGTCCGGTAGCGCGCGTTCCATGCCGCGCATTGCGCGTCAAGCCGCGCCAGTTGCGGCCTGAGAATCGCCGCGCGCAGATTGTCCATCCGCCCTGAAACATTGGGAGTTTCGTACTTGACCCGCTCGAACACGTCCTCGGGGGGAACCGTGCCGTGGCGGCCGTAAAGCATGTAAGACCCCGACAGGATCGTCGCCCGCGCCGCGATCTCGTCATCGTCCGTCACGAGGAAGCCGCCCTCGCCTGAATTGACGTGCTTGTATGTCTGGGTCGAATAACAGCCGATCCGCCCCCACCGTCCCGACGCCTTGCCGCGCCATGCCGCGCCCATCGTGTGCGCGCAATCCTCGATCAGGGTCAGGCCAGCGCCGTTGCAGATCTCCATCAGGCGGTCCATGTCGCACATGTGGCCGCGCATGTGGCTGAGCATCAGCACGTCTGCCCGGTCGGCCTTTTCAGCCAGGTCGGCCAGATCGATCGTCAGTTCCTCTGTCACCCCGACGAATACCGGCATGGCGCCCACGCTCGCGATCGCGCCCGGCACGGGCGCCAACGTAAAGGCGTTGCTGAGCACCCTGTCGCCCGGCCCCACCCCGACCGCGCGGAGCGCCGTCGCCAGCGCGTAGCCCCCCGACGCCACCGCCAGCGCGTACCGCGCGCCGGTCCAGTCGGCGAATTCGCGTTCAAGGACCGCGGTCTCGCCCATTTCGCCGTCGGCAAGGTTGTACCGGTGCAACCGGCCGCTGCGCATCACGGCCAGCGCGGCGTCGATCCCCTCCTGGGGAATCGGTTCCTGCTGAGTGAAACTGCCTTCGAACTTCTCCGTCATGTGCCAGTTCTGCGCCCAACACCGCTTGCGGTCAATGTCGACGGCTTCTTTTTCGGAATGGCTTTCGAAAATCCGAACCTCACATGTGCATCCGTCGAAAACGCCCTACCCGATCAGCTCCCTCACCACGCCGGGCAGCTCGTCGTAATGACCGATCATCCCCTCCGGCGCCATGTCGGCGACGCCGGCGCCTGTCGGGCCGAAGCTGACAAGCACGGACGGCACCGCGGCGGCACGTGCCGTATCGCGATCGGTCTGCGTGTCCCCGACCAGCAGGCACCGCGCCGGATCACCGCCCGCGCGCCGGACGCATTCGCGCAAGGGTTCGGGATCGGGCTTGCGCACGGGCAGCGTGTCGGCCCCGATCAGCGCGCCGAACGCGTCGAGTACTCCCAGCCGCTGCATCAGGCGACGCGCCAGCGCCTCTGGCTTGTTGGTGCATACCGCTACGCGGTACCCGGCGCTGCGCAGGTCCGCCACCGCCGTCATCGCGCCGGGATAGAGGGTCGTGTGCGTGTCGATTTCGTCGGCGTAAAACCTCAGGAGATCCGTATAATACCGGTCTATCTCCTCTGGCCGGGCCGCGCCGCCAAGCCGTTCGAAGCCCAGCCGCAGCATCGCGCGCCCGCCCTGGAACGCCGTCGTCGCGTCCGCCACCGGGTCCAGACGCACCGATGCGCCGATCGCCGCGAAAGTCGCGTTGGCCGCGCCGATCAGGTCGGCACTCGTGTCCATCAATGTCCCATCGAGATCGAAAACGACCGTTCGCATGTCACGCTACTCCCGGAAATCATCCTGCGCGGGTTTTCGCGCAGTCCTGTCATATCACGCAATCTTGTTTGATAGCGCGCGCCCTTGCATCGAGACAGCAACCGGATAGAACGGCGCGGCGGGAAACGAAAGAGTCGTATTGACATAAAGAGAAGATAATGCCCACGTCATTGGTTATACTCGCCGCCGGCAAAGGGACCCGCATGGTCTCGGATTTGCCGAAGGTTCTTCATCGCGTCGGCGGATTGCCGCTACTGGTTCACGCGATGGCATCGGGCGAAGCGCTGTCGCCAGCACGCCGCGTCGTCGTCGCCGGGCACGGGGCCGATGCCGTGACACGGGCGGCGCGGGATTATGACGCGGCGGCACAGGTCGTGCTGCAGCACGAACAGCTCGGCACCGCGCATGCCGTGGCGCAAGCCGCACCGGCATTGGCGGGTTTCAACGGCGATGTCATTGTCCTTTACGGAGACACGCCCTTCATCCGGCCCGAAACGCTGGCCCGCATGGCCGAGGCGCGCGCGACCCATGACGTTGTCGTTCTGGGGTTCCGGGCCGCCGATCCGGGCCGGTACGGTCGGCTCGTCATGTCCGGGGAGGAACTGGAGAGGATCGTCGAGTTCAAGGATGCCCGCGCCGACGAGCGCGCGATCGATTTCTGCAACAGTGGCGTGATCGCGGCCGACGCGGCCACGCTCTTCGACCTGATCGACGCCGTGGACAACGAGAATGCCGCCGGCGAATACTACCTCACGGACATCGTCGCGCTGGCCCGGGCGCAGGGCCTGTCAGCCACCGCCGTGGCCTGCGAGGAGGCCGAGACGATGGGCGTGAACTCGCGCGCGGACCTGGCCGCTGCCGAGGCCGCCTTTCAGGATCGCGCGCGGGCGGCGGCGATGGCGGGTGGCGTCACGCTCACCGCCCCCGACACGGTGCATTTCTCGCACGACACGGAAATCGGGCGCGACACGATCGTCGAGCCCAACGTGGTTTTCGGGCCCGGTGTAACCGTCGCCGGTGGCGCGCGGATCCGGGCGTTTTCGCACCTTGAAGGGGCCAGCGTGGCCGCCGGGGCCGAGGTGGGCCCCTATGCCCGGCTGCGGCCGGGCACCGACCTGGCCGAAGCCGCGCGCGTGGGCAATTTCGTCGAGGTCAAGCAGGCCAGCATCGGGCGGGGCGGCAAGGTCAACCATCTCAGCTACATCGGCGACGCCCGGATCGGCGCAGAAGCCAATATCGGCGCGGGCACGATCACCTGCAATTATGACGGGGTGATGAAGCACCGCACCGAGATCGGCGACCGCGCCTTCATCGGTTCGGACACGATGCTCGTGGCCCCTGTCCGAATTGGTGACGGGGCGATGACGGGCTCGGGCTCGGTCATCTCGCGGGACGTCCCCGGCGACGCGCTGGCCATCGCGCGGGCCGATCAGAGCAACAAGCCGGGCCTCGCCCGCAAACTCTTCGAGCGTCTGAGGGCGCAAAAAGCCAAACGTGACACGGGAGCGGAATAGATGTGCGGTATCGTTGGGGTTCTGGGCCAGCACGAGGCGGCGCCCATTCTGGTCGAGGCGCTCAAGCGGCTGGAATATCGCGGGTATGACAGCGCTGGCATCGCCACGCTCGACGACGGCCGGCTGGACAGGCGCCGCGCGGTCGGCAAGCTGATCAATCTCTCCGACCTGCTGGTACACGAGCCGCTGGCCGGAAAGGCCGGTATCGGGCACACCCGCTGGGCCACCCACGGTGCGCCCAACCTGTCCAACACCCATCCTCACCGCGCCGGCCCGGTCGCCGTGGTGCATAACGGCATCATCGAGAATTACCGGGAATTGCGCAGTGAGCTTGCAGGCCTCGGGATTGGGTTCGAGACGGATACGGACACCGAGACGGTCGCGCTGCTTGCGAGCCACTACCTCGCGCAGGGCCAGAGCCCGGCCGAAGCCGCGACAAGCACCCTGGCGCGACTGGAAGGCGCCTATGCGCTGTGCTTCCTCTTTGATGGTGAACCCGACATGATGATCGCCGCGCGCAAGGGCAGCCCCCTGGCCGTGGGCCATGGCGAGGGCGAGATGTTCGTCGGCTCGGACGCCATCGCGCTTGCGCCGCTCACCAGCCGGATCACCTATCTCGAGGAAGGCGACATGGCCATCCTCACCCGCGAAGGCATGACCGTCCGCGACGCCGACGGCATGCCGGCCGAGCGCGAGATCCGCGAGGTCCGAATCGACGCGGCCCGGGTCGACAAGGGGGGGCACAGCCATTTCATGGCCAAGGAAATCGCCGAGCAACCCACGGTGATCGGCGAGGCGCTGTCGCATTATCTCACGGCGGACGGCCGCGGCATCGCCCTGCCCGGCTCGGGGCTCGATTTCACGGGCATTGACCGTCTGGTCATGGTCGCCTGCGGCACCGCCTATTATGCCTGCCAGACCGCCAAGTACTGGTTCGAACGAATCGCCGGCCTGCCCGTCGAGATCGACATCGCCTCGGAATTCCGTTACCGTGAGCCCCCGCTGAGCGACGGCACCGCCGCGCTCTTCGTCAGCCAGTCGGGCGAGACGGCCGACACGCTGGCCGCCCTGCGCTATTGCCGTGGTCGGGCCCGGAGTATCCTGTCGGTGGTCAATGTGCCCGAAAGCTCCATCGCCCGCGAAAGCGACGTGGCGCTGCCCATCCATGCCGGCGTCGAGATCGGCGTCGCCTCGACCAAGGCCTTCACCTGCCAGCTCACCGTGCTGTTGCTGCTGGCGCTGCGGTCCGCCGCCGCGCGCGGCGCGATCACCGAGGACGAGCTGGCAGACAGGCTCTCGGCGCTGCGCGGGCTGCCGGCCACGCTGACCCGAACGCTGGAGCTGGACCCGAGCTTCGACACGGCCGCGCGCCGGCTGGCCGACGCGCCGAGCGCATTGTTCCTGGGCCGCGGCCTGATGTACCCGCTCGCGCTTGAAGGTGCGCTAAAACTAAAGGAAATCAGTTATATCCACGCCGAGGCTTATGCTTCGGGCGAGCTAAAGCACGGCCCCATCGCCCTGATCGACAGGAAAATGCCCGTCATCGTCATGGCCCCCCATGACCGGCTTTTTGACAAGACCGTCTCGAACATGCAGGAGGTCATGGCCCGTGGCGGCAAGGTCATGCTGATCACCGATGCCAAGGGCGCTGCCGAAGCCGCGGAGGGCGTCTGGCAGACCCTCACCCTGCCGGACATCCACCCGATGCTGACCCCCATCCTCTATGCCCTGCCGGCGCAGATGCTGGCCTATCACACCGCCGTCGCCAAGGGCACCGACGTGGACCAGCCGCGCAACCTCGCCAAGTCCGTCACCGTCGAATGACGCGAAACGCGCCGGCGGCGGCGTGACGGCATGACGGCGGTATCACGGCGGTCCCCGCGCGCGGCGCCGCCTGCCATCGGCGATGGCGGGCGGCCGGGGGCCGAGGGGCTTCCCCGGGTTACTCCGCCAGCCGCCGCACGCGCAGCTCGGGCAAAGACGTCAACGGCGCACCGATCGCTTGGAATGCGGCAAGTGACAGGCGACTGCCCGACCCGCGTGCGGCGTCGAGCGGGATGAGATCGACGTTCACCGACCGGCCGGTTGCCGTATCCGTCACCTGCCCGCGCCCGGGCGTCGCGACCAGCGGGGTCTTGAGCCACGATCCCGGTTCCGCGGGCGCCCCGAGCGAGGCGATCGTGACGCCGACCTCGCCAACGGCACCGCGCTCGGCGCTTTCTGGCTCATCGAGCGGGGCGGGCCGCGGCACCGGGTTAACCGGCGCCTCGGGCACTGCCGGGTCGGGCGATTGCAACTCGGCGCAGCCCGCAGCGGTCGCGACCGCAAGCATCAGGATCGAAACATGTCTCATGGGTCGAGACTATCGCGGCCTGCCAGGGGCCGGCAATCGCGAAGAACGGGCTTGCGGCCGATCTTTGAGCGCCATAGGTTCCGACCATGACAGAACCGCTCATAGATCCCTTTCAGCGCGCCATTTCTTACTTGCGCGTGTCGGTCACCGATCGCTGCGATTTCCGCTGCGTCTACTGCATGTCCGAGAACATGACGTTCCTGCCCAAGAAGGAACTTCTGACACTGGAGGAACTCGACCGCATGTGTTCCACCTTCGTCGGCATGGGCGTCGAGAAACTGCGCATCACCGGCGGGGAGCCGCTGGTGCGCAAGGACATCATGACGTTCTTCAACGCCATGACCCGGCACCTCGAATCCGGCGCCCTGAAGGAGTTGACGCTGACCACCAACGGCAGTCAGCTGGAACGGTTTTCCGAGGCGCTGTACGCCGCGGGCGTGCGGCGTGTGAACATCTCGCTCGATACGCTGGATGAGCAGAAATTCGCCGATATCACCCGCTGGGGCCGCCTGCCGCAGGTTCTCAAGGGGATCGACGCGGCGCAGCGCGCGGGGCTGCGGGTCAAGATCAACACGGTGGCGCTGAAAGGCTTCAACGAGGACGAGCTGTTCACGCTGGTCGAATGGTGCCGGGACCGCGACATGGACCTGACCTTCATCGAGGTCATGCCGATGGGCGATATCGGCAACGAGGACCGTCTGGACCAGTACTGGAAGCTCAGCGACCTGCGGGCGGAGCTGTCGGAACGCTACACGCTGACCGAACTGGCCGAACGCACCGGCGGGCCGGCGCGTTACGTGCGGCTGGAGGAGACGGGTCAGAAGATCGGGTTCATCACGCCCCTGACGCATAATTTCTGCGAAAGCTGCAACCGCGTGCGCCTGACCTGCACCGGCGAGCTTTACATGTGCCTCGGGCAGGACGACATGGCCGATTTGCGGGCACCGCTGCGCAACCACCCCAACGACAACGCGCCCCTCGAAACCGCGATCCGGGATGCCATCACGCGCAAGCCCAAGGGCCATGATTTCGATTATTCACGTCAATCCGTGGACGGCCGGGTTGCGCGCCACATGAGCCATACCGGCGGGTGATGTCCGGGGCCGCGGCGCCTCTGCCGATACGGGTTTACAACGCGGCGGTCGAACTGATCGCGCCGCTTGCGTGGCGCCGGGTCAGGGCCAAGCTGCGCGCGCAGGGTATCGCGGACGCACGTCTGCACGAGCGTCTGGGCCGCGCGACCGCGCAGCGCCCTGACAGCCGGTGTGTCTGGTTCCACGCGGCCTCCGTCGGTGAAAGCCTTTCGATCCTGCGGCTGATCGACCACTGGGGCCGGCGCGCGCCCGACCTTGCCTTCCTGATCACGTCGGGCACGGCGAGTTCGGCCAAGATCCTGACCGGGCGCCTGCCGCGGCGGACGCAACACCAGTTCGCACCGCTGGACACCCGACGCGCCGTCGCGCGGTTTCTTGATCACTGGCGCCCGGACGCCGCCATTTTCGTCGAAAGCGAGCTCTGGCCGCGCATGTTGCAGGAAACACGCGCACGCGGCGTGCCGCTGGCACTGGTCAACGCGCGGCTGTCCGACCGATCGGCGCGGGGCTGGCAAAGGTTCGCACGAACGGCGCGGTACCTCCTGGCGCCGTTCGGGATGATCCATTGCCAGGATCAGCGCACGGCCGACCACCTTCAAGCGCTCGGCCTTGCGCAGGCCGCCGCCGGGCAGAACCTCAAGAGCCTCGCCGGCCCCCTGCCCCATGATCCCTCCGACCTGGACGCGCTGCGCCGGAAGCTCGGCCCGCGCCCCGTCTGGCTTGCCAGCTCCACCCACCCGGGCGAGGACGAGATCATGCTGGCGGCGCATCGCGAGGTACGGCGGCATGCCCCGGATGCGCTGCTCATCCTGGTGCCCCGCCACCCGGACCGCGCGTCCCAGATCGCGGCCCAGATCACCGCCGCTGGCCTTGCCGCCGCGCGCCGCAGCACGGGCGAGGAGATCGGGGGCGACACGGCGGTCTACCTCGCCGACACGCTTGGCGAAACCGGGCTGTGGTACGCGCTTTGCCCGGTAACCTGTCTTTGCGGGTCGTTCACCCCCGTCGGCGGCCACAACCCGTACGAGCCGGCCCATGCCGGCTCGGCCATCCTGCACGGGCCGCTCTACGCCAATTTCGCGCAGGCCTACCCGGCGCTCGACCGGGCCGGCGCGGGACGTCAGGTCGCGGATACGCAGGCCTTGGCCGGGGCGGTAACGGCGCTTCTGGCCGACGGGGCGGCGCGCGCGGCGATGCAGGAGGCCGCGACAGCGTTCGCCCGCGGCCAGCAGGATGTGCTTGACGAGATGACGGGCGCCCTTTCCAACGCGCTCGGGCTGCGGTAGGGACGCCGTGCCCCGCAAGCAGAGGCCGGACGTGCCCGACCTGATCGTCACCAATTTCAACCGGAATTTCACCGGTGTCTCGGCAACGGCGGCCGGCGTGGTGGGCGTGCAGGCCGGGCGCCATGACCTCGTGCTCGTCGGCCGGCCATTGCCCGGCTGCCCTGCCCCGGTGCGCAAGCGGGACGCCCTCGCCCTGTCGCGCCGGCCCCCGCCCGGGCGGCCCTTCACCATCTGGCACGTCCGGCGGAATCCGGAAATGCGCTGCGCCCTCTTCGCGCGCGACATGCTGCGCCTGCCTGTCAGGATCGTGTTCACCTCGGCCGCGCAGCGCCGCCATTCCGCCCTGCCGCGCTGGCTGATCTCGCGCATGGACGCGGTGATCGCCACCACCGAAAAGGCCGCCGATTTCGTGCCGCATGTGCGCGGCGTCGTCCCGCATGGCGTTGACACGGCGCGGTTTTCGCCCGCGCCTGACCGGGCGGCCGCGTGGCGCGCGACGGGGTTTGCGGGCGCGCGCGGGATCGCCACCATCGGGCGCATCCGGCCCGAGAAGGGCACCGACCGTTTCGTCGAGGCGATGCTGCGCCTGCTGCCCGGCCACCCGGACGTGACCGCCCTTGTCATCGGGCGGGCGGCGCGCGGCGACCGCGGCTTTCTGGACGGCCTCAGGGCGCGTGTCGCAAAGGCCGGCCTGTCGGACCGGATCCTTTTCCCGGGCGAGGTGGCGGCACGGGACCTTCCCGGGCTGATGCGGGCGCTTTCGGCCGTCGTGCAATTGCCGCGCTACGAGGGCTACGGCATGGCCCCGCTCGAGGCGATGGCGTCGGGCGTGCCGTTCCTTGCCACCGACACGGGCTATTACCGCCGGTTCGCCGATGGCGGGCGTGCGGGCATCATCCTGCCCGGCGATGACGCGCCGGCCTGTGCCGCGGCGCTCGATACCTTGCTGGGGTCACCCGGGCGGCATGGCGAGATGGCCCGCGACGCCCGCCAGACGGCGGAGACCCGTTTCAGCATCACGGCCGAGGCCGACGGGATCGGCGCGGTCTACGAGGCGCTCTGGCGCGAGGGCTGACCGGGCCGCGCCGTCACCCCGCGACCGGCATGCGCTGCTCCACGATGCCCGCCCACCAGCTGCACCCGGCCGGGATCGCCCCGTCGTTGAAGTTGTAATCGGGGTTGTGGACCATCGCGGTATCGCCGTTGCCCACGAGGATGTAGGCGCCCGGCCGCTCCTCCAGCATGAAGGCGAAATCCTCCCCGCCCATGACGAGCGGTGCCTCGTCGCACTGCCCACTGACCGAGCGCGCGACCTCGGCCGCGAAATCCGTCTGCTCGGCATGGTTCTTCATCACCGGGTAGCCGCGGTAATAGGTGATCTCGGCCTCGCCGCCGAAACCGGCGCAGATATTCTCGGTCAGCGCGCGCAGACGCGTTTCGGCAAGGTCGCGCATCTCGGGGCTCATGGTGCGTACGGTGCCGCGCAGCGTCACCCGCGCGGGGATGACATTGAAGGCCTTCGACGAGGTCTCGAAGGCGGTCACGGAAACGACGATCTGATCGACGGGGTCGGCATTGCGGCTGGCGATGGTCTGCAGCGCTGTGACGACATGGCTGGCCATCACGGTGGTATCCACCGTCTCGTGCGGCTTGGCGGCATGGCCGCCCCGGCCTTTCACGGTGATGTCGAACTGGTCGGTGGCGGCAAAGAACGGCCCCGGCCGGATGGCGAAGCTGCCCACCGGCCGGCCCGGCCAGTTATGCATCCCGTAGACTTCCTGGATCCCGAAACGCGCCATCAGGCCGTCATCGCACATTTCCTTGCCGCCGCCGCCGCCTTCCTCGGCGGGCTGGAAGATCACGACGACGGTGCCATCGAAATTGCGCGTCTCGGCAAGGTAGCGGGCCGCCCCGAGAAGCATGGCCGTATGCCCGTCATGGCCGCAGGCATGCATGGCGCCCGGTGTCTTGGACGCGTAGTCGAGCCCGGTTTCCTCGTGAATCGGCAGCGCATCCATGTCCGCGCGCAGCCCGATCACCCTGCCCGAGCCGGTCTGCCGGCCCCTGATCACGCCGACGACGCCGGTGCGGCCGATCCCGGTGACCACCTCGTCGCAGCCGAAATCCCTCAGCTTGTCGGCGACCAGCGCGCTCGTCCGGTGGGTTTCATACAGGATTTCCGGGTTCTCGTGGATATCCCGGCGCCACGCGGTGATATCATCGTGCAGTTCCGCGAAACGGTTCTTGACGGGCATGGGCTTCTCCTTTCCTCAGTAGCCGCTCTCGGAGGTCAGCATGAAATGCCCGGGCTCGACCTCCGCGTAAACCGGCGGCTCCGGTTCATGGCCGATCGGGTGGATAGGGGACGGGATCGGGCGGAAGTTCAAGTCCTTTTCGGTCTTGCGGCGCGCCGGATCGGCGATCGGCACCGCTTTCATCAGCGCTTGGGTGTAGGGATGCTGCGGGTTCTCGAACACCGCCGGGCGCGGCCCCTTCTCGACGATGCGGCCCAGATACATCACGCCGACGTCGTGGCTGACACGCTCGACAACGGCCATGTCATGGCTGATGAAAAGATAGCTCAGGCCCAGCTCCGCCTGCAATTCCAGCATCAGGTTCAGAACCTGCGCCTGCACGCTCACGTCAAGCGCGCTCACCGCCTCGTCGGCCACGATCAGCTTGGGGTTAAGCGCCAGCGCCCGGGCGATGGCCACGCGCTGGCGCTGGCCGCCCGACAACTCGTGCGGGTAGCGGCCAAGGAAGCTGCGCGGCAGCTCGACCCGGTCGAAAAGCCGCGCCACGCGATCCTCCGTTTCGCTGCCCCGCGTCAGGTTGTAGTTGATCAGCGGCTCGGCCACCTGATCCCGCAGGCGGCGTTGCGGGTTGAGGCTGGCGAACGGATCCTGGAACACCATCTGCATGTCGAGCCGGGCGCGGCGCAGGTTCGGCCCGGAAAGCGCGATGATATCCGTGCCGTCGAGGTTCACGCGCCCCGCCAGCGGCTCCACCAGCCGCAGGATCGACCGGCCCGCGGTGGACTTGCCGCAACCCGATTCGCCCACCAGCGACAGCGTGCGCCCCTTGTTCAGCGTGAAGGAAACATCCTCGACGGCATGGACATTGGCGATCTTCCGGCGCAGCAGCCCGCCGCGCACCGGGAACCGGGTGGTGAGGCCCTCGACCTCCAGCAGGCGGTCCTCGCTGCCGGGAATGGGCTCGGGCGTGGCCGCGTCGGCGCCGACCAGCCGCATGGGTTCGAGGTAGCGTTTGCCGCGCATCTCGCCCAGCCGGGGCACGGCGGCCAGCAGCGCCTTGGTATAGTCGTGCTGCGGCGCCTCGAAGATCTGCGCGACGGGGCCTTCCTCCATCTTGTGGCCGCGATACATCACCACCACGCGATCCGCCATCTGGGCCACGACGGCCATGTCGTGCGTGATGAACACGACCGCGGTGCCGGTTTCGCGCTTCAGCCGGTCGATCAGGGCCAGGATCTCGGCCTGGATCGTCACGTCAAGCGCCGTCGTCGGTT